>NZ_JBHVPH010000050.1:0-33227 GCF_042887425.1 Kitasatospora sp. NPDC057940
CCGCTGATCTGATCGTGCGCCGATCACTCTCCGCACACACCCCGATCGGCGGGGCGGGCGCGGGCCATGCAAGGCGGGGATCCGCTGTTGCCAGCGGGAGGTGGTGGGCGGGAGGTGGGGGGGGAGGGGGCCCCACCAGAGCTCAGGCAAAAAGAACCACGCGCAGGAAGTCGGCCCGCCCGACTTCCTGCGCAACACCGCACCACCCCACCTCACCGCACCGAAGGCCGGTGCCCCCAGGGCACCGGCCTTCACGGCGCACTGGACCAGCCAGGTCCAGCGAAGTCAGGCGGCGATCCCGGCGTCCTCTGCCGACGCCCCGGCTACCGGCTCCCCCGCCGCCGCCCCACCCTTCCGGTCGCGCATCACCAGCGTGGCCACGACTGCCGCCGCCAGCACCCCGACCGCGCTGATCGTGAAGGTCGTCGACATCGCCGAGGTGAAGGCCTCCCGGACGGTCCGGACGAGCCCGGCGTCCCCGTTGGCCAGCGCCAGCGCCCCGCCGACGGAGTGCTTCGCCTCCTCCGGCATCCCGGCGGGCATCTCGGCGGCGAAGCCGCTCGACAGCAGCGAGCCCAGGATGGCGATGCCGAGCGCGGTGCCGGCCTGCTGGATGGTGTCGTTCAGCGCCGAGCCGACGCCCGCCTGCTCCGGCGGGATGGTGCCCATCAGCGCGCCCACCGCCGCCGGCATCGCCAGGCCCGCGCCGAGGCCGAGCAGCCCGAGGGCGGCCGCCGGGACGGTGAAGCCGGTGCCGGCGGTGACGGTGGTCAGCAGGGCGAAGGAGGCGGCCATGACGAGCATGCCGGTGAGGATGAGCAGGCGGTTGCCGATCGTGGCGGCGAACTTGGCGCCGACCCCGTTGCCGACCAGGGCGGCGACGGCCAGCGGCACGAACGCGAGGCCCGCCTTGACCGGCGAGTAGCCGAGCACGAACTGCAGGTACTGGGTGAGCACGAGCAGCAGGCCGCCGTTGCCGATCTGTACCAGGGTCAGCGACAGCGAGCCCCCGCTGAAGTTGCGGTGCTTGAAGAGCGCCAGCGGGACCATCGGCGCGGAGGTGACGTTCTCCCACACCACGAACCCGCCGAGCGCGAGCACCGCGACGGCCAGGGTGGCCAGGGACCGGCCGCCGAAGGCGCCGTGCTGCGGGATCTCGATGATCCACCAGACCAGGGCGGTCATGCCGGCCGCGGACAGCACCGCGCCGAGCGGGTCGGGCTTCTGCCACGGCCCCTTGGACTCCGGCATCAGCAGCAGGCCTGCCAGGATCGCCAGGGCGACGACCGGGACGTTGATGAAGAAGATCGAGTGCCAGGAGAAGTGGTTGATCAGCACGCCGCCGAGGACCGGGCTGCCGACCAGCCCGAGCATCGCCACCGAGCTCCAGGCGGCCATCGCCTTGTTGCGCTCGTCCTCGTCGAAGACGGTGATGAGGATCGACAGCGTCGAGGGCATGATCAGCGATCCGCCGACGCCCATGGCGACCCGCGCCGCGATCACCTCGCCGGAGTTGGTGCAGAAGGTGGCCGCGAGGGAGGCCACCCCGAAGAGCAGCAGTCCGATGATCATGATCTTCCGGCGGCCGAAGCGGTCCCCGAGACTGCCGGCGGTGAGCAGCAGCCCGGCGAAGACCAGGACGTAGGAGTCGAGGATCCACTGGGTGTCCTGGGCGCCGGCGCCGAGGTCCGCCGTCATCGAGGGCACGGCGACCGTGAGCGCCATGCTGTCGACCACCAGGACGAGCGAGCTCAGGCACAGCACGATCAGGATCCACCAGCGGTGCGGGTTGCGGCCCTCGGTCGCGTTGAGCGCTGTCATCAGCCACCCCTCCATTCTGCGCACACCGTTCCCCCAGTGCGCACGACGTTCCTTCATTGCGCACACCGTACGCATGCTGGAACAGTGTGCGCAATACCCGACTCCTGTACGCTCGATGCGAACGGTGTACGCAGCAAAGCAGGAGCAGAGGGAAGGGGAGCCGCCGTGGCTGCCGAAACGAACCCGATCCCGTCCGTGTGGGCCCGTCGGCAGCGCGAGCCCGACCAGCCCGCACTCAGCCGGGCCGCGATCGTCCGCGAGGCGATCACCATGCTGGACGCCGAGGGCATCGAGGCCCTGAGCATGCGCAAGCTCGCCACCCGGCTGAACGCGGGCGCCACCTCCCTGTACCGGCACGTGGCGACCAAGGACGAGCTGATGGAGCTCGCGGTGGACGAGGTCTTCGGCGAGATCACCCTCCCGCCCGCCGACAGCCCCGACTGGCGCGCCGCCGCCACCGAGGCCGCCGGCGCCTTCCGGGCCACGGCCCTGCGCCACCCCTGGCTGTCGGCCGTCCTCGGCCAGGCCGGCCTCGCCTACCTCGGCCCCAACCTGATGTCCTACGGCGAGCGGCTGACCGCCTTCTTCACCTCGGCCGGCTTCCCCGAGCCGGTCCGGGCGATCGACACGGTCATCTCCTACGTCGTCGGCATGAGCACCACGGAGGCGGCCTGGCTCACCACCGTCGCCCGGGCCGGCGAGAGCGAGGCCGCGTTCATCGCCCGGCTGATGCCCGCCGCCCAGGAGGCCACCGCGGGCTTCGCCCACCTCGCCGACGCCTACTCGACCGTCTCCGCGGACCCGGACCCGGCCGCCACGCGCGACGCCAAGTTCGCCTACGGCCTCGACGTGGTCCTGGACGGCCTGGCCCTCCGCCTGCCCCGCTGACCCTCATCAGAGCGGATGACCCTCCGCCCGGACGACCGGACGACCCACCGCCACCCCGCTCGGCCCGCAGCCGCCGTCCGCCCACCACGCCAAGCCACGCCGGGCCGCCAGGACCAAGCCGTCCAACTCCCCCGCAAAGGGACAGCGGCCGCGGCCCACCTACGGGCGTCCCCTCCCCGCCTGGCGAAATACCGGCGGTCGCGGGGTGGGGAGCGGGCACAATGGCCTAGTGATGGTGGGCCGTCCGGTGTCGGGGGGCCAGGGAATGGAGGCCCGGGTGAGCGATCTTCCGCGCAAGGCAGTGACCCGTACGGCACGACTCGCCGCCCTGCCGCTGGGGATTGCCGGACGCGCCACGCTCGGTCTGGGCAAGCGCATCGGCGGCCGCTCCGCCGAGGTGGTGACGGCCGAGCTCCAGCAGGCCACCGCCGACCAGCTGTTCAAGGTCCTGGGTGAACTCAAGGGCGGAGCCATGAAGTTCGGGCAGGTGCTGTCCGTCTTCGAGGCCGCGCTGCCCGAGGAGGTCGCCGGTCCGTACCGGGCCGCGCTCACCAAGCTGCAGGACGCCGCTCCCCCGATGCCCGCCGCCAAGGTGCACACCGTGCTCGCCCAGCGGCTCGGGGACGGCTGGCGCGAGCTGTTCCGGGAGTTCGACGACCGGCCGGCCGCGGCCGCCTCGATCGGGCAGGTGCACCGGGCCGTCTGGCACGACGGGCGCCGGGTCGCGGTCAAGGTGCAGTACCCGGGCGCGGGTGACGCGCTGCTCACCGACCTGACGCAACTGAGCCGGGTGGCCTGGCTGTTGGGCCCGCTGATCCCGGGGCTGGACATCAAGCCGCTGATCGCCGAGCTGCGCGAACGGGTGTCGGAGGAGCTGGACTACGAGCTGGAGGCGCAGGCCCAACGCCGGCACGCCGAGGAGTTCGCCGGCGACCCGGACATCGTGGTGCCCGGCGTGGTGGCGCAGGCCGACCAGGTTCTGGTCACCGAGTGGATGGACGGCACCCCGCTGGCCGAGGTGATCACGGGCGGCACCCAGGAGGAGCGCGACCGTGCCGGGCAGTTGCTGGCCCGGTTCCTGTTCGCGGGCCCGTCCCGGACCGGCCTGCTCCACGCGGACCCGCACCCGGGCAACTTCCGGCTGCTGAAGGACGACGGCCCGGCGTCGGGCTGGCGGCTGGGGGTGCTGGACTTCGGCACGGTGGACCGGCTGCCGGGCGGGCTGCCCGCGCCGATCGGGGCGTCGCTGCGGATGGCCCTGGACGGTGACGCGGCGGGCGTGCTGAAGATGCTGCGCGAGGAGGGCTTCGTCAAGCCCTCGATCGAGCTGGACCCGGACGCGGTGCTGGACTACCTGCGGCCGATCATCGAGCCGGCCGCCGTGGACAGCTTCCACTTCACCCGGGCCTGGATGCGCGCGCAGGCGGCCCGGATCGCCGATCCGCGCTCGCCCGCCTACAACCTGGGCAAGCAGCTGAACCTGCCGCCCGCGTACCTGCTGATCCACCGGGTGACGCTGAGCACCATCGGGGTGCTCTGCCAGCTGGGCGCCCAGGCGCCGTTCCGGGCGGAGATGCTGGCGTGGCTGCCCCAGTTCGCCGGTCAGGAGCCGGCGAAGCCGGCCGACGACCCTGCGGGGCCGACGAAGCCCGCCGGTCGCAAGCCGGCCGGCGGCGAGCCCGCCAGCCGCACCCGCAAGAGCTGACCGCAACGCCGCCCCCGACGACCGCAGGCCGCTCCCCGTGACGGGGGGCGGCCTGCGGCACGACGGGGGTGGAACGCGGGGAGGCCCCGCACGCGACAACGGCCGCGACTACATCAGGGCGACGGCGATCGCCTTGCGGGCCCGCAGCGAGGCGCGCTCGGCCCGCTGCTTGAGCCGGCGGGCCCGGGCGACCCGGGTGACGAGGCGTTGGTGCTCGGCCTCGTGCAGGCGCTCTTGCATATGGGCCCGGGCCAGGGATTCGTGGAGGAGTTGCATTTCGAGGGTCCTGTTCTGGATCTGAAGTTCGGTGGTCTGCTCAGCGCGGACGGTCGGATCGATGGCGGCGGCGGTCATGTGGTGGTCCTGCTCGTGGTGCGTGCTCGGGAAGGGGGCTGGCCGGGATGCGTCGGCCTTGGCGGCGGCGATCCGGACGGAACGGCGGAGGGAGCTGTCCAGCAGGGGCTGTTCTCCCCGGCGGACGGCCCTGGCGCCGTGGGCGGGGTTCACGCCATGACCTCGGTCTTGCGCGGACGGCCACGCGGCCGCTTGCGGGCCACGACGACGCCCTGGACGAAGAGCTCGCCGCCCCAGACGCCCCACGGCTCGCGACGCTCCAGCGCACCGGTCAGACAGGCGTCCTTCACCGGGCAGGTGCCGCAGAGGGACTTCGCGTACTCGACGTCGGCGGGCGTCTCGGCGAAGAAGACCTCGGGGTCGAAGGCGCGGCAGGGGATGGGGAGCCCGAGCGCCTCGGCCTGCTCGATGGAGCTGATCTGCATGGAAAGAACCTCCGGGGGGTCGGCCTGGTCGGCCTTGGTGATCTGGCTTGTCGGCGGTACGGACGGGATGGGCGGCGTGATGACCGTGGACACTGTGGCGTCTTCCTCGTCTTTTCAGTGGTTCCGGCCCAGATGGCTGGTGGGTCTGGGCCGGAGGCCCCGGGGGGCCTGGGTGGTCTTGCGTACCGGACAAAACAGAAGGGCCGCGGATCCCGGTGTGACGGGTTCCGCGGCCCTGGAGGTGCCGACCTGAGGCTTACTCAGGTTCGTTCTCTCCAGGGTTCAGGCCCGCGGAAGGCCCGCATCCGGACGGCCGTGGCGCCCGCAAAGGCGGCCATGGCCTGGTTAATCTGCTGCTCGTTCTGCTTCTGGGTGTTTCCGGCACCGACGACCTGCGCATAGTCGCCATGCATGGCGGCTGCTACGACTGCCTTCGGTGCCTGGGTCGGTCGCTCATCACGCAGGGAGCGCGACGTGCCGAACGACGCCCAGTCGCCGGACAGACCGGCCTCGACGGAGGTGCCTTCGACGTTCCTGCCGCCCGCGGCGCAGACATCAGTGTGTCCAAGGCCACTGACAGCGGGGACGACGGAGACACCGGTGGTGTCGAGACCCAGACCGGTTCCACCGAGCTCGGCGAGCGCCCGCAGACGGGCGGCACGCAGGGAGGCAGCAACAACGGTCTGGCCAGTCATTTTGGTGATCATGATGTTTCCCACTGTCATCGCCTCCTCTCGGCGTCTCGCGGAGCCAGGTCGCCCCGGTTCCGAATGTTCGGATGTCTGTCTCGGTGAAGCTGTTGGGTGCAGGGGATTCGGCACAGGTGTCACCCCGTGCGATCTCGTCCCCTTGACCGCTCCGGCAGGCTATTGCGCTCCCGGTATGCCGCGCAAACTATTTTTCACGGCGGGTTCGGATGTCCCCCGAGCGGCCCCCGGGAGACTCCCCTGGACCGCGCCCGGACCGGCTCACGCCGGATCGACCGGCTCGCCGTCCTCGACGCCGTCCGGATCCTCCTCGGGCTCCTCCCCCGCACACAACGAGAGCACGGCCGCCCCGTACTTGTCCAGCTTCATCGCGCCGACCCCGGAGATCACGGCCAGCTCCTGGCGGCTGGCCGGCACGTCCTCGGCGATGGCCATCAGCGTGGCGTCGGTGAACACCACGTAGGCCGGCGCCCCCTGCTTCTTGGCCTGCCGGGCCCGCCACTCGCGCAGCCGCTCGTACAGCGCCTCGTCCATGGTGGACGGGCAGCTCTCGCAGCGGCGCAGCTTGCGCTCGACCGCCTCGGTGAGCACCTTCTCGCAGACCCGGCACTTGACCGGGCCGCGGACCCGCCGTCCGGCGGAGCGCTCGCCGGGCTCCACGCCCCCGCGCCCGCCCCGCCCGCCGGTGCGTGCGCCGGGGGCGCTGGAACCGGGGCGCAGCCCGTCCAGGAAGCGGCTGGGCTTGCGGCTGGCCCGGCCGCCCGGGGAGCGGCTGAGCGCCCAGGAGAGGGAGAGGTGCTTGCGGGCGCGGGTGACGCCGACGTAGAGGAGTCGGCGCTCCTCCTCGATCTGCTCGTCGGTCTTGGCGTAGATGATCGGCAGGGTGCCCTCGGTGAGGCCGACGAGGAAGACGGCGTCCCATTCGAGGCCCTTGGCGGCGTGCAGCGAGGCGAGGGTGACGCCTTCGACGGCGGGGGCGTGCTGGGCGGCGGCGCGGGCGTCGAGTTCGGCGACGTAGGCGGCGAGGTCGGCGCTGTGGCCGGCGGCGGTGCGGGTGCGCTCGAACTCCTCGGCGAGCCGGACGAGGGCGGCGAGGGACTCCCAGCGGTCGCGGACGGCGCCGGAGCCGGCGGGCGGTTCGGCGGTGAAGCCGCGGGCGGCGAGGACGGCGCGGACCTGGCCGGCGAGGTCGGGGGCGTCGGCGGTGAGCGGGTCGGCGCCGGCCCGGGCGGCGCCGCGCAGCAGGACGCCGGCGTCGCGGACCTCGGGGCGTTCGAAGAACCGCTCGGCGCCCTTGAGCTGGTAGGGGACGCCGAGGTCGGCGAGGGCCTGCTCGTAGACCTCGGACTGGCCGTTGGTGCGGAACAGGACGGCGATCTCGCTGGCGCGCACGCCGGTGGCGAGCAGGTCCTTGATCCGGCGGGCGGTGGTCTCGGCCTCGGTGGGCTCGTCCTCGTACTCGGTGTAGACGGGTTCGGGGCCGGCCTCGCGCTGGGAGACGAGTTCGAGGCGGTGGCGGGCGGCCTCGCCGCGGGCCTGGCTGAGCAGTCCGTTGGCGAGGTGGACGACCTGCGGGGTGGAGCGGTAGTCGCGGACCAGCTTGACGACCGTGGCCTCGGGGTGGCGGGTGCGGAAGTTGAGCAGGTAGTCGGGGGTGGCGCCGGTGAAGGAGTAGATGGTCTGGCTGGCGTCGCCGACGACGCAGAGGCTGGCGCCGCCGCCGGGGCCGGTCCACTGGTCGAGCAGCCGCTGCTGGAGCGGGGAGACGTCCTGGTACTCGTCGACGGTGAAGTGCCGGTACTGGGAGCGGACCTGGTCCGCGATGTCGGGGCGGTCCTCCAGGATGGCGGCGGTGAGCAGCAGGACGTCCTCGAAGTCGATGACGCCGCGGCGGCTCTTGGTCTCCTCGTAGACGCGGTAGACCTGGGCGGTCTCGGCCGGGTCGCGGGGGGCGTCGCGGCCGGACTTCTGGACGGCGGCGGGGTAGTCGTCGGGGCCGAGCTGGGTGACCTTGGCCCATTCGATCTCGGCGGTGAGGTCGCGCAGTTCGGTGCGCTGGACGCGCAGGCCGCAGCGGCCGGCGGATTCGGCGACGAGCTGGACCTTGCGTTCGAGCAGCTGGGGCACGGGGCCGCCGACGGCGCGCGGCCAGAAGTACTGGAGCTGGCGCAGGGCGGCGGCGTGGAAGGTGCGGGCCTGGACGCCGTCGGCGCCGAGTTGGCGCAGCCGGCCGCGCATCTCGCCGGCGGCGCGGGCGGTGAAGGTGACGGCGAGGACCTGCTGGGGCTGGTACACGCCGCTGCGCACGCCGTAGGCGATCCGGTGGGTGATGGCGCGGGTCTTGCCGGTGCCGGCGCCGGCGAGGACGCAGACGGGCCCGTGCAGGGCGGTGGCGACGGCGCGCTGTTCGGGGTCGAGCCCGGCGAGCACGGCGTCGGGGCCCGTGGCGGCGGTGGGGTCGGCCCAGAGGGAGCCGTGGGGGCCGTCGGACGGGCTGCCGCTCAAGAGGTCTTCCTGCATGCTTTCCATCCTCTCAGCCCGCTGGGACAACGGGGGCGGGGTTGTCCACAGGCCCGGTGTGATCGCAGGATGATCGCTGCGCACCGGGGCGCGCGGGGCCGTTCGGGCGCCGTCGTGGTGCGACGGAGCGTGGCCGTGCGGAATGACCGTCGCGCGGTGGGCGTTCCTGCCCTGAGACCGTACGCCCTCTTCCTGAAGGAGCCTCCTCGATGTCCGGCAGCGTGACGATGTACAGCACGACCTGGTGCGGGTACTGCAACCGACTCAAGAGCCAGATGGACCGGGAGGGGATCGGCTACACGGAGGTCAACATCGAGGAGGACCCGGCGTCGGCGTCGTTCGTCGAGTCGGTCAACGGCGGCAACCAGACCGTGCCGACGGTGCTGGTGACGCCGAAGGCCGGCGGCGAGCGGGTCGTGATGACCAACCCGAGCCTGCTCCAGGTGAAGAAGGCCCTCGGGGTCTGAGTGGCCTGAGTGGTCCGAGCGGCCCGCATGACCCGAACGACCCAGGTGGGCCGGCCCGGGGTCCGGGTCGGCGCGCGTCACTGCGCGTCGGCCCTGGCGGGGTCGACAGGTGCGGCGGGCGCGGGCAGGGTGGCGCGCGCGCCGAGGTCGCCGATGCCGTAGACGAGCCGGCTGCGGTCGGCCGAGTAGCGGGTCTCGATGACCCGGACGGGCCCGCGCCGGTCGTAGGTGACGCGGGTCTGGACCATCAGCGGCACGCCGGGGCCGCCCTGGAACCACTGGGCCTCCTCGGGGCCGGGCATCCGGGCGACCAGGTGGTCGACGGCGCCGATCTCGGTGCGGCCGAGTTCGTTGAGGACGGCCTCGTCGCCGCCCTCGACCGGGTCGGGTTCCATCAGCGGGGTGCCGGCGGCGAGCCCGGCCCGGTAGTGGCTCTCCTCGATGGAGTACGGCTCGCGGTCGAGCAGGCGCAGTTGGCGGCGGACCACGATGGCCTCGCCGGGGCGCAGTCCGAGCCGTTCGGCGATGTCGACCCGGGCCCGGACGATCATCATCTCGAAGTCGGTGGTGAGTTCGCGGCCGGCCTCGGCGGCCTCGCCGAGGTAGACGGCGGAGGGCACGGCCAGGCAGTCCCGGGGGGCGGGGGCCAGGGTGGGGCCGTAGGCGCGGTGGTCCAGGACGGGGTGTTCCCGCAGGTAGGTGCCCTTGCCCTGGAGGCGGACCAGACGGCCTTCGTTGACCAGGACGTCGACGGCGAGCCGGACGGTGTTGCGGGCGACTCCGTACTGGCGTTCCAGTTCGCTCTCGACCGGGAGTGCGGCGTCGGCGGTGAACTCGCCCTCGGCGATCCGGCGGCGCAGGTCGGCGGCGAGACGCTGGTATTTGGGGGATTGGGCGGTGCCCCGGGGGATTGTCACCCGAGTGAATGTAGCGAGCGCGATGGCGGGGTTTCAGCCGTTTCCGGCAATGTCGTCCGCGCGGGTTGACGACGGCCGCGGGGCGGCGTGCGGCGGTAGCAGAACTGGCCCGTCCGGCCACGAACATCTGATCGTGGCGGATTCGGGAAGGAAGGGAAAAGAAAAACGGGGGCGCACGGGATAACCCGCACGCCCCCCATTCGTCGGGGATTACCAGCGCGCCGCCGACGGCAGCGGTCCGCCGTACCAGAGCTCGACCAGGTGGCGCGCGATCGAGATCCCGGAGGGCGGCAGGATCTCCCCCGCCTCCATCCCGGCCCGCAGCTCCTCGCGGGAGAACCAGCGCGCCTCGGCCAGCTCCTCGCCGTCCACGGTGATCGCCGTGCCGCCCGGCAGCGCCCGGCCCGTGAAGCCGAGCATCAGGCTCGACGGGAAGGGCCAGGGCTGGCTGGCGACGTAGCGCACCTCGCCGACCCGCACGCCGGCCTCCTCGTGCACCTCGCGCACCACCGCCTGCTCGATCGACTCCCCCGGCTCGACGAAGCCGGCCAGCGTGGACCAGCGGCCCTCCGGCCACAGCGCCTGGCGGCCGAGCAGGCAGCGGTCCTCCTCGTCGGTGATCACCATGATCACCGCCGGGTCGGTGCGCGGGTAGTGCTCGGCCGCGCAGGAGGTGCAGCGCCGCACGTGCCCGGCGCCGGCCTTCTCGGTCGGGTGCCCGCAGCGCGAGCAGAAGCTGTGCAGCCGGTGCCAGTGCTCCAGCGCGACGGCGTGCACCAGCAGTCCGGCGTCCCGGTCCGACAGCAGCGCGCCGACCTCGCGCAGCCCGGCCGGGCGGGCGTCGCCGTCCAGCCGCCCGGGCAGGCTCTCACCGGCCAGCGCGAAGTACGAGACGCCGTCCTCGTCGGTGCCGAGGAAGTACCGGTCCCCGGTCTGCGGCGCCTCGAAGGAGGGCATCAGCACGAGCTCGGTGCCCTGCGCGGTGTCGACGACGAACGCCTCGCCGCCGGCGATCGGCAGCACCCGGGTGGCCGGGTGGCTCCAGGCGGCGGCCAGCCAGGGCTCGTCGAGCCGGTGCTCGGCCGCCCGGTCCACCCCGGCCCGGGCCAGGGCCAGGTTCAGTGGGCGTTCGGTCTCAGGCACGGTGCTCACTTCGTTCCATCCCCACGTGATGAATCATCCGGATGAGTGATCTGACTGCCATGGTGTGCCCGCGCTGGGTCACGCGCCGGGCCGGAAGTTCTCGGCCAGGTCCCCCCACAGGTACGCGGCCGTCTCCACGCCCTTGGCCAGCAGGTCCAGTTCGACCTTCTCGTTGACCGAGTGCCAGCCGTCCGAGGGCACCGAGATGCCGAGGAACAGCACCGGCGCGCCGAGCACGTCCTGGAGGTCGGCGGCCGGGCCGGAGCCGCCCTCGCGGGTGAAGAGGATCTTCTGCCCGAAGGCCCGGCCCATGGCGCGGACGGTGGACTGCAGCGCCGGGTGGTCCAGCGGGGTCAGGCAGGGCCGGGTCGCGCCCGGGAAGGTCAGCTCGTGGCGGACGCCCTCGGGCACCCGCGCGGCCACCCACTCCCGGACGGCCTCGCGCACCTTCTCCACCTCCTGCCCGGCGACCAGCCGGAAGGACAGCTTGAGGTGCGCCGAGGACGGCACGATGGTCTTGCCGCCGGGGCCGGTGTAGCCGCCCCAGAGGCCGTTGACCTCGGCGGTCGGGCGGGCCCAGACCCGCTCCAGGGTGGAGTAGCCGGCCTCGCCCCGGGTGCCGTACGACTTGGCGACCCGGAGCCACTGCGCCTCGTCGAAGGGCAGTTCGGCGAACAGCTCCCGCTCGCGGTCGGTCAGCTCGATCACGCCGTCGTAGAAGCCCGGGATGTCGACCCGGCGGTCGGCGTCGTGCAGGCCGGCCGCCAGCTCGGCGGCGACCTGCGCCGGGTTGGGGACGGCGCCGCCGAAGGAGCCGGAGTGGATGTCGGTGTCCGGGCCGTACAGGTCGATCTGGGCGTCGGCCAGGCCCCGCATGCCGGTGCAGACGGTCGGCGTGGTCTCGGACCACATGCCGGTGTCCGAGATGACCACCACGTCGGCGGCCAGCCGCCCGGCCTCGCGCCGGACCAGGTCGGCGAAGTGCGGCGAGCCGGACTCCTCCTCGCCCTCGATCAGCAGCTTGAGGTTGACGGCCGGCGCGGTGCGGCCGGTCGCGGCCAGGTGGGCGCGCACGCCCAGGGTGTGGAAGAACACCTGGCCCTTGTCGTCGGCCGCGCCGCGGGCGAACAGCCGCCCGCCGACCACGGTCGGGGTGAACGGCTCCGTGTCCCAGCCGTCCTCCTTGGCGGCGGGCTGCACGTCGTGGTGCCCGTAGACCAGGACGGTCGGCGCGGACGGGTCCTCGGAGGACCACTCGGCGAACACCGCCGGCAGGCCGTCGGTCTCCCACACCTCGGCCACCGGGAAGCCGGTGTCGCGCAGCTTGGCGGCCAGCCACTCGGCGGAGCGCCGCACGTCGCCGGCGCGGGCCGGGTCGGCGGAGACCGAGGGAATGGCCAGCCACTCGGAGAGGTCGGCGAGGAGGCCGGCCTGGTGCTGGTCGATGAAGGAGCGGACGACGCTGTCCGGAGTTCTCGTCATACGGACGACTTTAGTTCGCCCGTGCGGGTGCCCGCCCCGGCCGTCCGGCTGCCGGGCGCCGTCGGGGCTGTAACCTCCGTCACCCCCGCCCGCGCCCCCGGAGTGGAGGGGGCGCGGACGGGGGTGACGGGAGGGGGCGCGGACCTCAGCCGGAGCGGCGCAGCAGGGAGATCCGCGAGCGGGTGAGCAGCGCGGCCAGGCCCGCCGCGAGCAGCGGCAGCGCCACCACGGTGACCGCGATGGTGAGCCACGGGAGGACCACGACCGAGTTGTTGGCGACCGTCTCGGCGCTCATCCCGGGGACGGAGCCCGACGCGCCCTGGACCTTGCGCAGGGCCACCGCCGGCACGATCCCGCAGACGGTGCCGAGGAGGGTGCCCATGGCGGCGATCACCCCGCACTGGAAGCCGGAGAGCGTGCGCCGGATCCGGGGCTCGGCGCCGACCGCCGCGAGGGTGGTCAGGTCGCGCTGGGAGTCGGCGGCGGCGAGTCCGGTGGCGATGCCGGCCGCGCCGAGGGCGACGATGCCGGCGAAGATCGACAGGCCGAGGCCGATCAGGTCGGACCTGGACTGGTAGCCGCGCTCGATCACGAGGACGTCCTGGTCGGTGAGCTTGGCCAGCGCCCCGTTGGCCTTCTGCTGGGCGCCGTCGGAGGGCGAGCTGTCGGGCAGCCAGACCGAGCCGGACGGGGAGGTGGTGAGGCCGAGCCGGGTGGCGGTGTCGGGGCTGATCACGGCCTGGCCGCTGGCCGGCACCACCGCGGACGCGAGGACGGCGTCGACGGAGATCTCGGTGTGGCCGCGCTTCTTGGGGGCGGCCACGCCGTCGGTGTCCACCATCGGGTCGTTCAGCCCGATCGCGACCTTGCCGTCCTTGATGTACTTCGCGTCGAAGACCACGGCCTTGCCGGCGGCGAGGGCCTGCCCGGCGGCCGGGTCGGTGACGCCGTAGAGGTTGTGCAGCAGGGTGGCGTCGCCCGCGGAGAGGTTGCTGAAGTGGTTGCCGCGGTGGCCGATGCCCTGGCAGCGCGGGTCGGTGCCGAGGATGCGTTCGGTCTCGCTGTTGCTGCGCTCGGTGTCGTCGAGGGCGGGGCAGCGCAGTTCCACGGGCAGTTCGACCTGGATGTAGCCGCAGCTGACGCTGCCGTCGGAGCAGTCGCCCTTGTAGTTGACGCGCTGGATGTCGGCGCGCGTTCCGAGGGCGGGGATGTTGCGTTCCACCGCGTCGCGCATCTGCGGCAGCAGCTTGCCCTCGGCGGCGGGCAGCCAGCCGCTGCCGATCATGACGGCGCCGGAGGGGGCGGCGGCGGTGTACTCGCGGCGGTTCCCCTCGTCGTAGCTGGCGAGGTAGACGCTGACCGCGACGGTGCCGGCGACGGCGGCCATCACGGCGGCGACGGCGGGCGCGGTGCGGCCGCGGTGGCGCACCGAGTCGCGCAGGGCGAGCCGGGGGCCGAGCGAGAGCCAGCGGCCGAGCCGGCCGAACAGGCCGACCAGGTAGGGCGTCAGGGCGACCATGCCGAGTTCGGCGACGACCGAGCCGCCGAGGACGGAGAGGCTGCGGTTGCCGAAGCCGCTGGTGGCGCCGAGCAGGGCGAGCGCGGAGCCGCCGCCGAGCATCAGCAGGCCGAGCAGGGCGAGCTTGCGGCTCGGGGGCTTGAGCGAGTCGCGGCCGGTGAGCGCGGCGACGACGTCCTGGCGGGAGGCCTGGACGGCGGGCACGACGGCGGCGAGCAGGCCGGTGACCAGGCCGACCAGGAGCACGCCGAGCAGGTCGAGCGGCTGGAGGTTGAAGTGGCCGAAGCGCTGGCCGGCGTACTCCTCGGCCCGGGTGCGCAGCAGGGCGACCAGGCCGATGCCGAGTCCGAGGCCGACGACGGCGCCGGTGATGCCGAGGACGATGCCGCCGCCGAGGACGACGGCGCGGATGTTGGCGCGCTCACCGCCGCCGGCGGCGAGCAGTCCGAGCTGCCGCCGGGAGCGCCTGGCCCCGACGGCGAAGGCGGGGCCCGCGAGGAGGACGATCTCCAGCAGGGCCATGCCGACGACGGTGGCGAGGATGACGACGGAGGTGCGGTCGAGGTAGCCGGGGGTGGGGCCGCCGTGCTTGTCGGCCTCGACGTAGTAGGGGACGTCGGCGCGGGCCGGCGGGTCGAGCAGGACGGCGCGGGAGGCGAGGGTGAAGCCGTAGCCGCCCAGTTCGGTGACCTTGGGCCAGTCGAGGGTGCCGGAGGGGAGCTTGACGAGCCAGCGGGTGGGCGCGTCGGAGCCGGCGTTGCGGCTGCGGTCGGCGCCGGGGAGCTTGGCGAGCTTGCTGATCAGGGTGCCGGGCCGGGCGATGATCTCGGTGGCCGTGAGTTCGCTGGGGTACTCGACGACGCCGGTGATGGTGAAGGGGGTGTCCTCCAGGCCGCGGACGGCGGTCTGGTCGCCGACCTTGAGGCCGGAGCGGGTGAGGAAGTCCCGGGTGACGGCGGCTTCGCCGTCGGTGGCGGGGGCGCGGCCCTTGACCAGGTTGACCCGGCCCTTCCAGATCGGGTCGGTGAGGTCGAGTTCGGTGGTGCGGGTGCTGAGCAGGCCCTGGGAGCTGCCGGCGGCGGTGTAGGGGCCCTGCCGCTCGGGCACGAGGACGGTGCCGGGCGGGAGCAGTTGCTTCGCCAGTTCGACGGGTTCGGTGTTGAGGCTGCGCTGCTGGGCGGGGGTGTACTGGGGGGCGGCGCCGTTCTTCGCCTCGTCCTTGGCGTTCTTGGTGGACATCCCCTTGTCGGGGTCGGGCGCCTGGAGGACGATGGCGCCGCGTTCGAGCATCTGCAGTTCGCCGTCGGCCTGGCCCATGACGCGCACGACGTGTTCGGCGGGTTCGAGGTCGGCGCTGCGGAAGACCACGTCGGCGCCGGTGACGCCGAGGACGGGCAGTGCGACCATGGCGATCACCAGGGCGCTGCGGCCCTTGGCGCGCAGGGCGTCGCGGCGGGCGATGCGCAGGGCGACCCGCCAGGCGCTGAGCTTCACTCGTCCACCTTCATGCTGTTGGTGGCGGCGCTGACGAGCAGGCTGGCGGCGTCCTGGCTGACGCTCTCGTCGACCATGCGGCCGTCGCGCAGGAAGACCACGCGGTCGGCCCAGGCGGCGTGCCGGGCCTCGTGGGTGACCATCATGGCGGCGGCGCCGGCGTCGCAGCGGGCGCGCAGGACGGCGAGGACGGCCTCGCCGGTGGTGGAGTCGAGGGCGCCGGTGGGCTCGTCGGCGAGGACGAGGCGGCGGTCGCCGATGAGGGCGCGGGCGATGGCGACGCGCTGCTGCTGGCCGCCGGACATGTCGTCGGGGAAGCGGTCGGCGAGCTCGGGGATGCCGAGCTCCTCCAGGGCGGCGAGCGCCTCGCGGCGGGCGGCGCGGGCGGAGAGGCCGTCGAGCTCGCGCGGCAGCGAGATGTTCTCGCCGGCGGTGAGGGCGGGGATCAGGTTGTAGTCCTGGAAGACGTAGCCGATGGAGCGGCGGCGGACCTGGGCGAGCTGCTTGCGGTTGAGCCCGCCGAGGGCGGCGCCCTCGACGAGGACCTGGCCGGTGGTCGGGGTGTCCAGTCCGCCGGCGAGGGTGAGGAGCGTCGACTTGCCGGAGCCGGACGGGCCCATGACGGCGACGAACTCGCCGGGGTGGACCTTGAGGTCGATGCCGCGCAGGGCTTGGACCTCCGCGGCGCCTTGGCCGTGGACTCGGGTGACGTTCTCCAGGTGCAGTACCGGCGTCTGCCGGGCCGGGTCGGTGTGGGACATGGTTCCCCCCTTGTGCTGGTGGTGGGCTCGGCGTCGGGTCCGGGCCGGTGGTTCGGGCGGGCCGTCGCGGTCAGGTGCGCGAGCGGCGGCCGTCGCGGGGCAGGTGCGCGGGCGACGGCGGGCGGGGTCAGGTGCGCGAGCGGCGGCGGGCGGGCCGGGCGGCCGTGGCGCCGCCGTCGCGGGCGGCTTCGGCGGCGCGGGCCTGTTCGGTCTCCGCGTGCTGCTGGAGCCGGGTCTCGCAGTGGTCGAGCCAGCGGATCTCGGCCTCGGTCTGGAAGATCAGCTGGTCGAGGACGAGCAGCCAGGCCAGGTCGTTGCTCGCGGACGGCGCGATGCCGGGCCGTGACTCCCCGGCCAGCGCGCGGCCCTTGAGCCGGGTGTAGTCCTGGAGCGCCTTGATGCTGTGGCGGCGCTGGCCCTGGACGACGGCGGAGACGTCCACCCCGGGGACGGTGACGGCCATGGCGAGCTTGATGGCCAGTTCGTCGCGCGGGGGGTTGGTCCGGGGCACCGGGGTGTCGAACCAGGCCCGCAGCTCGGTGCGTCCCTCGTCGGTGACGGCGTAGAACTGGTGGCCCTCGTCGTCCTCTCCGGCGGGCTCGACCAGGCCGTCCCGCTCCAGTCGGGACAGCGTGGTGTAGACCTGCCCGACGTTGAGCGGCCAGGTGGCGCCGGTGCGCGCCTCGAACTCGGTGCGCAGTTGGTAGCCGTAGCGCGGGCCCTGGTCGAGCAGGGCGAGCAGACCGTGTCGGATGGACATACTCAGTATGTATACCCGGTATGCCCCACAGGCTCAAGCCACGCCCCCTCCCCCGGCGAGCGGGTACCGTCGTGCGGTGTGAGCCAGTTGCGCATCGCCACCTTCAACCTGCTGCACGGTCAGCCGCTCGCCCCGGACGGCGCCCCGCGGCCCTACCCCGCCGACGCCGGCGGACCGCTGGCGGAGGCGGTGGCCGCGCTGGACGCCGACGTGCTGGCCCTCCAGGAGGTCGACCGCCACCAGTCCCGCTCCGGCGGCACCGACCAGACCGCGGTGGCCGCCAAGGCCATGGGGGCCGCCGACTGGCGGTTCGCCGCCGCCCTGCACGGACGCCCGGCGCCGGTCGCGGGCTGGGTGCCGGAGCCCTCCGTGCCCGACGGCCTGCGGGTGTACGGACCCGGCGACGTCGGCGACGGCGCCCCGCCCTCGTACGGCACCGCGCTGCTGACCCGGCTGCCGGTGCGGCACTGGCGGGCCCGCCGGTTCGCCCCGGCCCCGTTCGGACTGCCGCTGCGGGTGGCCGGCCGGCGCGGGCTCACCCCGGTGCCGGACGAGCCGCGGGCGGCGCTGGCCGCCGTACTGGAGGGCGACCGCGGCCCGTTCACCGTGGTGGCGGCGCACCTGTCCTTCGTCCCCGGGTGGAACATGGCGCAGCTGGCCGGCATCCGGCGGTGGATCGCGGACCTGCCGCAGCCGTACCTGGTGCTGGGCGACTTCAACCTGGTCGGCGCGGTGCCGCGCACCGTCCTCGGCGGGGCGACCGCGCTGGAGCGCACCGCGCCCCGGGCGCGGGTCCGGGAGCTGCGGGCGGCCCGGCGGGCCCGGCCGGCCCTGGCCGAGCCGCGCCGGCGCCGGGTGCGCGAGCCCCGCCCCCGTCTGCAGGGCTGGTACGACCTGGCCCGCACCCCGACGTACCCCTCGCACCGCCCGGCGGTGCAGTTCGACCACGTGCTGGCGGTCGGCGTGCCGCGCGGCGCGGTCGGCCCGGCGGCGGCGCCGCGCGCGGCGGTGTCGGACCACCGGCCGCTACTGGTGGAGGTCTCGCTCTAGTACGGGCCCGTAGCGGTCCTGGTGCGGTCCCGGTGCGGTCCTAGTGTCTGGTCAGGATGCCGTGCTGGTGCGGTAGTTGGGTGCCGGCGGCGGGGGCCGGCGCGTACTGGAGGAGCAGCATGGCCGCGTCGTCGCCGAGTTGGCGGCCGACGTGGCGCACCACGTCCTCGTGCAGGCGCTGCAGGACGTCCGCCGGGCGGCCGTCGGCGCAGCGCGGGAGGCGTTCGGCGAGCGGGTAGAAGGCGCCGGAGCGGTCGCGGGCCTCGATCACCCCGTCGGTGAACAGCAGGACCCGGTCGCCGGGCCGCAGTGCCACCCGGTGCACCGGCGGCCGGACGTCGGCCGGGTCGAGGACGCCCAGCGGCGGTACGGTCTCGTCGAGTTCGAGCGGCCGGACGTCCCCGCCGCGCAGCAGCAGCGGCGAGGGGTGGCCGCAGTTGACCAGCTCCGCGGTGCCGTCCGCCCCGACGCCGATCAGCACCAGGGTGACGAACTCCTCCTCCACGCCCGGGTGGTCGTTCTCGTGCAGGGCCCGGTCGAGGCTGACGGCCAGCCAGCCGGCGACCCGGTCCAGTGCGGGCTCCTGGTGCGCGGCCTCGCGGAAGGCGCCGAGGACGGCGGCGGCGGTCTCGACCGCGCCGAGGCCCTTGCCGCGGACGTCGCCGACCACGGCCCGCACCCCGTGCCGGGTGTTGACCACCTCGTACAGGTCGCCGCCGATCCTGGCGTGCGCGGCGGCGGCCTCGTAGTGGACGGCCGCCTGGACGGTGCCGACCCGCTCGGGGACGGGCCGCAGCAGCACCCGGCGGGCGATCGAGGCGACGAGCTGGGCGTCGGCCAGCGCCCGCTCCTGGCGCAGCCGCAGGGTGGCGCTGACCCAGCCGATCAGGGCGACCAGCAGGATCGCGAAGACGCTGGCGGTGTGCACGGACTGGTCGAGCGCGTCGCTGCGGAAGGCCATCAGGAAGGCCACCGCCTCGGTGAAGAGGCCGATGGCGAACGGGTACCAGGTTCGGTGGCTGACCACGGCGGCCAGCGCGGGGACGGCGGTGAGGGCCGGCTCGACCGTCACCTCGGTGTTGCTGACGAAGTCGAGGGCGACGATCAGCGCCATGCCGATGAAGGGCAGCGCGAGCGCCGTCCTCGGCCAGGTGCCGGTCGTGCCCGGAGCGGGTCCCGGGGTCGGCCCGGTGAACCGCTCTCTGATCCATCCGGTCGCGCTCAACGTCGGTTACTCCAGCAGAAGACGCCGATGCCCTGGGGCACCTGCGGTGATGACTGAGGGTTAGGGAATGCGGGCCTCGCTGGCGGCCGGAGCACGGGGGTTGACCGGTTACCGACCCCACAATAGGCACGAAACGTGCATGACGCACAGGTTTCGGGCGTTGCCGTGATGACTTGAATGCTCTGCGTGACTCATTCTTCACTGTTCCCGATCAGGAGCCGTTCCAACTCTTTTCGGTCAGGAAGTCCTGTCGGACGGACGATCCGCCCGCTGCGGACGTACAGGAAGGAAGCCGTGACCTGCTCCGGCGGAACGCCCGCCTGCTCGGCCCAGGCGATCCGGTAGACCGCGAGCTGCAACGGGTCGGCGGTCTCCTCGCGGTGGGTCTTCCAGTCCACCACTTCGTAGCGTGACGCGCCACCGGTTACTGACGTCACGTCACCGTCCCGGTAGACCGCGTCGATCCGGCCGCGCACCACCCGCCCCCCGAGCACCAGCTGGAACGGCGCCTCCACCCGGTGCGGCCGGCGCTGGGCGTACGGGGTGCGCAGGAACGCCTCCTTGAGCTGCTCCAGGTCCTGCTCGTCCTCGATGCCGTCGTCGTCCGCGCCGGGCAGCGTGCCCGGCTCGATCAGCAGCAGCGGTTCGATCCGGGACTGCACCCAGGCGTGGAAGCGGGTGCCCCGCCGGGCGGCCGGCTGCGGCGGGCGCGGCATCGGCCGGGCCAGGTCGCGCGCGAAGCCGTCCGGGTCGGCGGCCAGGCGCAGCAGTTGGGTGGCGGACAGCGCTGCGGGCAGCGGCACGTCGCGGGCGGTGCGCCGGGAGCGCTCCAACTCGCCCAGCAGCGCGGTGAGGTCGCGGTCCCAGGAGGCCGCCTGGCGCTGGTCCTCGGCGGACAGCGGCTCGGGTTCGGGGGCGGGCGCGCCGGCCAGCCGGGCGTGCACCACCTCGGCGACCCGGCGGCGGGCCAGCTGGGCGGCCGGGTCCAGCGGCAGCGGCCAGGGGTGCTCGACGGGGGCGGCCAGCGCCGGGTTCTCGGCGCCCTTCTCCGGCTGCTCGGCCCAGTGCTCGACCTCCCCGGCGCCGGGCCGCTCGCAGTGCTCGCGCAGCTGCTCCAGGAAGGCGGACGGGCCGCGGACGGTCTTCTGGCTGGGCCCCCACCAGTGCCCGGAGGCCAGCAGCAGCGTGCGCGGGCGGGTGAACGCGACGTAGCCCAGGCGCAGTTCCTCGGTGCCGGAGTGCTCGGCCAGCTGCCGCTTGAACGCGGTCATGGCCTTGCCGTCCCACCCGCCGCGCACGTCGGGCAGGGTGTCCGCGTCGCCGCGCAGGGCGTGCGGGAGCACCCGCTTGCTGCTGGTCCAGCGCTCGCGCGAGGTGGTGGACGGGAACGAGCCCTTGACCAGGCCGGGGACGGCGACGACGTCCCACTCCAGGCCCTTGGACTTGTGCGCGGTGAGCACCTTCACGGTGTCCTCGCCGCCGGGCAGGCTGCTGTCCAGGCCGCGCTCGTACTCCTGGGCGGCGCGCAGGAAGCCGAGGAAGGCGGCCAGGCCGGGGTCGCCGTCGAGGTCGGCGAAGGAGGCGGCGACGTCCAGGAAGGCGTGCAGGGTCTCGCGCCGCCGGGCGGCCAGCGCCTGCGGGGAGGCGGCGAGTTCGACCTCCAGGCCGGTGACGGCCAGCACCCGGTGCAGCACGTCCATCAGCGGGTCGGCGAGCGAGCGGCGCAGGTCGCGCAGCTCCTGGCCGAGGCGGGCCAGGCGGATCCTGGCCTCGGCGGAGAAGGGCAGCTCGTCGGGCTGCTCCGCGTCGAGGAAGGTCTCCACCGCGTCGGCGAGCGAGACCACCTCGGTGGGGTCGGCCTCGGCGACGGCCGCCGTCAGCGCCTCCACGCCCTCGGGCCGGTCGGTGCGCACCAGGTCGGCGGCCCGGCGCCCGAGCAGGGCGAGGTCGCGCGGGCCGATCCGCCAGCGCGGGCCGATCAGCAGGCGCACCAGCGCGGCGTTGGCGGTCGGGTCCTGGAGCACCTCGCAGACCGCCACCAGGTCGGCCACCTCGGGAAGTTGCAGCAGCCCGCCCAGGCCCACCACCTCGACCGGCACCTCGCGGGCGACCAGGGCGGCGTGGATGTCCGGGAAGGCCGCGCCGCCGCGGCACAGCACGGCGATCCGGCCGGGCGCGGTGCCGGTGCGCACCAGGTGGGCGATCGAGTCGGCGAGCCAGTCGACCTCCTCGGCGTGGGTGGGCAGCAGCGCCGCCCGCGCGTAGCCGTCCTGCTCGGCGCCGGGGGCCGGGCGCAGCGCCTCGACGCCCTCGTGCATGGCCCGCAGCGGCGCGGCGAGTTCGTTGGCGAAGGCGAGCAGCCGCCCGCCGCTGCGGCGGTTCTCGCTGAGCGCGTAGCGGGCGGCGGGGCGGCCGTCGGCCTTCGGGAAGTGCCGGGGGAACTCGTCGAGGTTGGCGACGGAGGCGCCGCGCCAGCCGTAGATCGCCTGGCAGGGGTCGCCGACGGCGGTGACGGGGTGGCCGCCGACGGGGTGGCCGCCGCCGGGGCCCCCGGGGCCGGCGCCGAACAGGCCGGCCAGCATCAGCCGCTGGGCGACCGAGGTGTCCTGGTACTCGTCGAGCAGCACGACCCGGAACTGGCCGCGGAGCAGCGCGCCGACCTCGGGCCGCTGCTGGGCGAGCCGGGCGGCGGCGGCTATCTGGTCGCCGAAGTCCATCAGCCCGGCGGCGTGCTTGCGGCGCCGGTAGTCCTCGACCAGGCGCAGCAGCTCCAGCCGGGCCCGGGCGGTGGCGGGGACGGCCCGCAGGTCGTCGTTGGTGAGCTTGACGGTGGCGAGGGTGTCCAGCAGGTCCTCGTCGTGGGCGCGCAGGGTGTCCGGCTCGACCAGGTGCTCGGCGAGTTCGCCGTCCAGGGCGATCAGGTCGGCGACCAGGTTGGCGAAGGTGCCGGTGAGCGCGGGGAACGGGCCGCGGGCGGTGCGCAGCACCTTGGCGGCGAGCTGGAAGCGGGTGGCGTCGGCGAGCAGCCGCACGTCGGGCTCGATGCCGATCCGCAGGCCGTGCTCCTTGAGCAGCCGGCCGGCGAAGGCGTGGTAGGTGGAGATCTCCGGTTCGCCGAGCGGCTCCGCGTCGTCCTCCCCGGCCACTCCGGCCCGCAGCAGGGCGGTGCGCACGCGTTCGGCGAGTTCGCCGGCGGCCTTGTTGGTGAAGGTGAGGCCGAGCACCTCCTCGGGCCGGACGGCGCCGGAGCCGACCAGCCAGACCACCCGGGCGGCCATCACCGTGGTCTTGCCGGAGCCGGCGCCGGCCACGATCACGGCCGGTTCCAGGGGGGCGCCGATGGCCGCCATCTGCTCCCGGTTGAACGGGATGCCCAGCAGCTCCTTGAGCTGGTCGGGATGGCTGAGCACGGCGGTCACCCCGCAACGTTAACCGGAGCGGCGGACAACCTTCACTCGACGAGTTGCGCCCCGTCCCGCTGGGCGGAGCAGCTGCGGCGGAAGGTGCAGCGGTCGCAGCCGCCGCCGGTCTGCGGGACGAAGCGCTCGGCGAGGACCCGGCCGGCCGCGTCGGCGAGCAGGTTCTCGATCCACGGCTCGCCCTCCGGCGGGTCCTGCCGCTGCACCTTGGGGGCGTCCTGGGCGGCCTTGGCGGCGGGCTCGCGCAGGTGGACGAGTTCGGCGCCGCCGGTGGCCGGGGGGCGGTCGGCGAAGCCGGGCAGCTCGTTGAGGGCTCCGGCGCGGACGGCGAGCTGGTAGACGGCGAGCTGCTTGTGCTCGGGCAGCGACCTGTCGGTGGGGATCTGCTTGCCGGTCTTGAAGTCGACGACGTAGGCGCGCCCGGCCGCGTCCTTCTCGACCCGGTCCATCGAGCCGCGGATGCGCACCGAGACGCCGCCGGCGTCGAGGGTGACGTCGAAGCCGTGCTCGGTGGCGACGAGGTCGCGGCCGCGTTCCAGCACGTGCCAGTTGAGGAAGCGCTCCAGGGCGGCGCGGGCCTGGGTCTTCTCCTGCTGGGACTTCCAGGGCGCGTCGAAGGCCAGCGCGTCCCAGACGGTGTCCAGGCGTTCCATCAGGACGGCGAGGTCGGCGGGGGTGCGTCCGGAGCCGACCTCGTCGGCGAGCGCGTGCACGACGTTGCCGAAGCCCTGGGCGGCGGAGCCGGGTGCGCGGGCCTTGACCTCCTTGTCCAGGAACCACTGCAGCGAGCAGTTCTCCAGCTGCTCCAGGCCGCTGCCGGACAGCCGCACCGGCAGGTCTGCGCTGCGCAGCGGGTCGGGGGCGGCGGTGGCGTCGGCCAGGCCCCACCAGCGGTCGGGGCGGGCGGCGGGCACCAGCGGCAGGCCCTCGTCGTCGGTGGCGGCGGCGAGCAGGGCGAGCCGTTCGGCGGCGGCCCGGCGCAGTTCGGGCGAGCGGGCCGGGTCGACGGTGACGGCCCGCAGTTCGGCGACCAGCGCGGCGACGGACAGCGGGCGGCGCGGGCGGTGGGTGACGTCCTCGACGACGACCGGCGGGGTGCGGCGCACGACCCTGCCGGTGCGCGGGTCGACGTCCTCGCGGTAGAGCTCGCGCAGGAAGCGGGAGGGTTCGTCGCCGTCGTCGGCGGGGGCCTTGACGGCGGTGACGATCAGCCGCTCCCGGGCGCGGGTCGCGGCGACGTAGAAGAGCCGGCGCTCCTCGCCGAGCAGGGCGCCCGGGGAGAGCGGTTCGGCGAGGCCGTCGCGGCCGATCCGGTCGGCCTCCAGCAGGGAGCCGCGGCGGCGCAGGTCGGGCCAGAGGCCGTCCTGGACGCCGGCGACGACGACCAGGCGCCACTCCAGGCCCTTGGAGCGGTGGGCGGTCATCAGCCGGACGGCCTCGGGGCGCACGGCCCGGACGGTGAGGGTGTCGGCGGCGATGTCCTGGGCGTCGAGCTCGGCGAGCAGGTCGAGGGCGCCGCGGTGGCCGGTGACCTGTTCCTCGGCGCGGGCGGCGGTCTCGAACAGGGCGCACAGCGCGTCGAGGTCGCGGTCGGCGTTGCGGCCGGCGGCGCCGCCGCGCAGGGCGGCCCGTTCCAGGCGCTCGCGCCAGCGGCGGCTGCCGTCCCACAGCTCCCAGAGCGCCTCCTCGGCGGTGCAGCCGCCGGCGAGGCGTTCGCGGACCTTGCGCAGCAGGGTGCCGAGGTCGCGGGCCCGGCGGGCGTGGGCGGGGTCGAGGGCGATCAGCCGCTCGGGTTCGGCGAGGGCCTCGCGCAGCAGGTCGCCGGCCGGGCGGGGGGCTGCCGGGTCGCCGTCGGCGCGCAGGGCGGCGCGTTCCTCCTCGCGCAGGGCGCGGCCGAGGCGGCGCAGGTCGGAGCCGTCGAGGCCGCCGAGCGGGCCGGTGAGCAGGGCGTGGGCGAGGTCGGTGGTGAGCGGGTCGGGTGCGTCGGGGTCGCCGTGCCGGTCGCGGGCGGCCTGTTCGGCGCAGACCCGCAGGGCGAGCAGCAGGTGGGCGACGGCCGGCTCCTCGCGCAGCGGCAGGTCGTCGCCGTCGATCTCCAGCGGGACGCCGGCCGCGCTGAGCGCCCGCCGTACACCGGGGATGGAGCGGGCGCCGGCCCGGACCAGGACGGCCATCTCGCCCCAGGGCACGCCGTCCTCCAGGTGGGCGCGGCGCAGCAGGTCGGCGATCGAGTCGAGTTCGGCGCCGGGGGTGGGGTAGGTGTAGACCTCGGCCCGGCCGCCCTCGCGGGAGGGCAGCAGCGCGCGGTGCTGGGCGAGCTTGTCGGCGGGCAGCCGGCCCATCGGCATCCGCCGGGCGAGTTCCCGGGAGGCGGCGAGCAGGACGGCGCCGGAGCGGCGGGAGACGCGCAGCACCTTGACGTCGGCGGGTTCGCCGTCGGCCCGGCGGAAGGTCTGCGGGAAGTCGAGGATGCCGTTGATGTCGGCGCCGCGGAAGGCGTAGATCGACTGGTCGGGGTCGCCGACCGCGACGAGTTCGCGGCCGCCGCCGGCCAGCTGGCGCAGCAGCCGGACCTGGGAGGGGTCAGTGTCCTGGTACTCGTCGACGAACACCACCTCGTAGCGCCGCCGCAGTTGCTCGGCGACCTCGGGGCGTTCGGCGAGCAGGACGGCCCGGTGGACGAGTTCGGCGTAGTCGAGGACGCCGCGCAGGTCGAGCACGTCGAGGTAGTCGGCGAGGAAGTGCGCGGCGGCGGCCCAGTCGGGGCGCTGGACGCCCTGGGCGAAGCGCTCCAGTTCGGCTTCGCCCAGGCCCAGCTCGCGGCTGCGGGCGAGGACGGCGCGGACCTCGTCGGCGAAGCCGCGGGTGGTCAGGCAGGCCCGCAGGTCGAGCGGCCAGTGGATCCGGGAGCTGCCGAGTTTCGCGTCCTCGGCGCCGCCGGCCAGCAGTTCGCGGACCATGACGTCCTGCTCGGGGCCGGAGAGCAGCCGCAGCGGTTCGGCGTAGTCCTGCGGGTCCTGGTGGGCGCGCAGCAGGGCGTAGCTGAAGGAGTGGAAGGTGGTGGCCTGGGGGGCGGCCGAGGAGGAGCCGAGCCGGGCGGACATCCGGTCGCGCAGTTCCGTCGCGGCCTTGCGGCTGAAGGTGAGGACGAGGATGCGCTCGGGGTCGGTGCCGTTCTCGATCCGCCGGGCGACGGCCTCGACGAGGGTGGTGGTCTTGCCCGTCCCGGGGCCGGCGAGCACCAGCAGCGGCCCGCCGGCGTGCTCGACCACGGCGCGCTGGTACTCGTCCAGCACGGGTGGGGCGGGCTGGACGAGCGGGCTGCGCACGAGCCGGTACGGGGAACTCACGGAGGCGGATCCTGGGGTTGTGCTGGAGGCGTGGCCGGGCGGGCCCGCCGGGGCCCGCCCGTATCGAGCCTACGATCCTGCCCCGTCATTCCCGTCGGCGCGGCGGTTTCGCGGCATCCCGCGGCGGCCCGGTCCGCGGCGGCCTCGTCACGCGTTCCGCGGCGGCCTCATCGCTCGGCGCCCGGCTCCCGCCCGTCCCAGCGGGCCCGCCGCAGGTCGACCCGGGGCGGGTCGGCGAGTTCGCGCAGCGGGGTGCCCTCCTCGCCGTAGTGGGCGAGGGCGCGGTGCTCGTGCCCGGGCAGGAAGCGGCCGTCGGCGCGGATGACCCGCCACCAGGGGACCGAGCCGCCGTACAGGGCCATCACCCGGCCGACCTGCCGGGGGCCGCCCTGGCCGAGGTACTCGGCAACGTCCCCGTAGGTCATCACTCTGCCGGGTGGAATCCGCTCGGTCAGGTCGAGCACCAGTTCGGCGAAGGGCGGCAGGGTGTCCGGGAGGCCGTCGTCTGTTACGTCCGTCACCTGCGGCATTCTTCCGCACGGGGGCGCACCCGCGGCCCCGTACGAAAGATCCGCCGCGCCCGATCCGGCCCCTGTCCAGCACGGGGCGCCGAGGCATGCCACCATCTTCGGGGCGGTGAGTGGTGATACGAGGACAAGACCAGATGACCGGGACGGCTGACGTGGGTGTGGACGAGGACTCCGACGAGTCCGCCGCCGCCGTGCCCTCGGCTCCCGGTGGCGGGCCCGCGACCGGGCCCACGCCGGAAGTCTCCCTGATCAAGGACCTGACGATCAAGACCCCCGCGCCCGCCGAGGCCTCCGAAGAACCCGCCGAACCCTCCGGAGCCGCCGAGGCCCCCGGGGAACCGGCCATCCCGGGGCCGGCCGCCGCCGAACCGCCGGCCCGGCGCCCGCTGCCCGACTACCACGACCCGCTGGACGGCACCCCGCACCTGGACGTCGACGAGCCCCTGCTCGCCGCCCGGGCGCACCGCCCGTCCGACCTGATCCGCTTCCTGGCCGGCGTCTTCGGCATAGTCGCCGTCTTCGTGCTGGCGGGCATCGCCACCTCGACCACCACCGGCATCGAACAGGACATCGCCACCAACGCGCCGCACTTCTCCGCGGTGCTCTCCACGATCACCGGCCTGCTCTCCAGCGTCGCGGTGCTCGCCGTGCCGCTGGCCTTCGCGGTCGAGCGGCTGATCAAACGCGACGGCCTGCGGGTCGCCGACGGCGTGCTCGCCTCGGTGCTCGCCTACGGCGTCTCGCTGGGCATCGACTGGTGGGTGGCCGAAGGCGCCTCCGACCACATCCGGGACGCGCTGACCAGGCTGCCGATGGACAGCAACGGCACCCTCACCGACCCGGTGCACGGCTACCTCGCCCCGGTGATCGCCTACATGACCGCGGTCGGCATGTCGAGCCGCCCCCGGTGGCGGGTCGCCCTGTGGGTGGTGGTGGTCTTCAGCGGGATCACCGAACTGCTCGGCGGCTACACCACCCCGCTGTCGCTGCTGCTCACCGTCCTGATCGGCTGGTCCGTCGCGTACGGCACGCTGTACGCGATCGGCTCCCCGAACATCCGGCCCACCGGCCAGCACCTGATGATCGGCCTGCGCAAGGTCGGCTTCACCCCGGAGAGCGCCCACCGCGCCCCGGACGCGCCCGGCGGCACCCGCCGCTACTACGTCACCCAGCAGAGCGGCCCGCCGCTGGACGTCCACATCATCGACCGCGAGCAGCAGGCCTCCGGCTTCTTCTACCGGGCCTGGCGGCGGCTGCGGCTGCGCTCGGTGGCGGTGCGCCGCAGCCCGCAGTCGCTGCGCCAGGCGCTGGAGCAGGAGGCCCTGATCGCCTACGCGGCGGCCGCCTCGGGCGCCCGCGCGCCGCAGCTGGTCGCCACCTCCGAGCTGGGTCCGGACGCCGCGATCCTGGTCTACGGCAAGGTCGAGGGCCGCATCCTGGACGAGCTCTCCGACGAGGAGGTCACCGACCAGGTGATGGCCTCGCTCTGGGAGTCGGTGGCGGCCCTGCACGAGCGCCGGATCGCCCACCGCCGGCTGACCGGCGAGTCGCTGCTGGTGGTGGACGAGAAGACGGCCTGCCTGGTCAACCTCTCCGGCGGCGACATCGCCGCCACCGACCTGACGCTGCGCATCGACGTCGCCCAGCTGGTCACCACCTTCGCGCTGCGGATCGGCCCGGAGCGGGCCGTCGCCACCGCCAACGCGGTGCTCGGCGCCGACCGGGTCGCCCAGGCCCTGCCGCTGCTCCAGCCGGTCGGGATGAGCCGCTCCACCAGGGTCGACCTCGCGCGGCTCACCAAGGAGCGCAAGACCGTCGCCCGGGCCAGGGCGCTGGAGCAGGTCGCGGCCGGCGAGCGCACCCAGCAGCAGGCCGAGGAGGACATCGCGGTGGCCGGCGAGGACCTGCTGAGCCGCATCCGCGGCCAGATCCTCCAGATCGCCCCCGAGGCCCCGATGGAGCCGGCCAAGCTGGAGCGGCTGAAGCCGAAGAGCCTGATCATGGTGATCGCGCTCACCTTCGCCGCCTACCTGGCGCTGACCACCATCAAGCCGGCCCAGCTCAAGCTCTCCCAGATGGACTGGGTCTGGGCGGCGGCGGCCCTGCTGGCGGCCGCGTTCAGCTACGTCGCCGCCGCGATGAGCCTCACCGGCTTCGTCCCGGAGAAGCTGCCGTTCCGGCGCACCGTCGCGGCCCAGCTGGCCGGCTCCTTCGTCAAGCTGGTCGCGCCCGCCGCGATCGGCGGCATCGCGCTCAACACCCGCTACCTGCAGAAGGCCGGGATCCGCTCCGGCCAGGCGGTGGCCTCGGTCGGCGCCTCCCAGCTGGCCGGCCTGGCCGGGCACCTGCTGCTGCTGTTCAGCTTCGGCCTGATCACCGGCAGCCAGACCAACGGCGACCTGTCCGCCTCCCGCGCGGTGATCATCGGCGTGCTGACCGCCGCCGTGCTCGCCCTGGTGGTGGCGGCGGTCGCGCCGCTGCGCCGGTTCGTGCTGGGCCGGCTGCGCTCGCTGTTCTTCGGCGTGGTGCCGCGGATGCTCGACCTGATGCAGACGCCCAGCAAGCTGGTCACCGGCTTCGGCGGCATCCTGCTGCTGACCCTGTCCTTCACCGCCTGCCTGGACGCCTCGGTGCAGGCCTTCGGCGGCGACGTCAGCTTCTCGGCGGTCGCGGTGGTCTTCCTGACCGCCAACGCGGCCGGCTCGGCGATCCCCACCCCGGGCGGCATCGGCCCGGTCGAGGTCGCCCTGATCGGCGCCCTGACGGTCGCGGACGTGTCGCCGGCGGTCGCCACCCCGGCGGTCTTCCTCTACCGGGCGCTCACCTTCTGGCTGCCGGTGCTGCCGGGCTGGATCTCCTACAACGTGCTGCAGCGCCGCGGCGCGCTCTGACGTCCACCGGACACGCGGAAGGGCCCGCCGAGGCGGGCCCTTCCGATACGTTCCGGCGTCTACGTTCCGGCGTCCTAGTAGACGGGCTTGTGCGGCTCGATCTGGCTGACCCAGCCGAGCACGCCGCCGCCCAGGTGGACGGCGTTGGCGAAGCCGGCCGCCTTGACCACGGCCAGCACCTCGGCCGAGCGCACGCCCGACTTGCAGTGCAGCACGATCTTGCGGTCCTGCGGCAGCTTCTCCAGGGCGTCGCCCATGAGGAACTCGTTCTTCGGGATCAGCACCGCGCCGGGGATGTTGACGATCTCGTACTCGCCGGGCTCGCGGACGTCGATCAGGAAGATGTCCTCCTCGTCGTCCTGCCACTGCTTGAGCTGCGCCGAGGTGACGGTCGAGCCGGCGGCGGCGGCCTGCGCCTCCTCCGACACCACGCCGCAGAAGGCCTCGTAGTCGATCAGCTCGGTGACCGTCGGGTGCTCGGAGCAGACGGCGCAGTCCGGGTCCTTGCGGACCTTCACCTGGCGGTAGTTCATCTCCAGGGCGTCGTAGATCATCAGCCGGCCGACCAGCGGGTCGCCCACGCCGGCCAGCAGCTTGATCGCCTCGGTGACCTGGATCGAGCCGATGGACGCGCACAGCACGCCCAGCACGCCGCCCTCGGCGCAGGAGGGGACCATGCCCGCCGGCGGGGCCTCCGGGTAGAGGCAGCGGTAGCAGGGGCCGTGCTCGGCCCAGAACACGCTGGCCTGGCCGTCGAAGCGGTAGATCGAGCCCCACACGTACGGCTTGCCGAGCAGCACCGCGGCGTCGTTCACCAGGTAGCGGGTGGCGAAGTTGTCGGTGCCGTCCACGATCAGGTCGTAGCCGGAGAAGATCTCCATGACGTTGGAGTTGTCGAGGCGCTCCTCGTGGAGGATCACGTCGACGTAGGGGTTGATCTCCTTGACCGAGTCCCGCGCCGACTCCGCCTTGGAGCGGCCCACGTCCGACTGGCCGTGGATGATCTGGCGCTGCAGGTTCGACTCGTCGACCACGTCGAACTCGACGATGCCCAGCGTGCCGACACCGGCCGCGGCCAGGTACATCAGCGCGGGCGAGCCCAGGCCGCCGGCGCCGACGCACAGCACCTTGGCGTTCTTCAGCCGCTTCTGCCCGGCCATGCCCACGTCGGGGATGATCAGGTGGCGGGAGTACCTGCGGACCTCGTCAACGGTGAGCTCGTCGGCCGGCTCGACCAGGGGTGGCAACGACACGGGGACTCCGATGGGTGTCTGGTTCAGGTGGCCTGGGCCAGCCTCATGGTGGTTGCTGCGCCGCCACGCGGGTGGCTCCTAGGCCAACAGTGTCACGCCCCTCCGGTATTCCGAGACAGCTCGTCCGATGGGCGAGACGGCCGGCGTCGGATCGTGGGACCGCCCGCCGGAGCCCGGAAAAGCGCCCCGGGCCTGTGCCGACAGGCCCGGGGCGCTCCCGGTGGCCGCTCAGACCCGGCAGGCCGTCTCCAGCCAGACGTCCCCGAGCGACTCCTCCAGCGGCACCTGTGTCCGCCAGCCGAGACGGTCCCGGGCGGTGCGCACGTCCGCCTGCCGCCACGGCACCGGCTCCCCCGCCGCGACCCGGCCCTCCGGCCGGTGGCCCTCCGCCCGGTGGCCCGGCAGGTGGTGTCCGGGCAGGTGGTCGCCGACCGGGCCGCCGGCCTGCGCGGGCAGCAGGACCTGCCGGTTCTCCTCGACGATCGCCCCCTCGAAGCCGGACGCCCGGACCAGCAGCTGGGCCGCGTCCCGGGCCCGGACGGCGTGCCCGCTGCCGATGTTGACCACCCCGGTGGCGGCCGACACCGCCGCCGCCTGGATCGCCCGCGCGACGTCCCGCACGTCCACGAAATCCCGGTATCCGGACAGGTCCGGCATCCGCACCTGGGCCTCGTCCCGCTCCAGCGCCCGCCGCAGCCCCTCCGCGAGCCGCCCGAACAGCGAGGCGGTCGGCGCCCCCGGGCCCACCACGTCGAACACCCGCAGCACCGCCGCGTCCAGGCCCGACGCCAGCACCAGCTCCGTCCCGGCCAGCTTGGACACCCCGTACGGGCCGACCGGCCGCGGCTCGGCCTGCTCCGACACCGGCACCCCGCCCGGCACCGGGCCGTACTCGGCGGCCGAGCCGACGTGCACCAGCCGGGCCGGCTCCCGGCTGCGCCGGATCGCCTCGCAGACGGTGGCGACGGCCAGCGTGTTCGACCGGATCAGGGTGCGCGAGCTGCCGTAGGTGGCGCCCGCGCAGTTGATCACCACCTGCGGCGCGACCGCGTCCAGGAACCGGGCCAGCGCGCCCGGGCTTCCGGTGGTCAGGTCGAAGCGGATGTCGGCCGAGTCGCGCCGGCCGAGCACCGTCACCTGCAACTCCTGGTCCATCAGCAGACGATCGGTGACCCGGCGGCCGATGAAACCGTCGGCGCCCAGCAGCAGCACCCTCATCGGGGGCGTCCTTCCACGAAGCGAGGTCGGGGACGACCTGGCGGACTGAAATCAAGAGCGGACTGAGTGAGAGCAACGAGAAGGGGGCGGCACCCGGGGCCGCACCGGCGGGCGGGGCTCAGCGGTGCGAACCCGCCCGGCCGAGCACGGCCCAGGCGTACGCCAGCAGCACCGCGGCGACCGCGCCGCCGCCGAGCAGCCCGGCCGTCGGCCCGGAGCGGCCCAGGGCGAGCAGCCCCAGCACCACGGCGGGCCCGGCCAGCGCCCCCGCCGCCGCGGCCGCCGTCCGGCCGCAGCGGGCCAGCAGCGCGGGCAGCACCAGCAGCAGGCCCAGCACGCCCTGCGCCGCCCACTGCGCGGCGCCGGCCCGTTCGGCCGCCAGGTGCAGCAGGCCCCCGCCGTGGCCCGGCCCGGGGCGCGGTGCGAGGACGGTCAGCACCGCCAGCGCGGCGAAGGTCAGCACCGCGAGCACCGCCAGGTGCAGGGCGACCGCCACCGGGAGCACCGGCCGCATCCGGGACCGGAACTCGGCCAGTGTGGCCGCCGCGCCGAGATGGCCGCGGCCGACCTGCCGGTACCAGCGGGCCGCCCGCTCGGCCGACCCGGCCGACACCGCCCCGGCCAGCACCAGCGCGGCGGTCAGCCGCCGGTCCCCGTCCGCCGCGGCCAGCGGGAGCAGCAGCAGCGCGGCCAGGCCCAGCCCGTGCCCCAACGCCGCCGGGCGCCACCGGGAGCCGGCCCGCCGCGGCGCCCGCGCCGGGCCCAGCCCGTCCGCCGCGCGGCGGGGGCCGGTGTCCGGCGGGCCGGGCTCGGCGGCGGGGTCCGCGGCCAGGGCGGGCACCAGCACCAGCGGGACGGCGGCCGGCAGCAGCACCGGCCAGCGGGCGCCGAGCGCGACCACGGCCGCGCAGGGCAGCGCGGCCAGCGCGGCGGCGGTCAGCGTCGCCCGGGTGGCGGCGGCGCACTCCCGGCCGCGCGGCGGCTCCGGCGCGGGCGGGCGGCGGGGCACCCGCGCGTACAGCTCCTCGGCGAGCGAGAACAGGTCGGCGTGCCGGCAGCGCGCGGCGGCCTGCGGGCCGAGCCCGGCCTCCTCCAGCCCGGCGGCGATCTCCAGCGGGTCGACGGCCCGCTCGCACAGCGCCCGGTGCTCGGCCATCACCTCGCGCACCGGGTCCCCCACCGGGCTCCCGGGGCCGCACGGCGCCGCGCCGCCCGCCATCAGACGGCCTCCGCGAGGGCGCCGGGGCGCTCTTGCGCGCCGGCGTCGCCGCCCCCGTCCTCCGGCCGCTCGGGCCCGGCCGGCCCGGCGTCGTGGCGGCCGCCGGGGC
>NZ_JBHVPH010000051.1:0-30594 GCF_042887425.1 Kitasatospora sp. NPDC057940
GGTTTCAGGCTTCGGGGGCGGCCTGCGGAACGGCCTACCGCAGGCCCAGCTCCTTGCGGATGACCGCGTACCACTCCTCCGTCATGCGCCGCGCGGTGGCCTCGTCGAAGACGTTCGCGTCGTACTTGAGGAAGACCTTGAACCCCTCGCCGTCCCGGTAGGACTCGGCGGCGAGGACGTACTCCCCGGCGTAGGGCAGGTCGTCGAACAGCCGCAGGTCCAACTCGCCGGACGCGGCCGGGGCCGCGTTGGTCAGCAGGTCGGCGCCGTCGAAGTTCTGGAACAGGAAGTTGGTCAGCACCAGCGGTTCGTCGTCCGCGCCCACGGCCCGGGCGATCTCCAGCAGCGGGTAGCCGCCGTGCTCGATGCCGCCGACCACCTTGCGCTGCAGGGACTTCAGCAGCTCGGGGAAGCCGCCGACGGCCGTGCAGCGGATCGGCAGGCAGTTCGCGAACTGGCCGACGACGTCCTGGAACCGCTCCTCGTAGCGGGCGACCGCCGTCATGCCGAGGACCAGGTCGTCCTGCCCGGTCAGCCGGTGCAGGAACCGCACGTACGTCGCGAACAGCACGGTGGCGACGCTGACCCGGTGCTCGCGCGCCGCGTCGGCCAGGGCGGCGGCCAGCGGCGGCGGCAGCTTGACCGTCGCCACGTCCACCCGGGGCATCCGCTTGGGGTCGTACGGCCGGTCGTAGGGCAGCGCGAGCGCCGGTCGATGACCTGCCAGCTCCCGCAGCCAGTAGTCCCGGTGCTGCCGTGCCCGCGGGCCGGCGAGCAGCGCCTCCTCCCAGGCGACGAAGTCGCCGTAGCTCGTGCGGCTCAGGCTCCCCCGGCCCTGGTAGGCCTCCTTGAGCGTGCGGATCAGGACCGCCGTGGACGTGCCGTCCAGCAGGATGTGGTGCGCGGTGATCAGCAGCAGGCGCCGCCCCCCGGCGAGGGAGACCAGGTGCGCGCGGACCAGCGGGCCCGTCGCCAGGTCGAACGGGAGGTTCACCAAGTCCCGCAGCCCGGCCAGTTGGGCGGCGCGCTTGGTGGCCGTGAGGTCGACCCGTTCGAAGGACGGCGCCCGGCCCGGGTCGATGTCCATGAACGGCACGCCGTCCCGCTCGCCGAAGACGGCGCTCAGCACCGGGTGGATGCCGCTCTGGGCACGGATCGCCCGCTCCAGGGCGGCTTCGTCCAGCTCGCCGTGGATCTCGAAGAGGAGCGGGAGGTTGTAGGCGGTCGACTCCGGCGAGCCCTGCTGGTCGCGGTACATGGTCAGCTGGCCGCATGAGAGGTTCCACCGCTCGCCCGCCGGGCCGGCCTGGGCATCCGCCGTGGCCGTCGCGGCGGCCCCGGCACCGGCGAAGTGGGCGCACAGGCCGTCGACGGTCTCGACGTCGAAGAGCAGGGTGGCCGAGACGTCGTCGCCGAACTCCTCGCGCAGGGCGTTGGTGAGCTGGAGGACCAGGATCGAGTCCAGGCCGTACTGGGTGAGCGGGGCCGCGGTGTCGATCCGCTCGGCCGGGATGCCGAGCACGGCCGCGGCCTTGTCGAGGATGAGCGCCGGGAGGTCGGAGCGCGACGCCGGTGCGGCGGCGGGAGCGGGCGCGGGCGTGGGAGCGGGCGCGGGGCTCGCGGCCGCCGGGGCGGGCACGGGCTCCGGCCGTGGCGTCGGCACCACGGCAGGTGCCGCACCAGGTACCACGGCAGGCACGGCAACAGGCGCCGCGACAGTTGCCGCGGCAGGCGCCGCAGCCGGCACCGGCCGGGTGACGCCCTTCGGCCTGGTCCCGACCGCCTGCCGGGCCACCCCGTCGCTCTCCGCCGCGATGATCTGCTGTCCCAGCGGCAGCGCCTGCGGCAGCGGGAACACGACCGTCCCGAAGCCCTCCCCCGCCAGCACGTCCCGCCAGTTCTCCGGCGACAGCGCCGGCGAGCCCGGGATCCGCAGCGAGCGGTCGTCGAACAGCCACCAGCCTTCCAGCAGCCCGAAGGTGACGTGGCTGAACAGGTCGAAGGCCGACAGCTCGTTCAGCAGCAGCCACCCGCCGGCCCGCATCGCGGCCTTGGCGTTGCGCAGGGTGTTGCGGGTGTCCTTGGTCGCGTGCAGCACGTTGGCGGCGATCACCAGGTCGAACCCGCCCTCGCCGACGTCCTGCCCGGCCAGCGGCCGTTCGATGTTGAGCAGTCGGCAGTCCAGGTAGGGCACGCCCGGCCCGTAGGTGGCGCGGGCGTGGTTGAGGAAGGCCTTGGAGAGGTCCGTGTAGACGTACGTCTCGATGCTCTCCTGGTACGGCTTGAGCGCGGCGAACATCCCGGCGCTGGTGCCGCCGGTGCCGGCGCCGATCTCCAGGATCCGCAGCCGCGCGCCCGGTTCACGGCGCAGCCGCTCCGACACGACGGCGACGGCGGCGCCGGACATGGCGCGGTTGAACACGTCCGCGACGTGGTTGTTGCGGTAGCAGCCCTCCACCAGCTCCACCGAACCGCGCGGGAACATGACGTCGGTGGGCCTGGTCCGGCCGGTCACGATGTCCGGGAGCGCCCGGAGCATCGCGGAGGCCAGCCGCAGTTCGGCCTTGCGGTCGGCGTCGGCCGACCAGGACTCGCACTGCCGGTCCCACTGCGCGAGCACGGTCTCCGCGAGCACGCCCTCCGCCGGCCCGGCCTGGACGGTGGCCCGCCGGGCGTGCTCCAGCCAGTCGGCGTACACCGGCAGGATCGCGGTGTGGTCGACGGTCGCCAGCTGGGCCGCCAGGACCTTCGCCAGCCACGGGTCCCGCTCGGTGCGGCGCCACCGCACCACCTCGTCCATCAGGCCGTCCACGCTCTCCGGCGCGAGCAGCAGCTCGCCGCGCACCCGGGAGGGCGTCCGGCCGTGCACGGTGACCTGGGTGGCGCGGTCGAAGTTCGCCAGGGTGTTGTGCTGGTTGGTCTTCACGAAGGCCAGCTGCCGCTGGTCCCCGCCGAGCAGGGCGTCCAGGGCGGCGAGCCCCTCGCGCGGCTCGATCGACACCAGGCCGACCCGGCTCAGCCGCTCCCGGTAGAACTCGGAGGTGACGCTCCCGAGGTTGCCCCACCAGCCCCAGTTCATGACCCTGACGGGGGTGTCCCAGTGCTGTCCGAGCGCGTGCGCGTAGGCGTCGCTGAAGGTGCAGCCTGCCGCGTAGTTGCCCTGGCCGGCCGCCGTCGTGAAGGACTGCATCGACGACAGCAGCACGGCGAAGTCCAGGTGCTCGCCGTCGAGGACCTCGGCCATCGCCGTCGTGACGTCGACCTTGGCCGCCAGCCCCGCGCGCAGGGTGGCCTCGTCCATCCGGGCGAAGGTGCTGTCCCGCAGGACGAGCGCGGCCTGCACGACCCCGTCGATCCGCGGGTGGCGCTCCTTGACCTCGTCGACGGCCCGGCGCAGCGCGGCCGGGTCCCCGGCGTCGGCGCTGAGGTAGCGGACGGTGCCGCGCCCCTGGACGGAGCGGAGCCGTTCCTCGATGGCCGCGTCGGGTGCGCTGCGGCCGATCCAGGTGACGTGCGCGCCGTACTGCCGCACCACGTGCTGGGTCCAGGCGGTGCCCAGGCCGCCGGCGCCGCCGATCACCACGTAGACGCCGCCCTCGCGGTAGACCGGTTTCGCGGGCGCCTCGCACGGCGCCCAGTGCCGGGCCAGCCACTGGCCAGCCCGTCGGACCCAGGCGTCCTCGGAGGAGCGGGCGGGCAGGGCGGTGAGGTCGGCGGGCCAGTCGGGGCCGTCCAGGTCGACGCGCCGGACGGTCCACTGCTCGTACTCGCGCCCCAGGGAGCCGAACAGGCCGTGCAGCCCGGCGTGCGCCGGCTGGACGGGGTCGTCGGCGTGGGTGGCGAGCGCGCGGGTGGTGACCAGCGTGATCCCCAGCGGCCGGGCGTCGTACCCGGCTCCGATCAGTGCCTTGATCAGGCGGAACGCGGCGACGACGCCGTCGTTCTGGGCGGCCGTGTACCCGGCGGCGTCGACGGGGTCGAGCTTGGGCTCGGGCGCCGTCCAGACCAGGTGGTCGACCGGTCCGAGGTCGCGCAGTGCGGCGGTCGCCTCCTCGACGGAGGCGGACGGCGGCAGCGGCCAGGTCAGGGCGCCGTCGAGCGGTGCCGGTCCGCCGACGACCAGGACCCGGTCGGTGCGGGCGGGCACGGGCGCGTCGGTCGCGGTGATCGAGTCCCAGACGGGCGCGTACAGCGCGGGCTCGCTCCGGACGGTGCGGCGCGAGGTGTAGCCGGTCAGCCGCACGCAGACCGCACCGTCGGCGTCGACCAGGTCGATGTCGAGCTTGTCGAGCGGCCCGGCCGCGCCGCCGCGCACCACGGCCCACATCGCCGCCCGGCACGGGGCGAACAGGTCGAGCCGGTCCAGGGCGAACGGCACGGCGGTGTCCCGCATGCCGGTGAGGTGGGGTGCGACGGCCGCCTGGATCGCCGAGTCCAGCATCGCGGGCGCCAGCGGTCCGGGCTCGGCCGAGTCGGGCAGGGCGAGTTCTGCGAGGACGAGGCCGGAGCCGACGTGCGCCTGCCGGATCGCCCGCAGGCTCGGGCCGTGGTCGATGCCCATCGCCACCAGGGCCTCGTGGATCCGCTCGCCGGACACGGTCTCCCGGCAGTCCGCGCGCAGCGCGGCGAGGTCGACCGGTGCCGGGCGCGGGGCGTCGGACGGTGCGATGGCGCCCTCGCAGCACACGGTGGAGCCGGTGCCGATCTCGAACCGGTGCCCGCCCTGCTCGCTCGCGCGGACGTCGACCCGGACGTCGACCGGGGTGTCCGCGACCTCCAGCGGCTGCACCCACGTGACGTTGCGCATCCGCACCCGGGTGGCGCCCAGCGCCTTGCGGGCGAGTTCGAGGTAGGCGACCGCGGGCAGGAGGTGACGGCCCTGCACCACGTGGTCGCGCAGCAGGGCGTCCGTGCGGGTCAGCGTGACGTTGTCGCCGTTGCCGTTGCCGCTGGCGCTGGCACTGGCACTGGCGCCGCTGTCGCTGCTGCCGTTGCCGTCGCCGGTCGGGGCCCAGTGGCGGTCGCGGGCGAACGGGTAGGTCGGCAGCGGTATGCGTCGGCCCTCGGCCGGCGCCCGGTCGTCGTCGGGCAGCCGGGCCGGGACGGTGCCGTCCAGCACCCGGATCAGCTCGTCGCGGTCGCGGACCACGCAGGCGAAGCGGTGGGCGAAGCGCTCCCGGCCGACGGCCAGGGTGTAGGCGAGGTCGCCGAGGTCGATCGACGCGTGGGCGCGGACGTGGAGCGCCAACCGGCGCCGCTGTTCGAGGAGTTGCTCCTCCGTCTGCGCCGAGAGGACCACCACGTGGTCCGTCCGCGGCGCGGCGGCGGTGCGCACGGCGGTGTCGGCGACGGCCGGGGCCTCCTCGATCACCAGGTGCGCATTGGTGCCGCTGGCGCCGAAGGAGCTCACCACCCCGCAGCGCGGCACCCCGGCGGGGCTCTCCCAGTCGTGGGTGCGGGTGCTCAGGTAGAACGGGCTTCCCGCCAGCGGGATCGCCTCGTTGGCGGTCTCGAAGTGCAGCGAGGCGGGGATCTTCCGGTGCTTGATCGCCAGCAGCACCTTCAGCACGCCCGCGATGCCCGCCGCGAACTGGGTGTGGCCGATGTTGGTCTTCAGCGAGCCGACCGCGCAGTACTCCGTCCGGTCGGTGCGGGCGCGGAACGCCCGGTTCAGCGCCTGGAACTCGATCGGGTCGCCGAGCTTGGTGCCGGTGCCGTGCGCCTCGACGAGTCCGATCCGCTCCACGTCGACGCCGAACCGCTCGTACACCTCGCCGAGCAGGCTCTCCTGGGACACCGAACTCGGCGCGGTGATCCCGTTGGTGGCGCCGTCCTGGTTGACGCCGCTGGCCTTGATCACGCCGTGGATGTGGTCGCCGTCGGCCAGCGCGTCCGCGAGCCGCTTGAGGACCACGACCCCGACGCCCTCGCCGGGCACGAAGCCGTCGGCGCGGTGGTCGAAGGTGTGGCAGCGGCCGGTCGGCGACAGCATCCCGGCGCGGCCCGCGAGCCGGTACAGCCGCGGCGTGGACTGGAGGAAAACCCCGCCCGCCAGCGCCATCGAGGTCTCGCCGGACCACAGGTCCTTGCACGCCAGGTCGATCGCCACCAGCGAGCTGGAGCACGACGTGTCGACGGCGATCGCCTGGCCCTTGAGGTCGAGGAAGTACGACACCCGGCTCGGGATGACCGAGGTCATGTTGCCCCACAGGGTCTGCGCCGGCGCCTCCGGATCCAGCAGCCCCTGGTAGTCGCCGGCCCACGCCCCGACGTAGACGCCGCAGCGCGCCCGGCCCATCCGGCCCGCGTAGCCGGCGTCCTCCAGGGCCTTCCAGGACTCTTCGAGCAGCAGCCGCTGCTGCGGGTCCATCACCGCGGCCTCGGTGCCGGAGATGTTGAAGAACATCGCGTCGAACTCGTCGATGCGGTCGAGGAAGCCGCCCCGGGTGCAGGCGCTCAGGCCGTCGAGGTCGAACCGGGTCGTCCCGGTGACCAGGTCGTCGCCGTCGGCCAGGTGCGTCCAGAGTTCGTCCAGCGAGTCGGCGCCGGCGAAGCGGCCGCTCATGCCGATCACCGCGATCGGCCCGCGCTCCGAGCTCCCGGTGCCGCTGTGCGGCTGCCCGGCCACCACGGGCCGTACGGGCTGCGCGACCGGTGGCGCGGCGCTCTCCCGTGCGTCGGCCGGCTCCGGCGCGCCCTCCGTGTGGACGATGACGCCCCGGTACTCGGCGAGCAGGTGCTCGGCCAGCCGGTCGGCCGTGCTGAAGTCGAAGACCACGCTCGTCGGCAGGTCGAGCGTCAGCGCGCCGTTGAGCTGGTCCACCACGCGGATCGCCAGGATCGAGTCCAGGCCGTAGTCGGCGAACGCCAGCCCGCCCTCGACCTCCTCGACCTCCATGGCCAGCGCGCGGGCGATCTTCTCCCGCACCACGGCGGGCACGATCTCGTCCAATCCCCTGTGCGTGACGGCGGGTTGGACGACCGGTGCCGCGATCGGCGCCGCGGCCGGCATCGCGACCGGCACGGGCGTCGGCACGGGCTCGGGTGCGGCCGCGAGTGCGGGGGCCGGCGCCTGCCGGGCCAGGTCGCCGATCCAGAACCGCTCCTTGGCGAACGGGTACGTCGGCAGCGACACCACCCGGCGCGGCGCGCCCTGGTGCAGGCGCTCCCAGTCCACCTCGGTACCGGCCGCCCACAGCGCCGCGAGCTTGGACAGCTTGCCGGCCGCGATCCACTGCCGGACCAGCAGTTCCTGGAGGTCGTCGTCACCGGCGATCTCGGCGAGCAGTCCGCCGGACGCCCCGGCGGTGCCCCGGTGCCCCTGGCCGGCCCGCAGGGCGGCCCTCAGCTCCGCCGTCGACGAGACGGCGACCGCGTACCGCTCGGCCATCGCCTCCCGCCCGACCTGGAGCGTGAAGGCCAGGTCGGCGAGGGCGGTGTCCGGGTTGCGGTCGAGGAACCCGGCCAGCCGGTCGACGGACGCGGTGAGCTGGTCGGGAGTCCTCGCGGAGAGGACGACGACGTGTTCGGCCTGCTCGGCCTGTTGGGGTTGTCGGGCTTGTTCGGCGCCGTTGATCGCGCCGTCGGTGGGCTGCACGGAATACTCCTCGACGATCACGTGCGCGTTCGAGCCCCCGGCTCCGAAGGACGACACCGCCGCGATGCGCGGGCCGTCGGAGTGCCACGGGCTCAGTTCGCGCTGGACCCGGAACGGGGTCCGTTCGAAGCTGATGTTCGGGTTGAGCTGTTCGGCGTGCAGGCTCGGGACGAGTTGCCGGTGCTTGAGCTGGAGCAGGACCTTCGTCAGGCCGGCCACCCCGGCCGCGGCCTCCAGGTGGCCGATGCCGGACTTCACCGAGCCGATCGCGCAGAACTGCCGCTCCGCGGTGTCCTGTTCGAAGGCCTTGGTCAGGCCCGTGATCTCGATCGGGTCGCCCAGCTCGGTGCCGGTGCCGTGCGCCTCGACGTAGCCGACCTGCCGGGCGGAGATCCCGGCCTGGTCCAGCGCCCGCCGGACGACGTCGGCCTGGGCGACCGGGCTCGGCACGGTGTAGCCGGTGGAACGGCCGCCGTGGTTGACGCCCGAGCCCCGGATCACCGCGAGCACGCGGTCCCCGTCGGCCACCGCGCGGGACAGCGGCTTGAGCAGCACGCACCCGACGCCCTCGCCGGGCACGAACCCGTGGCCGCCGGTGCCGAAGCTGCGGCAGTGCTGGTCGGGCGAGAGCATCCCGGAGCGGCACAGCTCGACGTAGTCCAGCGGGTGCGCGTAGAGGTTCACGCCACCGGCGATCGCCACCTCGCAGGCGCCGCGCCGGAGTTGCTCGCAGGCCTCGTGGATCGCGGTCAGCGACGCCGAGCACATGGTGTCGATCGTCAGGCTCGGCCCGCGCAGGTCGAGCAGGTAGGAGGCGCGGGCGCTCAGCGAGGCGAACGACAGGCCGGGCACCACGAGTTCGCCCGAGGGCAGCCGGCCCACCTCGTGCCGGGCGTGGCCGACCTTGGTGACGCCCGCGAACACCCCGACCCCGTGGGCGTGGCGCTCGGCGAGGCGCGCCCTCGTGTACCCGGCGTCCTCCAGCACCTCCCACGCCGCCTGCACGAACAGCCGCTCCTGCGGGTCCATGGCGTAGGCGTCGCGCGGGGCGATGCCGAAGAACCGGGGGTCGAACGCGGCGAAGTCGTCCAGGAAGCCGCCCCACTTGCTGTAGCTGCGGCCGGTGGCCACCGCCGTGTTGCGGTCCGGCTCGAAGAAGCCGTCCAGCGGCCAGCGGTCCACCTCGCGGACGCAGTCGCGGCCCGCCGTCAGGTTCTCCCAGAACTCGTCCAGGTCGGCGGCGCCCGGGTAGCGGCCGCTCAGCCCGATCACCGCGATCGGGTCGTCGGCGCCGGGCGCGGGCTGGTCGGAGAGGGCGGCCGGCTGCGCGACGGTGGCCCGCTGTTCGGCTGCCGCCGCAGGCTGGTCGCCCGCCACCGCCGGGTCGGCCGTGACCGGCCGCTGGTGCGCCGGTTCCCGCCGGAGGCCGGCGAGTTGACCGGCCACGGCCCGCAGGTTCGGGTGCTCGTAGAAGATCGTCGAGGAGACCTCGGGGTAGGTCCGCACCAGCTCCCGGTTGAGCTGGATGACCATCACCGAGTCCAGGCCGATGTCGACCAGCGAACGGTCGGGGTCGACCGCGCCCGGGGCGAGCCCGCTGACCTCGGCGAACAGCGCGAGGAGGTGGCCGAGGACGTTCGGGTCGGCACCACGGACGGGAGCCGTCGGCACGGGAGTTGTCAGCGCGGGAGTTGTCGGCGCGGGAGCCGGTGCGGCGGCCGGGGCCGGCGTTCCGGTCGGCACCCGCGTCGGGTCGCCGTGGTGCACCCACACCTGGTCCGCCCCCGCGTTCCAGGCGTCGACCAGCGCCGTGAGCCCGGCTTCCGTGGGCATCGGCGCCAGCCCCCGGTCCTCCCACAGGTAGGCCCGGGTCCGCTCGCCGACCTGCATGCCACCGTCCTCCCACAGCGGCCAGGCGATGGACAGGGTGCGCCCGCGGCGCAGCCCCTCCGCGACCCGCGCGTTGCGCGTGGTGGCGAACTCGTCGAGGAAGGCGTTGGCGGTCGCGTAGTCGGACTGCCCCGGGTTGCCGGTGATCGCGGCGCCCGAGGAGAAGGTCAGCACGAACTCCAGCGGGCAGTGCCCGGTGGCCCGGTCGAGGTGCACGAGAGCGTCCGCCTTGGTCGCCAGGACCTCGTCCCACTGCTCGGCGGTCTTGTCCGCGAGCAGCGCGTCCCGCACCACGCCGGCGGCGTGCACGATGCCGGTGACGGCGCCCGCCTCGGCGACCAGGTGCCGCACCTCCTCCCAGCGGGAGACGTCGGCGCGCACGTACCTCGCGTCCGCGCCGGCCTGCCGCAACTCTGCGAGCAGGCGGTCGATCCGGCCGTCCTGCGGCGAGCGGCCGGCCAGCACGACGGTCGGCCGCCGGACGTCGGCGGCGATGCGCCGGGCCGTCGAGGCGCCGATCCCGCCGGCCCCGCCGGTGATCAGGTAGACGCCGCCGTCCCGCCAGGGCGTGCCGGAGGCCGTACCCGCACCCGTACCCGTACCCGGGAGTTCGGCCGGGGCCCAGCCGCGAGTGTGCCGGACGCCGTCGCGGTAGAGCACCAGATCGTCGGCGGCGCGGGCGTTCTCGGCGACGACGGCGGCCAGGTCGGTGCCGTGGACGCCGTGGACGCCTTCGATGCCGATGACCTGGCCGACGATCCGCGGGTTCTCCTTGGTGGCGGTCCGCAGCAGGCCCGCGAGAGCGAGGTCCGCCGTGACGACCTGGACGAGCGTGCTGCCGTCCCGGGCGTCGAGGCCGCGGACGGTCTCCAGCAGTTGCCACGACAGGTCGCGGAACCGGCTCTCCGGCCGCTGCTTGGCCGAGTCGAGGCGGATCGCCTCGGGCACCTCCCCGTCGACCCCGCACAGCACGACGACGCGCCGGTCGTACCGGCCGGTCGCGGCGGCCGGCGTCGGCGTCCAGCGGGCGGTCAGCAGGGTCGTGCCGACCTCCTGCCGGGTGCCGGGGGCCCAGAAGCGGTCCCGGGCGAACGGGTATCCGGGCAGGTGCGCGCGCCGGGGCGTGCCGTCGCCGAGCAGCGAACGCCAGTCGACGGCGCCCCCGCCGACCCACCGCCCGATCGGCTCCGGCTCGGCTCCGCGCTCGCCGGTGGTGACGAACGCCCTGAGCGCGTCCGCGAGTTCGGCACGGGACGAGACGACCCAGCCGGCCCGCTCCGCCATCTCCTCGCGGCCCACCTGGAGGCTCCAGGCGACGGACCGCAGCGACACCTGCTCCGACTCCGGGGACTCCAGGTAGGCGAGCAGGCCCCGGGCCCGGTCGGTCAGCTGCCGGGCGGTGCGGGCCGACAGCGGCACCGCGACCGGCCCGCCGTCGCCCTCCCCGTCCCGGTCGCCGCGCACGTACTCCTCGACGACCACATGGGCGTTGACGCCGCCGAACCCGAAGCTGCTCACCCCGGCACGCCGCGGCGCGGGGCCGCCGGCACCGCTGCGGGGGCGCGGCCAGGCCTCGTTGTCCCGCACGATGTGGAACGGGCCGCCGGCCAGTTCGATGTACGGGTTGACCTCCTGGAGGTGCTGAGTCGCGGGCAGCACGCCGTGCTTGAGCGCGAGCAGCACCTTCAGCAGCCCGGCGATGCCTGCGGCCGACTCCAGGTGGCCGATGTTGGTCTTGACCGAGCCGAGGCCGCACGCCCCGTCGTCGCTGCGGCCCAGTCGGCGGAACGCGGTGCGCAGCGCCCGGACCTCCACCGGATCGCCGAGGGCGGTGCCGGTGCCGTGGGTCTCGATGTAGCCGATGGTGTCCGGGTCGAGGTCACCGACGGCGGCCGTCACCAGTTCGGCCTGGGCGTCGGCGTTCGGCGCGGTCAGCGAGTTGGCCCGGCCGCCGTGGTTGTACGCGCTGCCCCGGATCACCCCGAGGATCGCGTCACCGTCGCGCTCCGCCGCCGCCAGCGACTTGAGCACCACCACCCCGACGCCCTCGCCCCGGACGTAGCCGTTCGCGCCCGCGTCGAAGGTCTTGCAGAGGCCGTCCGGGCTGAGCATGCCCGCGCGGTGCGCGCTGACGAAGGTGTCCGTGCTGAGCAGCACGTTGACCCCGCCCGCGACGGCCAGGTCGCAGGTGCCGGAGCGGATCGCCTCGATCGCGCGGTGCACCGCCACCAGCGAGCTGGAGCAGGCCGTGTCGATCGGTTCGCTCGGGCCGCGCACGTCGAGCAGGTACGAGATGCGGTTGGCCAGGATCGAGTGCGTGGTGCCGGTCGAGGTGAAGGCGTCCGGTCGCACGCCGAGCGTGGCGAGCAGCGTCGCGTAGTCGTTGCCGGTGACGCCGATGAAGACGCCCGTGTTGGTCGGCAGGTCGGCGGGCCGGTACGCGCTGTCCTCCAGCGCCTGCCAGACCGTCTCCAGGACGAGGCGGTGCTGCGGGTCCATCAGTTCGGCTTCACGCGGCAGGATGCGGAAGAATCCGGCGTCGAAGGCGTCGACGTCGTCCAGGGCCCCGATCCGCTGGGGGAAGTCCTGGGCCTCGATGGCCTTGCGCTGCTCCTCGTCGTAGCGGTGCAGCGGGAACGCGGTGACGGAGTCCTTGCCCGCCAGCAGGTTCGCCCAGTACTCGTCCAGGTCGCGGGCGCCCGGGAAGCGCCCGGCCGCGCCGATGACGGCGATCGGCCGGCGCGGGTCGGGCCCGGTGCGGACCGGCTCCGGCTCGGGCTGGGCTTGGGGCTCGGGCTGGGGCTGGGGTTCGACCTTGACCTCGGCGCTGATCTTGGCCTCGGCCGTGGCCTCGGCCTTCGCCGTGGCACCGTGCTCGTCGACCAGGTGGGCGCCCAGCGCCTCCAGGGTGCTGACGTCGAAGAACACCGCCGGGCTGACCACGACCCCGAACCGCTCGTGGATCTCCTTCGCGAAGGTCACCAGCGAGATGGAGTCGAAGCCGAACGCGTCCAGTCCGGTACCGGGGTCGAGCTCCTCCGGCTCGAACTTGAGGATCTCGGCGGCGATGGAGCGCAGGACGTCCACGACACCCGACACCGCCGACACCACTGGTACTGCCGACACCACTGGCACCTCCTGCTCGGCCGGTACGACCGGCTCCCGCTCTCGCACCGGGCGGGCCTGCGGCGCCGGACGGTCGCCCGGCGCCACCCCTCCGGTACCGCGCCGCACCCCGGCCAGCTCCCCGACGACCTCGCCCGCGCCCCCGAGCAGCAGGATCCGGTCGTCGCCGAGGACCACGTGCGTGACCGGCGAACCGGCCCGCACCCGGATCTCCGCGATCCGGTTGAGCGCGACCAGGGTCCAGTCCGGCGCCCCGGCGCGCTTGGCCTCCCACTGCACGCCCTGGGCGATCGCCGCGAGCACGAACGGCTCGACGGTGACGTTGCGCCGGACGTGGTCCTGCTGGAACGCGGGACTGCCGATGGTCAGCACCGTCCGGCCGTCCGGCGTGCGGAACACGCCCTCGACCGCGCACGAGGCCGGCTTGTAGTCCAGCCCGCCCTCGGCCAGTTCGGCGAGGAACTGCTCCCGGGTGAGGACCTCCCGCAGTCCGGTCGGATCGACCCGGCCGGACGGCGCCGTGGCCGCCCCCCGCACGGTGAACTCGACCGCCGCCGTCCCGTCCCCGGTCCGGACGGTGCCGTGGCCGTGGCCGTCGGCGAACTCCGTGACGAGCCGCGTGGTCGTGGACCAGTCGACCGGCCGCAGGACGCGCAGGTCGTGGACCGACGCCTCGGCGGCGAACCCGCTGACCTTCGCGGCGGCCAGCGCGAGGTCCACCACGAAGGTGGGCACGATGGTCGGCGCCTTGGCCAGCCGGTAGCCGTAGTCGAGCAGGTCGGTGAGGTGGACGTCCAGGACGTAGCGCAGGCCCCGGACGTCGGATTCGTTGCGCCCCAGGAAGGGGTGCAGCCGCTCGCGCAGCGCCAGCGGGGCCAGCACGGACGGTGCGCCGTCGGTCTGCTCGATCCAGCAGCGCACCTTCTCGAACGGGTAGGCGGGCAGCGACACCCGGCGTGCCGTCGGCAGTCGGTCCCAGTCGACGGTCTTGCCGCCGGCCCAGGTGACGGCGAGTTCGTGCGCGGGCAGCTCCCGCCGCCCGGCCAGGTAGCCGTCGACGGCCGCCAGCGCGGACCGCCGGTCCCCCGCCACGAACGCCCAGCGGTCCGGCAGTTCGTTCTTTCCGACCCGCAGGGTGTACGCGATGTCGGGGAGGTCGGCCTCCCGCGCCCCGGCGAGGTGGTCGCGGAAGACGGCCAGGTAGCGCCCGAGCGCGGCCTCGTTCATCGCCGAGAACACGAACAGCTGCTCGCCGAAGGGCTCTTGGCGCACCGGCCGTTCCGGGTACTCCTCAAGGATGATGTGCGAGTTCATGCCGCCGGCGCCGATCGAGGTGATGCCGGCCCGCCGGGGGTGGGTGACCTGGCGGCCGTCCACCTCGGTGACCATCGGCTGCCAGTCGGCGAGCTTCTGCTGCACCTGGAAGGGCGTGTCGGCGAAGTCGATGTCCGGGTTGAGCTCCGTGCTGTGCAGGGACGGCGCCAGCTTGCCGTGCCGCAGTTGGAGCAGCACCTTGGCCAGGCCGATCATGCCGGCCGCCGCGAGCAGGTGCCCCATGTTGGCCTTGACGGAGCCGAGGGCGCAGAACTGGCGGTCCTCGGTGTACTTGCGGAACGCCGACGTCAGGGCGCGGACCTCGATCGGGTCGCCCAGCGCGGTGCCCGAGCCGTGCCCCTCGACGTAGCCGATCGTCCTCGGGTCGACGCCGGCGTCCTCGATCGCCTTCTGGATCGCGTGCGCCTGCATGCCCGGGTTCGGCACGGTGAAGCCGTTGCGCGTCCCGGCGTTGGACAGGGCGGTGCCCTTGATCACGGCGTACACGTGGTCGCCGTCGCGCTCGGCGTCGACCAGCGGCTTGAGCACGACCGCGCCGACGCCCTCGCCGAGGATGGTGCCGTCCACGCCGTGGCCGAAGCTGCGGATCACGTCGGAGGTGCCGGTGGTGAAGTGCTCCTCCGAGGAGGTGATCAGGTTGTACGGGTGCAGCATCAGGTTGACACCGCCCGCGACGACCATCCGGCACTCGCCGGCCCGCAGCATCTGCACGGCCTGGTGCACGCACGTCGACGAGGCGGAGCACATGGTGTCCAGGAAGATCGACGGCCCGGTCAGGCCGTAGAAGTAGGACAGCATGTTGGGCAGCGTCCCGGTGTAGCTGCCGCTCTGCGGCGCGCCCCTGGTCAGGCTGTTCTGGAAGCCGTACAGGTTGTAGTGGTTGCTCATGGTGCCCACGAGCACGCCGACGTCGCCCTGGTAGCGGCGCTGGATGGTCTGCCGCGAGTAGCCGGCGTCCTCCAGGGCCTCCACGCCCGACTGGAGGAACAGCCGCACCTCCGGGGACATCTGCTCGGCCTCGCGCTTGGAGATCCGGAAGTAGCGGGGGTCGAACTTGTCGAGGTCGCGCAGGAAGGTCCCGGTCCGGATCACGCTCTTGCCGCGGACGGAGCGGTCGCTGTCGTGGATGGCCTCGTGGCCCCAGCGCTCTGCGGGCACTTCCTCGAAGGTGTGCCGGCCGTTCTCCAGCAGCTCCCACAGCTCGTCCATCGTGTCGGCGCCGGGGTAGCGGCCGGACACTCCGATGATCGCGATGTCGTGCCGGTCGTCGCGCGCGGGCTCGCGGACCTCGGTGACGGCGGCCGCGGCCGGGGCCTCGAACCGCGTGGCCGGGGCCTCGGGTCGGACCGCCGGGGCTTCGGGCTGGACGACCGGGGCTTCCGATGGCTCCGAGGCTTTCGGGGCTTCCGGGGTTTCGGCCTGCTCGGTCTCCCCCAGCACCGCCTCCAGTTGCGCCCGCCGGGTCTCCACGAAGTGCGCGGCCACCTCGGCGATGTTCAGGTACTCGAAGAAGATCGTCTTGGACAGCGGTCCGAACACCTTCTCCAGCTGGGCGGTCACCCCGAGGATGCTCAGCGAGTCGATGCCGTACTCGATGAGGTTGGTGGTCGACTCGATGTGCTCCGGGTCGTGCCGCAGGACCTCGGCGACGACTCCCCTGAGCAGTTCCTCGGTGCGCCGCAGCAGGTCGCCCTCGTCCGCGCCGCCTGACGGCGCGGCGGTGGCGGACGAGGTGGCGGACGAGGCGGTGACCGGGGCCGCGGGGGCCGGGGCCGCCCGGCGTTGCGCGGCCAGGGTGGCCTTGGCGCCGTAGGCGACGACGAGGTGCGCGGGGGCGTCGGCGAGCAGGGCCCGGCCGAAGGCGCGCAGCCCGTCCTCGGTGGGCAGGTCCTCCCAGCCGCGCTCGCGGCGCAGGGAGTCGCGGGTGACCTCGTCCAGCGCCATGCCGCCGTCGGCCCACAGCGGCCAGCTGATCGCGACGGTCCGGCCGCTGCGCTCGCCCGCGTCGACCAGCGTCCGGCGGTGCCGGGCGAAGGCGTCCAGGAAGGCGTTGGCCGCCGAGTAGTCGGACTGCCCCGGGCTGCCGTAGACGCCGGCGACCGAGGAGAAGAGCGCGAAGAACTCCAGGTCGAGGTGGCGGGTGGCGGCGTCGAGGTTGAGCGTGCCGCGGACCTTCGGCGCCGTCACCAGGCGGACGTCGGCCAGGTCCTTGCGCAACAGGTACTGGTCGCGCAGCAGGCCGGCCGCGTGCACGACGCCGTCGAGCGACCCGTGCTCGCGCACGATCGTGTCGACCGCGACGCGCACGCCCGCGGCGTCGGCGACGTCGACCGGCAGGTAGTGCGCGTCGACCCCTTCGGCGCGCAGGGCGTCCACCGAGCCCGCCGGGGAGCGTCCGCTCAGGACGACCGTCGCCCCCGCGCGGCCCAGGTAGCGGGCGAGGTGGCGGCCGATGCCGCCCAGACCGCCGGTGACCCAGTAGACGCCGCCGGCCCGCAGCGCGGGCACCTGCGGTCCGGCGTCCAGTCGCGTCTCGACGGGCTCCAGCACCTGCCGGGTGCCGTCGGCGGTGTAGCGGACCTCGGTGTCGGCGGAGTCGTCGGCGCACTCCTCCCGCACGATCCGCGCGAGCTGCTCGGCGGAGGCCGCGTCCAGGCCGGCGATCCGGACGACCCGGCCCGAGACGAGCGGGTTCTCCAGGGCGACGGTGCGGAACAGGCCCGCCAGCGGTGCGTGGAAGTGGGCCGGCACCCGGGCGTCGACCAGGGCCACGAAGCGGTGCCCGGTCTTGGGAGAGGACGCGAGCACCTGCTGGACCTCGGCGAACACCTGCTCGGTCGCGGCGTCGACGCCGTCGGCCGGGCTCGCCCGGGTGATCTCCGGCAGGGTCAGGAGGTGCGCGGTGCGGGTGGCGCCGCCGTCCGCGTCCAGCGACCGGTCGGTCCACCGGGTGGTCGCCGTGACGACGCGCGGGCCCGCGTCGGTGGTGCGCTGGGCGAGCCCCCGCAGGCTGGCGCTGATCACGCCGTCGCCGTCGCACAGGTCGATGTCGAAGGTGGTGAGCGACCCGGAGCCGGCGCTGCGCCGCACCCAGGCCCAGGTCTCGGCCGGGCAGGGCCGGTACACCTGGAGTTCGTCGAGGGTGAAGGGCAGGGTCGGGCCGGCGGCGGCGCCCGTCAGGACCACGGAGGTCTGGAAGGCGGCGTCCAGGACGCTCGGCGGCAGCACGCAGCCCTCGGCGCCGGTGCTCCGGATGCGGGCGATCGCCTCGTCGCGGCCCAGCCGGAGTCCGCGCAGCGCGCGCATGGCCGGGCCGTACTCCAGGCCCTGGGCGCGGAAGGCGGCGTAGACCTCGTCGGTGCCACGGGTGGTGCGGCAGGCGGCGCGCAGGGCGTCCAGGTCCAGCGGTGACGGGTCCGGCAGGGTGACCAGTTCGGCGGTGCCGGTGCTGTGGACCGTCTCGCCCTGCCGGAACTCGAACGCGATCGCGTCCCCGCGCGGCGTCAGCGCGAGGTCCACGTCGACCGGTTCGCCGACGACGACCGGCCGCAGCCACGCGAGGTCGCGCAGCCGGACGGCGCCCTCCCGGGCCGCCGCGCGCTCCACCGCGGCCCGCGCCATCTCCAGGTACGCGACCGCGGGCAGCACCCGCCGGCCGCGGACCAGGTGCGAGGCCAGGAAGGGCTCGGCGCCGGTGAACGTGGAGGTGTAGCGCTGCTGCGCCAGGTCGGAGGTGTTGCGGTGGACGAGCGGGTGCAGCAGCGCGGCGCCCGGCGCCTCGGCGGGCGGTGTGACGTACCAGTGCCGGTCCCTGGCGAACGGGTAGGTCGGCAACCGGACGCGACGCGCCCCGGGATGCCCGGGCCAGTCGGCGCCGCCCCCGTTCGCCCAGTCCTGCGCCGCCGCGACCAGTTCGGTCCCCGCTCCGGCGGGGTTGCGCACCTCGCCGTCCGCGACGGACTCCAGCGCGGCCGCGAGCTGCTCCCGGTCCGAGACCAGGAGCACGGTCCTGACCCGCATCGCTTCGCGGCCGACCTGGAGCGTGTGGGCGATGTCGGCCAGCGCCTGGCGCGGCCGCAGCGCGGTCTCCGGTGCCAGCAGGTGGTCCCGCAGGCCGCTCGCGAGCACCCGCAGCCGCTCCAGGTTCTTCGCCGACAGCGGGACGGCGTACGGCCCCGCGGGCTCGGCGGTGCGGTCGGCCGGCCCGCCGACGTGCTCCTCCAGCAGCACGTGGGCGTTGGTCCCGCCGAACCCGAACGAGCTGACGCCGGCCCGGCGCGGCGCCCCGTCGCCGTCCGGCCACGGCCGGGTGTCGCCGACGATGTAGAACGGGCTGCCGTCCAGGTCGATCAGCTGGTTCCTGGTCCGGAAGTTGACCGTCGCCGGGAGGGTCCCGGCGGCCATCGCGCCGATCACCTTGACCACGCCGGCCACGCCCGCGGCCGACTCCAGGTGGCCGATGTTGGTCTTGATGGAGCCGATGCCGGTGCTGTCCGGCCGCGGTGACGTCCCGTGGGCGTCGTGCAGGCTCTGGAAGGCGCGCTTGAGGCCGACGATCTCGATCGGGTCGCCGACCGGCGTGCCGGGCCCGTGGGCCTCGATGTAGCTCACCGTCTCGGGCGTCACACCGGCGCGGGTGTAGACGTCCTCGATCAGCGCGGCCTGGGCGGCCGGGTTGGTGACGGTCAGCGAGTTGGTCTTGCCGCCGTGGTTGGTGCCGACGCCCTTGATCACCGCGTGCACCGGGTCGCCGTCCGCCAGCGCCCTGGCCAGCGGCTTGAGCAGCAGGACGGCGCCGCCCTCGCCCCGGACGAAGCCGTCCGCGTCCTGGTCGAAGGCGTGCGAGCGGCCGGTGGGCGAGAGCATGCTCGCCTTGCTGAACGCCACGAACAGCTTCGGCGACCAGCACAGGTTCACGCCGCCGGCCAGCGCCAGGTCGCAGTCGCCGTTGTGCAGGGCGGAGACGGCCTCGTAGAGCGAGACCAGGGAGCTGGAGCAGGCGGTGTCGTTGGCGATGCTGGGGCCGTGGAAGTCGAAGTAGTAGGACAGCCGGTTGGCGACGATCGAGTAGGCCGTGCCGGTCGGGAAGTAGGCGTCGGTCGGCACGTCGTCGCGTTCGATCAGCTCGGCGTAGTCGCCGTGGCACAGGCCCATGAAGACGCCCGTGCGGCTGCCCGCGAGTTCGCCCGCCCGGTAGCCCGCGTCCTCGATGGCCTTCCAGGCCAGTTCCAGCGCGAACCGCTGCTGCGGGTCCATCGTCTCCGCCTCGCGCGGGGAGATGTTGAAGAAGGCGGCGTCGAAGCGGTCGGCGTCCTCGACGAAGCCGGCCCAGACGCTGTACGTCTTCTCCTCGCCGCTGCGCGGATCGCCGAAGTAGCGTTCCTTGGACCAGCGTTCGGCGGGCACCTCGGTGATCAGCGAGCGCCCGGCCGCGAGGTGGTCGAACAGCTCGACCAGGGTGTCGGAGCCGGGGAACCGCAGGGCCAGCCCGATGATCGCGATGTCGTCGGTGTTCATCGGCTCTCCCCCACCCGCTGCACGGCACGACGGTTGTCCACGGTCGTCCGCAGGTTCAGCGCGGCGCTCGACGCTCCGGTCGGCGCCGTACCGCCGCCCCGCACGAACTGCTGGTGGAGCACGGCGGTCGTCAGCAGGTAGAGGAAGGTCTGGTCCTCCTTGGTGCTGACCTCCTCCACCGGCGAGGTCATGACCTTGTCGACCAGGCGCCGGGCGAACTTGGCGTCCAGGCAGCCGATCCCGGCCAACTCGCGGTCGGACAGCAGCAGTTCCAGGTAGTCCGGGCGGCTGTCCTTGAAGGCGGCACTGCCCGGCGCGCGGTAGGGCTGCTTGGGGCGGCTGGTGGTCCATTCCGGGAGCTCGGCGCGGAACGCCTTCTTCAGGATGGCCTTCTCGACCTGGCCGTCGTCGTAGCGCAGGTTCACCGAGGCGGCCGCGCGCACCACCGCCGGGTCGAGGAACGGGCAGCGGTTCTCCACGCTGTGCGCCAGCGCGGCCCGCTCCCCCTGGGTGGACAGCAGGAATCCGGGCAGCAGCGTCCTGTACTCCAGCCACTGCGCCTTGTGCATCGCGGGCATGTCCGGGTAGCCGGGCGTCCCGGCGACGAGGTCGAGCAGGTCGGCGAACGGGTCGATCCGGTCGGCGAGCAGCCGGGCCGCGAACCTCCCGTTCTGGTACCGCATCTCGTGGGAGAACAGGCCCGGCAGCCGCTCCACCGAGAACTGCTGGTACAGGCCGAGCAGATGGGCCTGGTGGGCGGAGCCGAAGTGCTCCAGCTCCGGGTGCAGGCCGGCCAGCCGGGTGCGGCGCTCGCCGTCGGTCAGCTCGTTCCACCGCGCGCGCAGCAGGGTCTCGCGGAACAGCGAGTAGCCGAGGAAGGCCTCGTCGGCGCCCTCGCCGCTGAGGATGGTCTTGATCCCCGCGTCGCGGACGTGCCGGGACAGCAGGAACATCGGCACGAACGAGGTGCGGAAGGTCGGAACCTCCGCGTGGTACACGGCGGTCGGGAAGTGCTCGGTGATGTCCTCGCTGGTGATCGGCACGGCGGTGTGCAGGGTCCCCAGGTGCTCGGCGACCAGGCGCTGGCTGTCGGACTCGTCGAAGGACTTGTCCTGGAACGCCACCGAGAAGGTGCGGACGTCGTACGGGGAGAGCTGGGTGGCCAGCCTCGTCACGATCGAGGAGTCCAGGCCGCCGCTGAGGTAGACGCCGACCTCGACGTCGGAGCGCAGCCGCAGCTCCACGCTGGTGCGCAGGGTCTGCCGGAGCATGTCGATCGCCTCGTCCTCGGTGCCGTCGAAGCCGGGCACGTCGAAGTCGAGGTCCTCGTAGGGGCGCAGCGAGCGGCGGCCCGCGCTGATGGTCAGCACGGAGCCCATCGGCAGCTGGCGCACGCCCCGGAACGGCGTGCGGTCGGGCAGCGGCGTCCACGTGGCGTAGGTGGTGGCCAGCTCCCTCGGGTCGAACTCGAAGCGGAAGCCGGGGAAGGCGCGGAAGGCCTTCATCTCGGACGCGAACAGGAAGTCGCCGCCCGCGTCGGCGTAGAACAGCGGGCGCTTGCCGTAGCGGTCGCGGGCCAGCACCAGGTCACCGGTCGCCGCGTCCCTGATGGCGACCGCGAAGGCGCCGTTGAACCGGGTGAAGCAGTCCGACCCCCACTGGATCCAGGCCTGGAGCACGACCTCGGTGTCGGAGTGGTCGGTGCGGAACGGGCGGCCGAGGCGCTCCAGTTCCGCGCGGAGTTCGATGTGGTTGTAGATCTCGCCGTTGAAGCATATCCAGTAGCGCCCGGAGGGGTCGGACATGGGTTGCGAGCCACCGGCGAGGTCGACGATGGCCAGCCGCACCGCCCCCATGGCCATGCCGTCATCGAGGTAGTAGCCCGCCTCGTCCGGCCCGCGGTGGTGGATGTTCGACAGCATCGAGGTGATGACCTCGGCGGTGGCACCGGGGTGCAGCGAGGTCGAGAGGAAACCAGCCAGCCCGCACATGATCCGTCCTTCTACTTCGCGGAGATCTTCTTGGTGACGAATTCGTCGATCGCGGTGAGCGAGACGAAGACGTTCACGAGGATGTCCTCCGGGGAGATCTCGACGGAGAACTCGGACTCCAGGAACTTCATCATCCTGACGTAGCCGAACGAGTCGATGACCCCCGCCTTGAACAGGTCGGTGTCCGGGGTGATCACGTCGTCGAACTCGAAGAGGAAACGGTCTTCCAGGTACAAGCGGATCGTGTCCGTCGTGGTTGCCATGCGTCAGACTCCAGCCCTGATTTTGAACACCATGTGAGTGAGGGCCAGGCCCCCGATTTCGGTGAATTCCAGCCCGGCGTCGCCGTCGAGCAACCCGCGGACGCTGTCGGTCCAGCGCACCGGGGCGACCAGCTGCTCCGTGAGCATGTGCGTCACCTGTCCCGGCTCGTACGGCCGGCCCGTGACGTTGGCGATGACGGGGGTGTCGGGATCGGCGAACTCGAACTCCGTCAGGAACTCGGCGAACCGCACCCTGGCCGGCTCCATGTACCGGGAGTGGAAGGGCGCGCTCACCCTGAGCCGTACGAAGCGGATCTCCCGCTTCTCCAGGCAGGCGTGCGCCGCGTCCAGGACCGGCCGGGTGCCCGCGATGACCACCTGCGAGCCGGTGTTGAGGCCCGCGATGTCGACGCCGTCGACGCCGTCCTCCGCGAGGATCTCCAGCAGTTGCGCGGGCGGTGTGTTCATGACGGCGGTCATGCCGCCCCCGGAGGCCGCCGCCATCAGCTCGCCGCGTTTGGCGACCAGCCGCAGCCCCGTCTCGAAGGTGAAGGACCCGGCCGCGAGCAGCGCGTTGTACTCGCCCAGGCTGTGCCCGAGGTAGACGTCCGCCGCCCGGTCCCCGTGGTGGACCCGCTCGAAGGTCCGCAGCGCGTTGACGACGAACAGCGCCGGCTGGGTGTACTCCGTGCGGCCCAGCAGGCCGTCCGGATCCTCCGTGCACAAGGAGACCAGGTCGTACCCCAGCACGTCCGAGGCGTACTGGACCAGCCCCGGGTAGCGTTCGAAGACCTCTGCCCCCATTCCCTTTTCCTGACTTCCCTGACCAGCGAAGATGACTGCCAGCACGACGCTCCCTCAACCCATGACTACCTGCTGACCTGCACTGACCTGCGCCCGACCGGCCCCGACCTGCCCCCGGCCGGCCCCGACCGCGACCGCGGATCTGAGCACGTCCAGGAACGCCCTGCCGCGGCTGCTCATGGCCAGCTCGGGCATCACGGCCGCGCCCAGGGCCACGGGCGGCAGGTCTCCGACCAGCTCGACCTCGCGGACCCTGCCCCCGTCCAACGTCGCCGCGGTTCGGGCGGGTTGATACATCAGGGCGAACCCGGCGCCGGCGGCCACCAGGCCGCGCAGCGTCTCGATGCTCGCCGTCGTCACCACCCGCGGCATGCGGACGCCCGCGCGGGAGAACATCCGCTCGGCGTGGCGGAGCACGCTCGGGACGTTCAGGGCGACCAGCGGTCGACCGGCCAGCTCGTCCAGAGTGAGCGGGCCGACCAGTCCTGACGGATCGTCATCTGCCAGCAGGGCGTGCACCGGCAGATCGACCAGCGGGTGGAACCTGGCGTCGCCCGCCAGGAAGTCGTACGTCACGGCCAGTTCGCACCGACCGTCCCGGAGGAGTTCCAGCAACCGGTCGGCGGACGCCTCGTGGAGGTTCAGCTCCAGCGCCCCGTGCCGCTCCCCGGCCAGCCGGTGGACCAGCGGCAGCAGGAACGGGGCGATCGGGAAGAAGAACCCGACGTCGAGCCGGCCGGCGGTGTCGCCCGCCAGGGCGTCGCCCTGCGCCTTGAGGCTCCTGGCCTGCCCGAGCAGCGCGCGCGCCTCCCGCAGCAGGTGGCGACCGCTCGGCGTGAGGGATACCCCGCGGGCGTGGTGACGGAGCAACAGCTGAACACCGAGCTGACGTTCCAGCCGCATGATCGCCGACGAGACCGTCGACTGCGAGGCGCACAGCTTCTCCGCCGCCTCCGAGATGTTGCCGATCTCGGCGGAGACGACGAAGTAGCGCAATTGAGTGAGACTGAATCCCAAGCGATCGTTCATAGCGCGCGGAATCCTTTTTCCGGAATCTGGCCATGCGGATTTTCGGGGTCGACGGTGCGACCGCCGGAGACATTCTGAATTCGATGACGAACCACGGGCGGTCAGCCCGCGGCGGATCCGTGAACAGCGCACCGGGGCACGGCGACCGGCCTCGGCGCACAGGGAGACGACGACCCGTGGCGACCGCGGCGGGCCGCCCGCGCGGAGCCGGTCACGCCGGCGCGTTCCGCTTCGGGCCGTTCGAAGTGTTCGAGCAGTACGGCGAGTTCATACCCGCCGCAGCGTCAACTCGACTTTCTCGGCGCGCTGCTGGGCGATGCGGGCCCGGCAAGCTGCCGGTCCGATCTGCTTGACACCGACGCGCGCAAATGGCTGGACACCGAGCTATTCCGGTCCAGTACTATCTGCCGGAGGTAGCCCAATCCCGGAATCGTTCCAGGGAACGGGATGACGGGGACATGTGCGATGACCATGGTGACACTTTCCTCAGCTCCGGTCACAGACGAGAAGCTATCGGGCGGGATGTCGCGGTCCAGGCTCATATGACATGAGCAGATCAACTACACAGAGAGCACAAAACCGGACAAGTCTCCGATGAGCGTGCCCAGGTCGCCCAGCTCGAAGCGGGCCACGTGTCATACGGTAACTGAAAGGTTACCGGTTAACAAGTTGGAGCATGTGCACGAATGGATGAAACGCAGGCGGTATGGCAGCTGTGGGTACAGAGCCGTCCTGACCTCGACCTTTCGTCGATGGAGATCATCGGCGGCCTCCGACACGCCCACGCGATGCTGGAGTTCCTCCTTGAACCGGTGTTCGAAGCGGCGGCCGTCAGCTCATCGGAGTTCGACGTGCTCTACCACCTCCGCCACTCGACCGAGCCGACGATCGCGCGCCGCCTCGCCGCCTCGATGGGGCGGTCGCCGGCCGCGCTGAGCAAGGCGCTGGCCAAGCTGGAACGGCGCGCCCTCGTCGTCCGGACGGTCAATCCCGCGGACCGGCGCGCGGCACTGGTCTTCATCACCGACGCGGGCGCGGCCGCCGTCGACGACGTCATGCCCAGGCGCCTGGCCATCGAGCAACAGGTCCTCGGGGCACTCAGCGACGGACAGAGCACACAGGTCCGGATCGCCCTGCAGCGTCTCGCCGAAGCCATCGAGGCCCAGGCCCTGCGCAGCCCGCCCGCCGGCCCGGAGAGCACCGCCACCCCGGCCTGGAGTCCGCCGCGTCCGCCGTCACGCGAGTCCCCGTCCCGCCCCCCACGGGCGCCCCGGCGACAGCTCGCCAACGCCAAGCATCCCCGGAGCGGCTACCCGAGGGAGCTGTGAGCGGCGCGGCGGCGCCGACTCGACCCGGCCGACAACACTTGAACTTCGGGCCCGGCGGTGATCGCGGCTCCCGACGCCGAAGCGGCGCCCGGCGGCGCCCGGCTCATGCGGAACAGCCCGCCAGCAGAGCTGGCGGGCTGTCGGAGAGGATCGCTGTCGCGCAGGGCCGAGGCTAGCGCGGCTTCTTGAAGCCCAGCGTCGTCGCGTCCTTCAGGGTGTAGATGGTGCCGTCCGTGTCCTTGGTGAAGGAGCCGACCTTGGCGGCCGCCGGCGGCGTGTAGCGCTTGGGCAGCTGCTGGTTCCTGATCATGGTGCTCTCCAATGCATCGAGGTCGAAGCCTGGCATGGCGTCACACCATTGAGCCGGTTCCCGTCCGGGGCGTCCACTGGGATAAACCGACTCCGGTGATTACGCGCCGACTTGGTATCCACACGGATGCATCGCGGGCGAAATGTTGTTCGGCGGGGTCGGGTGGACATCGGTCACAATCGGGGGAAGTCCGATCAGGAGTGGTCGAACTCGGGTGAGACGCCCCCGAACTCTCCATATCATCACGGTGGATGTGACCTGATCATACCGCCACCGACATGGCGTGATCCGAAGGAACCCGGCGCCGACCGGTTGTGCGGTCCTCCCCCGTCCTCCACGGTTCTGGGGTGAAGCACGGCGCCGGGAGCGGTGCGTGGTGCGGCGTGGTCGAAACACCGGCGGTGCGGATGCCGCCGTGATTCCTGGGGGTGGAGCAGGTGCAGTCGCTCAACGACCACCTTGTGGTCTTTCCGGATTCCCCGGGCGGTGCCCGGGCCCACCGTCAGATCGGCAGCGAAGCACCCCAGCTGGTGGCCCACGCCTCCGGGCGGCCCTGGCTGGCCGGCTCGTGGGCACCCGAGGACCTGGTGGTGTCGGCGGCGGGCCCGGTACGCGTGGCGGTGTTCGGCCCCAGCCCGGTCACGCCGGACCGGCTCGGGTCGCTGGTCTCCTCCGTGCGCGCCCTGCCCGACCTGGACGCGCTGGTCCGCGCCCTGCCCGGCAACACCCATGTGGTGGCCTCGGTCGACGGACAGGTGCGGTTCCAGGGCACCGTCACCGGGACCCGCTGCGTCTTCACCGCCCGCCTCGGCGACGTCCCGATCGCCGCAGACCGGGCCGACGTGCTGGCCGCCGCGACCGGTGCGGAGCCGGACGAGGACCTGCTCGCCACGAGCGTCACCTACGGGATGCTCTTCGCCCCGCTGAGCGAGCGCAGTTGGTGGCGCGGCGTGCACCAGGTGGCCGCGGACTCCTGCCTCGTGCTGCCCGCCGACGGCGCCGCCCGATCGGTGCGCTGGTGGCAACCGCCGGAGCCGCACCTCCCCCTGTCCCAGGGAGCAGCGGGGGTGCGCGAGCGGCTGCGGGAGGCGGTGGCCCAGCGGCAACCGCAGCAGGGCAGGCTCTCGGCCGACCTGTCGGGCGGGATGGATTCCACCTCGCTCTGCTTCCTCGCCGCCGAGCGCAGCCCCGACCTGCTGACCTTCTGCTGGACCGGCGGCAGCGCGATCAACGACGACCCGCTGTACGCCGGCCGGGCCGCACGCCTGCTGACCCGCGCCGAACACCTGACCGTGCCGGACACCGACGCCCCACCGGTGTTCTCCCCGCCGTACTGGGCGGTCGACACGGAGGCCCCGCGGGCCGCCACCCGGGGGATGAACGCGATCCGGTTCGGGATCCGGCACCTGGTCGAGCACGGCGCCACCCGGCACCTGGCCGGGCACGGCGCGGACGAGTTGTTCACCGGGGGCGCCGCCTACCTGCACACGCTCTTCCGCCGCCACCCGGTGACCGCCTGGCGGCAGTTGCGCGCCCACCGGGCGCTGCACTGCTGGCCGCTGCTGCCCAGCCTGGCCGGACTCCTGCACGGCGGCGACCTCGGCACCTGGTGGCGGCAGTGCGCCGACGACCTCGCCCGCACCGCACCCCTGCCCCGGACTCCCTCCCTCGGCTGGGGCGAGCGGATCCCGGCGACGCCCTGGGCGACCCGGGACGCGGTCCGGACCACCCGGGCGGTCTTCCGCGCCGTGGCGGACCAGGTCGCGCCGCTGGCGCCGGACCGCGGACAGCACGAGGCCCTGACCGCCCTGCGCAGCGCGGGCCCCGTGCTCCGGCTGCTCTGCCGCGAGTACACCGCCGAGGGGCTCCCCCTCGAACTGCCCTACCTGGACGACCGGGTGGTCGAGGCGGTGCTGGAGATCCTCCCCCACGAGCGCTACGACCCCTGGCGCTACAAGCCGGTGCTGGCCGCCGCCATGGACGGCCTGGTGCCCGAGGTGATCCTGAACCGGACCACCAAGGGCGACTGCGAGGAGCCCGTCGACCGCGCCCTGCGAGAGCACGTACCCGACCTGCTGGACCTGTTCGCGGACTCGCTGCTGGCCCGCCGCGGCCTGATCGACGTCGACCGGATGCGGACCACCCTGATCACCCCGCCGCGCACCGGGGACGTCTGGTCCGCCCAACTGGAGGCGACGATCGGCGCCGAACTGTGGCTGCGCGAGATCGCGGCCCGCCCCACCGTCCCGGCGGCCCTCGCCGGACCCGCCCCCGGCCGCGTCGGCCGGCCGCGCCGCACACCCGAGTCCGAGGAGACGCCGTGACCAGCCCGCCCTGCGCGCTCCAGCCCCGCACCCGGCTGCCCCTGCACCGGCGCCTGCTGCCCCTGACGGCCGTGGCCGTGGCCCGGCCGCTGGCCAAACTGCCGCCCCGGCACCTGCGCGCCGTCCTCGGGGCGTTGAGCACCGGAGCCCGTGCGGGCACCGCGGCCCAGGCGTCCGCGGCCCGCACCGCGGTCGTCGCGGTCAGCCTGCGCTGCGCCGTCCACAACTGCCTGCAACGCTCCATCGCCACCGCCGTGCTGTGCCGGTTCAAGGGCGTGTGGCCCACCTGGCAGGCCGGTGTGCGGACGACGCCGTTCGCCGCGCACGCCTGGGTCGAGGCCGAGGGCCGGGTGATCGACGAACCGTACCCCGACGGCTACTTCCGGCCCCTGGTCACCGTCGCCCCCAAGCAGCCCGCGCGTACGGCCTGAACACCGACCCGACACCACGACCCCGCCCGGAGGGCCCCATGACGCTCCGCCTGACCGCCCACACGGTGTCCACCGACACGGACGACGGCGCCGTGCTGCTGAACCAGCGCACCGGGCACTACTGGCAGCTCAACCAGACCGGCGCCTACGCGCTGCAACGCCTCCTGGACGGCTCCACCCCGGACCACGTGGCCGAGGAGTTCGCGGCCCACTTCGGCATCGCACCGGCCCAGGCCCAGCAGGACATCACGGCGATGACCGGACAACTCCGGTCGTCCGGGCTGGTCGAGGCCGGCTGACCCCCGGGCGGACGGGGACGAGACGGAGCCGCACACCCGATGCTTCGACAGCTGTGGACCCTGACCCGGGGGCAGCGGCGCCCCCTGGGCGTCGCCCTGCTCCTCACCCTGATCGCAGCCACCGTGGGCGTCGCGCAGCCCCTGGCCGCCAAGGGAGTGGTCGACGCGCTCACCGCGCACCGGCCCCTCCTGCGCCCCGTCACCGTCCTCGTCCTGCTGCTGCTGGCCCAGGCGTCGATCGGTGCCGTCGCCGTCTTCCTGCTGGAGCGCACGGGCGAGCGGTTCGTCCTGGGCATGCGCACCCGGCTGAGCTCGCACCTGCTGCGGGTCCGACTGCACGCCTTCGACCGCCTGCGCGTCGGCGACCTCATGGCACGCGCCTCGACGGACGTGGTCGTCCTGCGCGAGGCGCTGACACACGTCTGCGTCCAGATCGCCACCAACCTGTGCGTCGCGCTGGGGAGCGTCGTCGCCATGTCCGTGCTCGATCCGGTCCTGATGCTGCTCGTCCTCGGCGTGCTCCTCGGGTGCGGCATCGTGATCGACCGGCTGTCGGCGGAGGTCGGCCGCTCGTCGACGGAGTTGCAGACCGCCGTCGGCGCGATCTCGGCCGGACTGGAACGAGCCCTCTCGGCGCTACGGACCGTCCGGGCCAACCGCGCCGAACAACGGGAGATCGACCACCTCGACACGCTGGCCCACCGCGCCTACGACGCCGCGCTGCGCGGCGCCCGGCTCACCGCCGTGATCGCCCCCACCGCCCAACTGGCCATCAACGCCGCCTTCGTGCTGGTCCTGCTGGTCGGTGCGGCCCGCATCGACCAGGGGGCCCTCTCGCTCGGCGCCCTCGTGGCGATGCTGCTGTACGCCACCCAGCTCACCGGGCCCGTCACCGAACTGATGGCGGGCATCGCCTCGGTGAACAGGGCCAAGGGCTCCGACGAACGCATCCGGGAGGTCTACGCGCTCCCCATCGAGGACGACACCGGCGCGACGGCGGCCGTCCGCAGCGCCTCCCGACCGCAACCGGACCAGGGCCCGCCGTCGGCGCCCTCGCTGGAGATCCGCGACCTGCGGTTCGGCTACAGCCCCGACGCACCGGTCCTCCGGGGGCTGTCGCTCACCGTTCCCGCGCACGCGCTGGTGGCCCTGGTCGGCCCGTCCGGGGCCGGAAAGTCGACCGCCTTCGCCCTGATCAACCGCTTCTACGAGCCGTGGAGCGGCAGCATCCGCATCGACGGGCGGCCCGCCACGGACCTCGGCCTCGGGGAATGGCGCTCACACCTCGGCTGGGTCGAACAGGACTGCCCGATCCTGCACGGCACCCTGCGGGACAACCTCTGCTACGCCGCCCCGGACGCCACCGACGACCGGCTCTGGGAGGTCCTCGACCTCGTCAACCTCACCGGGAAGGTGCACGGCCTGACGGCGGGCCTCGACACCGAGGTCGGGGAACGCGGGGTGCGCCTGTCCAGCGGCGAACGCCAGCGGATCGCCATCGCCCGCGCGGTGCTGGCCCGCCCCCGCCTGCTGCTGATGGACGAACCGACCGCCCACCTCGACCCCGCCAACGAAGCCGCCCTGACGGTCAACCTGAACAGCCTCCGCAAGGAGTGCGCCCTGCTCGTGATCGCCCACCGGATGTCCACCATCGAAGCGGCGGACACCGTCGTGATGCTCTCCGACGGCACGGCCGCCGCCACCGGCACGTACGCCGAGCTCCTCCGCACCGACCCGGGATTCCAGCAGCTCTGCGGACACCGGCCGACTGCGGACCGCGGCTCCGCCACCCCGCCGGTCAGCCGGCCCGGGGCGACAAGCGCTCGCCGCCGAGGACCCAGCGGCCGCGGCGCATGACGGCGACCAGGTCGTAGCCCTCGGAGTCGAGCACGACCAGGTCGGCCTGCTTGCCCGTCTCCAGCGAGCCGATCGAGTCGGCCAGGCCCAGCAGGCGGGCCGGGGTGGTGGACAGCGACTCGACGGCCTGGTCCAGCGTCAGGCCGTCGACGGTGAGCGAGCGCTTGAACGCGACGTCCAGGGTGAGGGTGGAGCCCGCGATGGAGCTGCCGTCCGGGAGCATCGCGACGCCGTCCTTGACCTCGACCTGGAGCGGGCCGAGCGGGTAGAGGCCGTCGCCCATGCCGGCCGCGCCCATCGCGTCGGTGATCAGGGCGACCCGGGACGCCCCGGCGGTGCCGTAGGCGAGGTCGAGCACGGACGGGTGCAGGTGCACGCCGTCGTTGATCAGCTCGACCGTGACCCGCTCGTCCTCCAGCAGCGCCACGATCGGGCCCGGGGCGCGGTGGGCGATGCCGGGCATCGCGTTGAAGAGGTGGGTGGCGACGCTCGC
>NZ_JBHVPH010000052.1:0-30395 GCF_042887425.1 Kitasatospora sp. NPDC057940
CCTCCGAAGGGGGACCGGGCCGTAGCCGTGGGCTCAACGGGGTAGCTCCCGGACGGGTCGGGCGGGTTGGTCCAGCCAGGCCCACTGCCTCTCCGCGGTGACGGTGAGCCCGAAGCGCTGGGGTGCCGGGCGGTCGTTCTCCTCCCACCAGCGATGGGCGGCTTCGATTTCGTCCCAGAGCCGACGAGGGCCGTGCTGCCAGACGGTGAAGCGTTCGCTCGGGCGGCCGTCGTGATCGACGGCCGCCCAGGAACGGGCATCGGTGGTCGCGACCCAGAGCCGGGCGGCGACGCCGTCGACGCCCGGCTCGTCCTCCCAGGCGGTCCACATGTCGCCCAGCCGCAGGCCGAGGGCGAACCGGGCCTCCCAGCGGTCGCCCGTGATGTTCCACGGTGGCAGCGTGGTTTCGGATTCCGTCGGTACGTGGTCGTCGCGGACGACATCGCGGAAGATCCGCAGGTCCTGCCGCTGGTTGCGCATCAGCATGAACGCGGAGTGCGGGCTGAAGCGTCCCTGGGCCCGGTCGCGTTCGACGGAGAGCTTGAGCAGCCCCCAGCAGAGCATGGGGGTGTCCCAGGGGGTGAGGACGATGCCTCCGGGCCGGGTCTGCTCGATCCAGGCCCAAGGCACGCGGCGGACCGAACAGGTGGAGACGATCCGGTCGTACGGCTGACGTCGGGGCCCACCCAGGGAGCCGTCTCCGCAGATCAGGTCCACGTCCAGGCCCGCCGCGTTCAAGGACGCCCGCGCCTGATCGGAGACCTCGGAATCGATCTCGATCGAGGTGACGTGTCCGGAGCCGAGGCGGTAAGCGAGCAGGGCCGCGTTCCAGCCGGTGCCGGTGCCGATCTCCAGGACGTTCATTCCGGGCCGGACGTCGAGGTCGCGGAGCATGCGGACGACGATCGAGGGGGCGGAGGCGGAGGAGGAGGGCCAGACGTCGGCCGGGTCGGGCGGATCGGCCGATGCCTGGCCGTCGTTGACCTGGGTGACGACGGGGGCGTCGGTGTAGGCCGCCTCGAACCAGCGCTGGTGGTCGGTCGAGAGGGTGCAGGGCTCGTAGCCGCTCCGGTCGTCGTCCAACCAGATCCGCTCGGGGAGGAAGCGGTGGCGCGGGACCGCTCTGATCGCCTCCTGCCACTCGCGGGGGGCAGGGCCGCCGAGCGCTTCGCCGACGGCCCGGAGCAGGCCGCGTACGGCGGCCTGCTCCGGTCGATGCACAGGGTCCGTCACTTGTGGCCCTCGTCCTTCTTGTGCTTCGGGTCCGGCGCCGGGTTCTGACCGTCCGGGGACGGCTTGCTCGTGCCGGGGTCCTTCTTTCCGCCGTGCTTGCCGCCGCTGGGCTTGTCGGTTCCCCAACCCATGCTTCCTCCTTGAGCGTCGATGAGTGTTGGTGAGCCCGTCCGCGCCGCCGGGCCGGCGGCGCGGACGGGAGTTCAGTGGGCGCGGTTGATCAGCACCAGGGCCGCGGTGATGACGTGCAGTCCGGCCGCGGCGGACACCCCGTAGGCGGCCCAGACCCGGGTGAGGTCGGGGGCGGAGGACGACGGCGCATCGTCGGAGCTGTAACTCTCCTCCGGCGGTCGCGGGTTCACCGGGGGGTCGGCGCGGGCGCCGCGAGGTCGGCGTGGACGACCTTCCCGAACGGGAGGGGCGTGACGCCCCAGCGGCCGCGAGTGAGCCGGTGGACCATCGCCAGGCCCCGGCCGGACGTGGCGTCCGGCCCGGCCTGGACCATCACGGGCATCGAGCGGGAACCGTCACCGACGAGGATGCGGACGATCCGGCCGGTCGGACGGCGGACGCCGACGAGGATGCGGGTCTGGCAGCAGGTCTTGAAGGAGTTGGTGACCAACTCGCTGACGATCACGGCGGCGTCGTCCACCAGGTCGCCCAGGCCCCATTCCCGCAGCGTCGCCGCGACGAACCGGCGGGCCACAGCCACCGACTCGGGCCGGTACGGCAGGCAAACGGTTGCCGGCGCGGTGAGCTCACCATCAGCGGACTCGGTGTCGGCGGTTTCTGGAGGACAGCGAGGCCGCTCCCTGCCGACGTCTGAGAGTGCTGGCAGCGAGCTGGGTGGAGACATTGAGGTCACTCCCTCGGGTGGTCCGACTGATCCCTCCCTGGACCCTGATCTGCCAGCGAGGTATTCCTAGTTCACCGGCTCGGGACAGCACGTGGGGCCTGAGCGACCGGACGTTTCACCGGACCTTTGGGCCTGGCTGATGTCTCCGACTGCTGGGGAGGTTCTGTGGCAGCACGATCACTCGCCGGACTGAGGAAGGCTGCTGGATACACGCAAGAGAGCTTTGTTGCAGCGTTCCTCGACATGGCGCAACGTATGGATGTCCGCGCTGCGGTGAGCGTTCGTCACCTCAGGAGATGGGAGTCTCCCCGCCCGCCGTTGCCACATCCTGGCCAACAGGGCGGTGCTCGAAGCATTGTTGGGGGTTCCGCTTGATGAGCTGGGTTTCACGGTGCCGCCCGAGCGGGCCCGCAGCATCCCGAGCAGCGGGTGTCAGGAGGGCGCGGTGCAGCGGCGACAGTTCGTTGTAGACGTCGGAGTACTTCTTGGGGCTTCCGTTCTCGCCCCCGCGCAGACTGGTCGCCGGATCGGTGCGGCCGATGTTCAGGTGTTCAGGTCCAAGGTTGCCGACCTGTACACCATCGATCACGCGCAAGGCGGCCGGATGGCGAGGCAGGCTGCCGCGCGTGTTCTGCAGAGCGTTGAGAAGGCCATGACCGGAGGGGTTTACATCGCCCCGGTCGGGCGTGACCTTCATGCCTTGGTCGGAACGCTGTTTTCCCATCTCGGCTGGATTGAGTTCGACGCGGGCAGGGTGGCCGCTGCCCGCGCAGCATGTACCGAGGCACTGACCTCGGCCCGTCTGGTTGGCGACCCGCTGTTGGAAGTCCGTGCGCTCGACAGCCTGTCCCTGCTCGCCGTCGAGCAGAGACGGCCGTGGGAGGCGCTCGCGGCAGCGACCGCGTCCGGGGAGATCGCGCAGAGGCACGGCGGGCCGAAGGTGAAATCAGTGGTCGCCCTGCGGCAGGCGCGGGCACTTTCGTCTGCCGGTGACCGTACAGGCGCGCGCCGAGCCCTCTCCCAGGCTCTGACATGGCAGGACCGGTCGGACAACGACACTGATGCACCGCCATGGACAGCGTTTGCAGGCCAGGTCGAGGTGGACTACGCAACCGCTGCGTGGCATGTCGAAACTGGGCAACTTGCCTATGCGATCCCGTTCCTTCGGTCTGCTGTCCGGCTGCTCGGCCCGGGATACAGCCGAAACGCGGAGCTGTACCGGGCACGCCTCGCCGAGGTGCTCATGAAGGCCGGCAGTGTTGAGGAGGCTTGCGCGGAGGCGGTAGCCAGCGCGAGTGCGGCGAAGGGAATGACCTCGGCCAGGTTGGCGGACCGGTTGCGTTCGGTGGCGTCGTTGGCGGCCCGAGTCGATACGGCGATGGCACGGGACTGCGTTGAGGAACTTCGATCGCTTGGGGTTTCGGCCCGGAAACGGAGGACGGTGTGACGGTGGCGGTTCGGCTGTTGGACGGCGAGCAAGCGGTCGAGTTGGAGGGCCGGTTGAAGGAGGTGTTCTCGGAGGCGTTCGCGGAAGCCCCCTATGGCGAGGGGCCGACCGACGTGGAGCGGGCGTTTCGCCGGTTCCGCTCGCAGGCGCGTCGGCGGGGGTTCCGGGCGGCCATCGCCTTCGCCGGCGACACCGTTGTCGGGATGGCGTACGGCTACCCGTTGTCGGCGAACACCGGATGGTGGGACACCCTGATCGATCCCGTGCCCGAGGACCTCAGGCATGAGGACGGAAAGCGCACGTTCGGTCTCTTCGAGTTGGCGGTTCGGCCCCGGTGGAGACGCCAGGGCGTCGCCACCCGCATGCATCGCGCCCTCATCGAGGGAATCGACAGCGCCCGGGTGATGCTGAACAGCCGGCCGGAGGCGACTGCGGCCCAGGCGTCCTACCGAGCGTGGGGCTACACGCGCGTCGGGTCGGCGATCCCGTGGGACGGCGCGGCTCGGCACGACGTGATGGTCCTCGATCTGATCCACCCGGTGGTGCGAGCGTGACGCCACTCCACTCGGTGTCCGTCGCGGGGGTGGTGGTGCGGGAGGACGGCCGGGTGCTGGCGATTTGCCGCGCCGACAACGGGGCTTGGGAGCCGCCGGGTGGGGTGCTGGAGGTGGCGGAGTCCGTTGAAGACGGCGTGCGTCGCGAGGTCTACGAGGAGACCGGCATCAAGGTCTGCGTGGAGCGGCTGACCGGCGTCTACAAGAACGTGAACCGAGGGATCGTCGCTCTCGTCTTTCGGTGCAGTCCGGAGAATCAGATTGTGCGGCTCTCGGACGAGTCGGTCGAGGTTGCCTGGCTTGCCCCGGCCGAGGTCTCAGCCCGGATGGCCGAGGTCTATGCAGTGCGTGTCCTGGACGCGCTTCGGGGCGACGCCGCACCGAGTGTCAGGACTCATGATGGTCGACATCTGCTGTGACAGGGTAAAGGCCCCGGCGTGATGGCAGGGGTCAGGCCCTCGGACATGGGGCCTTCTGCCGCCACCGCAAGAGGAATGCAAGAACGGATCAGCCAGCGGAGGTGGTGGATCGTGGCCAGGCGTGACTACGAGAATGACCCCGACGCGCCCGAGGCGAACTCGCTGGTCCCGGCCGCGTCCGTGGTCGTGGTCGACGATGCGGGCCGTGTCCTGCTCCAGCGGCGCACCGACAACGGGATGTGGGCGCTGCCCGGCGGCAGGATGGACATCGGGGAGTCGCTCGCCGGTTGTGGCGTCCGCGAGACCCGTGAGGAGACCGGTATCGACATCGAGATCACCGGCATCGTCGGCACCTACACCGACCCCGGCCACGTCTTCGCCTACGACGACGGCGAGGTCCGTCAGGAGTTCTCCATCTGCCTCCTCGGGCGCCCGCTCGGTGGGGAGCTGCGGGTGTCCGACGAATCCCACGAGGTGGCGTGGTTCGCCCCGGCCGAGACGGACGGGCTGCCGATGGTGTCGAACATCCGCAAGCGGCTGGCCGACTGGCGCTCCGGGGAGTTCCCCGTGGTGCGCTAGCCACCTTTGATCGTGACGACGAAGGCCCCCATCCTCGGGATGGGGGCCTTCGACGACGTTCAGACCTTGGCGGTCTGCGGGGCCTGGGTGGGCAGGGGTGCGGCGGGCGCCTCGACCTCGCGGGTGCGCAGGGCGAGGGGGATGCGGAGGGCGGCGATCCAGGTGAGGGTGGCGCCGAGCATGTGGAGGCCGACCATCAGCTCGGGGGCGTCCGTGAAGTACTGGATGAAGCCGAGGACGCCCTGGAGGAGCAGGACCGCCAGTAGTTCCCTGGTGCGGGCCTTCGCCGCCGGCGGGGCCTTCACGGCCGCGAGGACGAAGATCATCGCGATGGTCAGGCCGACCGAGACGAACGCGAGGTCGGCGTGGAACTGGGCCAGCCTGTCGTAGTCGATCGGGATCCGGGGGACGATCTTGTTGTCCTTCGGCGTGCCCGGGTGGTGGCCGGCGCCGGTGACCAGGGTGCCGGCTGCGACCAGCAGGCCGATGACCAGGACCAGTACGTAGGAGAGCTGGTGGATCGGGCGGGCCACGCTGAGCTTCGGGGCCCCGTCGCCCTCCTTCGACCGCTCCCACATCAGCAGCGCGACCCAGACCAGCGCCATCGCGGCGATCATGTGCAGCGCGACGGTGTAGGGGTTCAGGCCGGTCAGCACGGTGATGCCGCCGAGCACGGCGTTGCTCATCACCAGCCAGAACTGCGCCCAGCCGAGCTTGGTCATGCTGTGCCGCCAGGGGCGGTGGCAGCGGGCGGCCAGGATGGCCCAGCCGACGGCGGCGCTCAGCACGTAGGTGAGCATCCGGTTGGTGAACTCGACGACGCCGTGGAAGCCCATCTCGGCGGTCGGGGTCAGGCTGTCGGCGGTGCAGCGGGGCCACGTCGTACAGCCGAGGCCGGAGGCGGTGAGGCGGACGGCGCCGCCGGTGACGACGATCACCACGCTCATCACCAGCGCGGCGAACGCGGCGCGCCGGACCATCACGGCGGACGGCTGCCAGCGGTCGGCGAGCAGGGAGAAGGGATTAGGCACGGGGTCAATCGTAGGCGGCCTTACAGCCGATCTTGGGGCGGGGCGCGGGCGTGGGTGGCTCGGGGTCGGAGATGCGCAAACCGGACTGTTCGGGCAAGGCGGTCATTGGTCTTGACCAATCACCTGTGGGGCCGAAAGAGTGCGGATTGGTCCATACCTTTTTCGGACCTCTCCCACTCCTCCCGCACAAGCGGAGACCTGCACATGCGCATACCCACGTCCGCCGCCGCGCTCGCAGTCGGCGGCTCGCTCGCACTGGCCGGCCTGATCGCCCCCGCCGCCGCCCACGCCGCCGACCCCGGCCAGGAGTGCCGAAGCCTCGGGGTCGCCAACCTCTACGGCGAGTTCATCGAGGGCGACGACACCCATACCCCCGACGCCGAGGGCGCCGTCGCCGTCGGCGGCAACGCCGACTTCACCGGCGGCTTCTCGGTCGGACAGGAGCTGACCCCCGCCGAGGTCGACGCCCTGCCCGGCAAGAACGCGCTGGTGGTCGCCGGCCGCATCACCGGCCACAACACCCAGGTGATGAAGGGCAACGGCGTCTACGGCTCCAAGGCCGACGGCGCCGTCGTCCAGGCCCACCAGGGCGCCACCGCCCAGGGCGCCTCCCCGATCGACTTCAAGGCCGAGTTCGCCAAGCTGCGCGCCGCCTCCACCGCGCTGGCCGCCGCGCCGCAGACCGCCGGCGCCACCGTCCAGGCCAAGGGCGCCGAGCTGACCTTCACCGGTGGCGACGCGAAGTACAACAGCTTCACCGTCGACGCCGCGAAGCTCCAGGGCGCCAAGGACGTCTTCCTCAAGGTGCCGGCCGGCTCGGTGACCGTCATCACCGTGACCGGCGGCTCGTACGACATGGCGGCCGCCGGGACCACCGGCTTCCACCTGTGGGACGAGGCCAAGGCGTCCTTCGTCCTGGACGACAAGCTGCAGAGCGCGGCCGGCGGGGCGATCCGCGCCAAGCTGCTGTGGAACTTCCCCACCGCGACCAAGGTGGTCAAGAACAGCAAGGCCGCCTGGGCCGGCACCGTGCTGGCGCCCAACGCCGCCTTCGACCTCGGCAGCGGCGGCCCGGTCAACGGTTCGGTCATCGCCGCCTCGCTGACCGGCAAGGGCGGGGCGGAGACGCACCACTACCCGTTCGCCGGCTGCCTGCCCGGCGTCGTCGTCCCGACGCCGTCCACCACGCCCACCGTGCCGCCGGTGGTGCCGAGCGGGACGCCGTCGGCCTCCACCACGCCCGGGACGCCCGGGACTCCCGGCACCTCGGCCACCCCCGGGACCTCGGCGAGCCCCTCGGCCACGCCCTCGGCCCCGGTGAGCGGCAAGCCGAGCGCGGGTGCCTCGGCCAGCCCGTCGGCCACCGCCTCGGCGGGTGTGCCGGCCGCCTCGGCCTCGGCCTCGGCGAGCCCGTCCGCCCAGGCGAACGCGGGCGGCAACCTCGCGCACACCGGTTCCGGGCCCGTCGTGCCGCTGGCGATCGCCGGCGCGGTGGTGCTCGCGGCTGGTGGCGCGATCGTGGTCGTCACCCGGCGCCGGGCGGCGAAGAAGGCCTGATCATTTCGCCGCTCGACCGGTGCTGCGCCCTCGGTGATTGAACCTGATCACCGGGGGCGCACGTATTTCAGTCAGGTGACGAAGTTCATTCAAGTTTGCCGAATCCGCGTTCCGCGAGGTGGCAGCTGTGATGGGCTGGTCATACACATCAGACGACGGACCAACAGACGAAATTCGGTCGTACGGCGGGGTGTGGAGAGGTGCGGGAGTGCCGGTAGAGTCCCCCGGACAGTCGTAGCGGGCCACCGCGAAACCTTCAACACGCCTGCTGCGCAAGACCGTTCTGAGGGGAACAGCGTAAATGGCGCGACAGCAGCGGCACATGCGGATCGGCGCGGCGGCACTCGCCGGGACGGCAGCGGCCGGAATTCTCCTGCCTCTGGCGCTGGCAACCAACGCCTCGGCGCACGTGCCGAGTTGGTCGGTGACCTGCGACAAGATCGTGATCGACCTGATCAACTACAGCCCGAAGCCCGACGTGAAGAACACCGTCAGCCTCACCATCGACGGCGAGAAGGTCCTGGACGCCAAGGCCTTCCCCGCGGAGTTCCACGGCACCTTCCCGGTGAAGGACCACTCGGCCCCCGTCAAGGCGCACCTCGTCGTGAACACGACGGAGACGCCCAACGAAAAGGGCTGGAACATCGACGAGACCAAGACGATCGAGCCGTGCCACACGCCGACTCCGACGCCGACTCCCACTCCCACGCCCACCAAGACCCCGACCCCGACTCCCACCCCGACCCCGTCGCAGACCACGACTCCGACGCCGACTCCCACTCCCACGCCCACCAAGACCCCGACCCCGTCGGCCTCGCCCACCGCGAGCAAGACCGCGACCGCGACGCCGACCCCGACTCCGGTCCCGACGCCCACCACCAGTGGCCCGGCGCTCGCCCAGACCGGTAGCAACGACGCCACCCCGATGATCGCGGCGGCCGGCGGCGGCGTGCTGCTGGTCGGCGGCGCGCTCGTCCTGCTGGCCCGCAAGCGTCGCGGCAGCCAGAGCTGACGTTGCGTCGGTGACGTGAGACCGCCCCCCGGCCGAAGCGGCCGGGGGGCGGTCTCAGTTGCGGTGTGCTTCACGCGCGGGCCGGGGGCTACTCCCAGCGGAAGAAGCGGGCCGCGGCGGCCAGGCCGAGGACGGCCCAGCCGGCCAGGATGCCGAGGTCGGACCAGGGCACCCCGGCGCCGTGCTGGAGGACCGACCGCAGGCCGTCCGAGAGCGCGGAGATCGGCAGCAGCTCCAGCACCGACTGCACGGCCGAGGGGAACTTGCTCAGCGGCACGATCACCCCGCCGGCCAGCAGCAGCAGGATGAACACCAGGTTGGCGGCGGCCAGCGTGGCCTCCGCCTTGAGCGTGCCGGCCATCAGCAGGCCCAGGCCGGAGAAGGCCGCGGTGCCGAGCACCAGCAGCGCGACGACCGACAGGGGGTTGCCCTGCGGGGACCAGCCGAGCGCCAGCGCGATCGCCGACAGCAGCGCGACCTGCAGCGCCTCGGTGACCAGGACGCAGCCGGTCTTGGCGGTCAGCAGCGCCCAGCGCGGCAGCGGGCTGGCGCCGAGCCGCTTCAGCACGCCGTAGCGGCGCTCGAAGCCGGTGGCGATGGCCTGCCCGGTGAAGGCGGTGGACATCACGGCCAGCGCGAGCAGGCCGGGGGCCAGGAAGTCGACCCGCTTGCCGGGCCCGTCCACCGCGACGATGTCCACGGCCGAGAACAGCACCAGCAGCACGGTCGGGATGACCACGGTGAGCAGCAGCTGTTCGCCGTTGCGCAGCAGCATCCTGGTCTCGAAGGCGGTCTGGGCGAGCAGCATCCGGCCGACCGGGGCCGGGCCGGGCTTGGGGGAGTAGTCGGTGGTCGTACTCACGAGCGCAGGTCCCGTCCGGTCAGGTCGAGGAAGACGTCTTCGAGGCTGCGGCGCTGGACGGACAGCCGTTCGGGCAGGACACCGGAGGCCGCGCACCAGCCGGTGACGGTGGCCACCAGCTGCGGGTCGACGGGCGCTTCGACGCGGTAGCTGCCGGGGGCGGTCTCGGTGGCGGTGGCGCCCTCGGGCAGTTCCTTGAGCAGCGGGCCGAGGTCGAGTCCGGGCGGGCCGTCGAAGCGCAGGGCGTTCTCGGCGCCGCCGCGGCACAGCTCCTCGGGGCTTCCGGTGGCGATCACCCGGCCGCGGTCGATGACGGCGACCTGGTCGGCGAGCTGTTCGGCCTCGTCCATGTGGTGGGTGGTGACGACCACGGTGACGCCGTCCCGGCGCAGGTCGCGGACCAGCTCCCAGGTGGCGCGCCGGGCCTGCGGGTCGAGTCCGGCGGTGGGCTCGTCCAGGAAGACCAGCTCGGGGCGGCCGACGACGGCCATGGCCAGGGCGAGCCGCTGCTGCTGGCCGCCGGACAGGCGCCGGTAGGCGGTGCGGCCGCAGGAGCCGAGGCCGAGCCGTTCGACCAGCGCGTCGACGTCCAGCGGGTGGGCGTGCAGCGCGGCGGTGTGACGCAGCATCTCGACGGCGCGCGCGCCCGCGTACACGCCGCCCGACTGGAGCATGACGCCGATCCGGGGGCGCAGCGCGGCGCTCTGGGCGACCGGGTCGAGGCCGAGGACGCGGACGGTGCCGGCGTCGGGGCGGCGGTAGCCCTCGCAGGTCTCGATGGTGGTGGTCTTGCCGGCGCCGTTGGGGCCGAGGACGGCGGTGATCGCGCCGCGTGCGATGGTGAGGTCGAGGCCGTCCACCGCGGGCTTGTCGCCGTAGCGCTTGACCAGCCCGGCGATCTTCACCGCGGGTTCGGAGTGCATACCGGCGAGTGTAAGAGGCCCCGACGCCGGGCCCGGACGGCGCCCTCGATGATCGTTTTCGCAGGTCAGGTAAGGCTTACCTGCGTGACAGATGACACGAGTGAGGCCTGCATCACGGCTTGTCCTGTCGGAAGTAATTACGCAACACTGGTGTTGTGAAAAACATGCGCGAGCACGCCATGCCCCAGGAGGCCGAGTCGGCCCCCGGGTGCGACGTGCCCGTGACGGCGGCCGAGGTGCTGCTGGAGGGCCACCGCGCCACCCGGGACCGGGTCGCCCGGTCGATCCTCGACCACGGCCCCTCCTCCGCCGCCGACCTGGCGACCCGGCTCGGCCTCACCGCCGCCGCCGTCCGCCGCCACCTGGACGGGCTGGCCGCCGCCGGCCTGGTCGAGTCCCGCGAGCAGCGGGTCTACGGCAGCCGTGGCCGGGGCCGCCCGGCCAAGGTCTTCGCCCTCACCGACGGCGGCCGGGACGCCTTCTACCAGGCATACGACCAGCTCGCCGCCGACGCGCTGCGTTGGATCTCCGACTCGGTCGGCGGCGGCAAGGCGGGCGAGGAGGCGGTCGCCGCCTTCGCCCGGGCCCGGTTCGGCAAGCAGGGCGAGCGGTACCTGGAGCTCCTGCGGCTGGCCGAGGCGGGGGAGCGCACCGAGGCGCTCGCCCAGGCGCTGAGCGCGGACGGGTACGCTGCCACGGTGCGGCGGGTCCCGCCGGCCGTGGCGAAGGCCCCGGCAGGCGCCCAGCTCTGCCAGCACCACTGCCCGGTCGCGCACATCGCCGAGCAGTTCCCGCAGCTCTGCGAGGCGGAGACCGAGGTCTTCTCCCAGCTGCTGGGCACCCATGTGCAACGGCTGGCCACCATCGCCCACGGCGACGGGGTCTGCACCACCTATGTGCCGGCACCCGGTGCCGCATCGTCGCCTGCCCGGCGTTCCGCGGGCCGCGGCTCCGATGCAGTGCCGACTGCCGGTACGTCCACCGAAGATTCAGCGTCCGCGCGTTAGGAAGCTCGCATGACTGACACCGTTTCGCACCCCGAGCTCGAGGGCCTGGGCACCTACGAGTACGGCTGGGCCGACCCGGACACCGCTGGTGCCGCGGCCAAGCGCGGGCTCAGCGAGGACGTCGTCCGCGACATCTCCGCGAAGAAGAACGAGTCCGAGTGGATGCTGAACCTGCGTCTCAAGGGCCTGAAGCTGTTCGGCAAGAAGCCCATGCCGACCTGGGGCTCCGACCTCTCCGGCATCGACTTCGACAACATCAAGTACTTCGTCCGCTCCACCGAGAAGCAGGCCGAGTCCTGGGAGGACCTGCCCGCGGACATCAAGGCCACCTACGACCGGCTGGGCATCCCGGAGGCCGAGAAGCAGCGCCTGGTCGCCGGTGTCGCCGCCCAGTACGAGTCCGAGGTCGTCTACCACCAGATCCGCGAGGACCTGGAGGAGCAGGGCGTCCTCTTCCTGGACACCGACACCGCGCTGCGCGAGCACCCGGAGATCTTCAAGGAGTACTTCGGCACCGTCATCCCGGCCGGCGACAACAAGTTCGCCGCGCTGAACACGGCGGTGTGGTCCGGCGGCTCGTTCATCTACGTGCCCAAGGGCGTCCACGTCGACATCCCGCTCCAGGCCTACTTCCGGATCAACACCGAGAACATGGGCCAGTTCGAGCGGACGCTGATCATCGTCGACGAGGACGCGTACGTCCACTACGTCGAGGGCTGCACCGCGCCGATCTACTCCTCCGACTCGCTGCACTCCGCGGTCGTGGAGATCATCGTCAAGAAGGGCGGCCGCTGCCGCTACACGACCATCCAGAACTGGTCGAACAACGTCTACAACCTGGTCACCAAGCGCGCCGTGGCGTACGAGGGCGCGACCATGGAGTGGGTCGACGGCAACATCGGCTCCAAGGTCACCATGAAGTACCCGGCCGTCTACCTGATGGGCGAGCACGCCAAGGGCGAGACCCTGTCGATCGCCTTCGCGGGCGAGGGCCAGCACCAGGACGCCGGCGCCAAGATGGTGCACATGGCGCCGAACACCTCCTCCAACATCGTCTCCAAGTCGGTGGCGCGCGGCGGCGGCCGGACCTCCTACCGCGGTCTGATCGAGATCGGCGAGGGCTCCAAGGGCGCCAAGTCCAACGTGCTGTGCGACGCGCTGCTGGTGGACACCATCTCCCGCTCGGACACCTACCCGTACGTGGACGTCCGCGAGGACGACGTGTCCATGGGCCACGAGGCGACGGTCTCCAAGGTCAGCGAGGACCAGCTGTTCTACCTGATGAGCCGGGGCATGACCGAGTTCGAGGCGATGGCGATGATCGTCCGCGGCTTCGTCGAGCCGATCGCGCGCGAGCTGCCGATGGAGTACGCGCTGGAGCTCAACCGGCTGATCGAGCTGCAGATGGAGGGTGCGGTCGGCTGACGTCCAGCCGCTGACCGCCCACCGACTTTTCGAGCTTTTCGAGGAAGAGAGCACTACGACAGCCATGGCTGACGTCAACACCACCACCGGCTCCACCACCGCCGGGTCGATCGAGGTCGGCACCGCCGGCGCCGGCGCCCAGCTCGCCGGCCCCGGCACCGGCCGCGCCACCGTCCAGCAGCCGATCGACGCCCGGGTCGCCGTCAAGCCCTCGTTCGAGGTCGGCGACTTCCCGGTGCCCACCGGCCGCGAGGAGGACTGGCGGTTCACCCCGATGCACCGCCTGGGCGGCCTGCACGACGGCACCGCCGCCGAGGCGGTCAAGGGCGAGGACAAGGTCGAGCTGAGCCTGCCGGACGGCGTCACCGCCGAGACCGTCGGCCGCGACGACGCCCGCCTGGGCAAGGCCGGCAAGCCCGTCGACCGGGTCGCCGCGCAGGCGTTCAGCGCCTTCGAGCAGGCGCTCGTGGTCACCGTCCCCCAGGACGCGGTGCTCACCGGGCCGGTCAAGATCGACGTGCACGGCGAGGGCGGCACCCGCTTCGCCCACGTGGTGGTCGACGTCAAGCCGTTCGCCGAGGCCGTCGTGGTGATCAACCACACCGGTACCGGCACCCGGGCCGCCAACGTCGAGCTGCTCGTCGGCGACGGCGCCAAGCTCACCTTCGTCTCCGTCCAGGACTGGGACCGCAACGCCGTCCACGTCGCCCAGCAGACCGCGCTGGTCGGCCGGGACGCCTCGCTGAAGTCCGTGGTCGTCACCTTCGGCGGCGACGTCGTCCGGATCCACCCGCGGGTCAACTACGCCGCGCCCGGCGGCGAGGCCGAGCTGTTCGGCCTCTACTTCGCCGACGCCGGCCAGCACCTGGAGCACCGTCTGGTCATCGACCACGACACCCCGCACTGCCGCTCCAACGTGGTCTACAAGGGCGCGCTGCAGGGCCAGGACGCCCACGCCGTCTGGGTCGGCGACGTGCTGATCCGCGCCGCCGCCGAGGGCACCGACACCTACGAGCTCAACCGCAACCTGGTGCTCACCGACGGCGCCCGGGTCGACTCGATCCCCAACCTGGAGATCGAGACCGGCGAGATCGTCGGCGCCGGCCACGCCTCCGCGACCGGCCGCTTCGACGACGAGCAGCTGTTCTACCTGCGCTCCCGCGGCATCCCGGCCGACGAGGCCCGCCGCCTGGTCGTCCGCGGCTTCTTCGCCGAACTCGTCCAGCAGATCGGCGTCGCCGAGATCCAGGACCAGCTGATGGAGAAGATCGAGGCCGAGCTGGAAGCGGCGGTCTGATCCAGATGACCTTCCTCCGTGCCTGCGCGCTGAGCGACCTCCAGGAGGACGTGCCCAAGCGCGTGGACCTCAACGGCGTGCCGGTCTCCGTCGTCCGCACCGACGAGGGGGTGTTCGCGATCAACGACACCTGCTCGCACGCGAACGTCTCGCTCTCCGAGGGCGAGGTCGAGGACTGCATGATCGAGTGCTGGCTGCACGGCTCCAGCTTCGACCTGCGCACCGGCAAGCCCTCCGGCCTGCCCGCCACCAAGCCGGTCGCTGTCTACCCCGTAAAGATCGAAGGGGACGATGTGCTCGTCTCCGTCAACCAGGAGTCCTGAGTACCCATGGCAACGCTTGAAATCCGCGACCTGCACGTCTCCGTCGAGGCCGAGAACGGCCCGCGCGAGATCCTCAAGGGCGTCGACCTGACCGTGAAGCAGGGCGAGACCCACGCGATCATGGGTCCGAACGGCTCCGGCAAGTCCACCCTGGCCTACTCGCTCGCCGGCCACCCCAAGTACACCGTCACCGGCGGCTCGGTGCTGCTGGACGGCGAGGACGTCCTGGAGATGTCCGTCGACGAGCGCGCCAAGGCCGGCGTCTTCCTGGCCATGCAGTACCCGGTCGAGGTCCCGGGCGTCTCGGTGAGCAACTTCCTGCGCACCGCCGCCACCGCCGTCCGCGGCGAGGCCCCCAAGCTGCGTCTGTGGGTGAAGGAGGTCAAGGAGGCGATGGCCGCCCTCCAGATGGACCCGGCCTTCGCCGAGCGCAACGTCAACGAGGGCTTCTCCGGCGGCGAGAAGAAGCGCCACGAGATCCTCCAGCTGGAGCTCCTCAAGCCGAAGATCGCGATCCTCGACGAGACCGACTCCGGCCTGGACGTCGACGCGCTGCGGATCGTCTCCGAGGGCATCAACCGGGTCCGCTCGACCGGCGAGGTCGGCACCCTGCTGGTGACCCACTACACCCGCATCCTGCGGTACATCAAGCCCGACTACGTCCACGTCTTCGCGGGCGGCCGCATCGTCGAGTCCGGCGGTGCCGAGCTGGCCGACAAGCTGGAGAACGAGGGCTACGAGGCGTATGTGAAGGGTGGCGCTTCCGAGTGACCCATGCCCATGCCCACGAGTCGGCGCCCCTGACGGGCCTGCTCGACACCGACGCGATCCGCAAGGACTTCCCCGTCCTGCAGCGCCTGCTGCACGACGACAAGCCGCTCGTCTACCTGGACAACGCGGCCACCTCGCAGAAGCCGCGCCAGGTGCTGGAAGCCCTCACCGCCTACTACGAGCGGCACAACGCCAACGTCCACCGCGGCGTGCACGTGCTCGCCGAAGAGGCCACGGCGCTCTACGAGGGCGCGCGGGACAAGGTCGCGGCCTTCGTCAACGCGCCGAGCCGCAACGAGGTGATCTTCACCAAGAACGCCTCCGAGTCGCTCAACCTCGTTGCCAACATGCTCGGTTGGGCCGACGAGCCGTACCGGGTGGACGCCGACTCCGAGATCGTCATCACGGAGATGGAGCACCACTCCAACATCGTTCCGTGGCAGCTGCTGTCGCAGCGCACCGGCGCGAAGCTGAAGTGGTTCGGGCTCACCGACGAGGGCCGGCTCGACCTCTCCGACATCGACGAGCTGATCACCGAGAAGACCAAGGTGGTCTCCTTCACCCTGGTCTCCAACCTGCTCGGCACCGTCAACCCGGTCGAGACGATCGTGCGCAAGGCCCAGTCGGTCGGCGCGCTGGTCGTCATCGACGCCTCGCAGGCCGCCCCGCACATGGTGCTGGACGTCCAGGCGCTGGAGGCCGACTTCGTCGCCTTCACCGGTCACAAGATGCTCGCCCCGACCGGCATCGGCGTGCTCTGGGGCCGCCAGGAGCTGCTGGAGGACCTCCCGCCGTTCCTCGGCGGCGGCGAGATGATCGAGACCGTCACCATGGGCTCGTCCACCTACGCCCCGGCGCCGCACAAGTTCGAGGCCGGCACCCCGCCGATCGCCCAGGCGGTCGGGCTCGGCGCGGCCATCGACTACCTGTCGGACATCGGCATGGAGAAGATCGCCGCGCACGAGCACGCGATCACCGCGTACGCGGTCGAGCGCCTGCTGGAGGTCCCGGACCTGCGGATCATCGGCCCGCGCACGGCCGTCGACCGCGGCGCCGCGATCTCCTTCACCCTCGGCGACATCCACCCGCACGACGTGGGCCAGGTGCTGGACGAGCAGGGCATCGCCGTGCGCGTCGGCCACCACTGCGCGCGGCCGGTCTGCCTGCGGTACGGAATTCCGGCGACCACGCGGGCGTCGTTCTACCTGTACTCGACGCCGGGCGAGGTCGACGCACTGATCGACGGCCTGCACCACGTCCGGAACTTCTTCGGCTGACGGGACAGGGCAGGACATGAAGCTCGACTCGATGTACCAGGACATCATCCTGGACCACTACCGCAACCCCCACGGCAAGGGGCTGCGGGACGGCGACGCCGAGGTGCACCACGTCAACCCGACCTGCGGTGACGAGATCACCCTGCGGGTGCGGCTCGACGGCTCGACGGTCGCCGACGTCTCGTACGAGTCCCAGGGCTGCTCGATCAGCCAGGCCAGCGCCTCGGTGCTGAACGACCTGGTCGTGGGCAAGACCGTCGGCGAGGCGCAGACCGTCCAGGAGGCCTTCCTGGAGCTGATGCAGAGCAAGGGCCAGGGCGAGGGCGACGAGGAGGTGCTGGAGGACGCGGTCGCGTTCGCCGGCGTCTCCAAGTACCCCGCCCGGGTCAAGTGCGCCCTGCTCAGCTGGATGGCCTGGAAGGACGCCACCGCCCAGGCGCTCGCCCAGCACCCCGCCGTGAACGACTGACCCGCAGAGGAGGACAGAACAATGAGTGACGAAACCCCCTCCGCTGCGGAGGAACAGCCGAACGGCGTCGTCATCGTCGGCACCACCGCCGGCACCGTGTCCGTGGAGGACCTGACCGAGGCCCTGATGGACGTCGTCGACCCCGAACTGGGCATCGACGTCGTCAACCTGGGCCTGATCTACGGCATCCACATCGACGAGTCCGACGTGGCCACCATCGACATGACGCTCACCTCGGCGGCCTGCCCGCTGACCGACGTCATCGAGGACCAGGCCAAGACCGCCACCGACGGCCTGGTCCAGGACCTGCGCATCAACTGGGTCTGGATGCCGCCGTGGGGCCCCGACAAGATCACCGACGACGGCCGCGACCAGCTCCGCGCCCTGGGCTTCAACGTCTGACGGACGGGCCCTTCCGTCAACCCGCTGCCGCGCAAACCTCTCCTTCGGGGGAAAGGTTTGTGCGGCAGTGGTATATCTGCCAGCGGGCGGCCAGTCATGGGGGCATGCCACCGGTCGTTGCTTCCGGGCAGTGGGTCTTACCCGAATCGCCGTATGCGCTGTGGGCCCGTGGCGAGCTCGACGAGTACTTGCGGCTGCCTGAAGTCCTGCGGGTCGAGGTGATCGGCGGGGAGTTCGTGGTGGAGCCGGTGCCGAGTGTCGCCCATGCCCTGATCATCTCGGATATTCAAGAGGCGGTGTTCTGCGCCGAGTAGCCCTGTACGAACGCCGCCCGGGACGAATGGTCGTCCCGGGCGGCGGTGTTTTGGGGGTGGTCAGGACTGCTTGGGTTTGCGGGCGACGGCTATCGCCAGGGCGGTGCAGAGGGCGGCGGCGACGGCGGCGAAGCCGCTGACGGCGGGGAGGAGGCCGTAGTGCTGGACCAGGGCGCCGACGGCGACGATGGGGAGGGAGCTGCCGAGGTAGACGATGATCCACAGGGAGCTCAGTTCGGAGCCCCGGCGTTCCGGGTTCATCGCGGCGACGGCGGTGGTGAAGAGGGAGCGGAAGGCCACGCCCTGGCAGATGCCGCCGAGGACGCTTCCGATGAACAGCAGCGCCGGGGTCTCGGTGTACTGGGCGGCGACGACCAGGGCGAGGCCGGCGGCCAGGCCGGTCATGCCGAGGGCGATGACCAGGCGGTCGGAGGTGGGCGGGACGAGGAGCTGGGCCAGTGCGGACGAGCCGAGCAGCAGGGCGGCCACGATCGCGCCGGTCAGGTGGGAGTCGGTGTGCAGCAGCTTGGCGGAGAAGGCCGGGGCGAGCGCCAGGTAGACGCCGAACACCGCGTACGAGATGAAGCCGGCCGAGGCGGCGAGCAGGAACTCGCGGCGGCCGGTGCGGGGCAGGGCGAGGCGGCGCGGGCGCAGGTGGGCCGGGGTGGTGATGCGGGGCGGGGTGGCCGGCGGGCGGTTGCGGCCGGGCATCCGCGGGTGGACGAGGGCCAGTGGCACGCAGAGCGCCAGCAGGGCGATGGCGTGCAGCAGGAAGGGCGTCAGCAGCGGGTCCGCGCCGTTGGCGAGCAGGGCGCCGACCACCGGGCCGAGTGCGACGCCGCCGGCGGAACAGGCCAGGGTGAGCTTGGCGGCGAGCGTCGGGTGGTCGGGCAGCAGGTCGCCGAGGGCGGCCCCGGCGGCGCCGGTGGAGAGGCCGACGGCGATGCCCTGGACGGCCCGGCCTACGGCGAGCTGCCAGAAGCTGCCGGAGGTGGCGAACACGACGTCGCCGGCGGCGGCCAGGGCGACGGCGGGCAGGATCAGGGCGCGGCGGCCGAGGTGGTCGGACCAGTGGCCGACCACGGCGAGCACGGGGACCAGCGCGAACACGTAGATCGTGAAGAGGATCGTGGTGTCGAGCGGGCCGAGGCCGAGGCGCTGCTGGAGGAGCGGGTAGATCGGCGTCGCCAGGTTGGCACCGATCAGCATCAGCAGCAGGGCGGCGGCGACGAGGCCGACGCGGACGCCGCGCAGCGCGTTCCAGCGGCTGACCGCGGCGAGCTGGAGCTGGGCGCGGGGCGCGAGCTCCAGGGGAAGCAGGGCCTCCGAGAGTCGGCGTCCGTCGAGCTGCGCGGTGCGCAGGCCGGAGCCGGCGGGGGAGAGGTCCGCCATGTAAGGGATCTCCTGTGGCAGGGCACCACCGGGTCGGCGGGGTGTGCCGGCGCGCCCGTCCTGAGGCGCTGTGGTGGTGGCCGCGGTGCGGGGCTCCCTGGTGGAGCGGGTGAGCTGAGTGGGCCCCTCCTGCCCGGTGTCGGGCGGGGAGGGCGAAGGGCTTCATTGCCCGGTGGCCCGCGCGGGGTGTGCACGGTGCCAATGCGAAGGATAAAGGGTGGGCGCACGGTTGCGGCGCGCGCCCCTTGAGGCCGGGCATCGGGGGTGCCCGGCCTATACGCTGAGGTGGTGGATCGGGACGCTGAGCTGATAGGCGGACCGCTGGCTGAGGGAGAACGCACAACGATGGCCGGACGACGTCGGAAGAACGCCGGGGCTTCGCCGGGAGAGAGTGCGGCCGAGCCGGTTCTGCCCGCCGACCTGGAGCTCCAGGACCTTTACGGGGCGTTCGCCGCGCACGGGCTGGACGACGAGGACCTGGACGACGCGGCGGTCCTGGTGCCGCCGGTGAAGCTGCCCGCCGAGGAGGAGCTGGCCGCCCTGGCGAAGGCCGTGCCGATGTTCGGGTACGCGCTGGCGCTGGCCCGCTGGGCCGCCCCGCACCGGGTGGTGGACGAGTTCGGCGACCTGGTGGAGGAGGACCGGGCGCCGGCGGCGCAGCTGCTGGGCCTGGCCCCCGCCGAGGGGGAGGTGCCGGAGGAGGCGGAGGTCGAGGCGATGCGGGCCTGGTCGCTGGCCTGCGACCTGGACCTGGTGGAGATCGGGACGACGGCGGCCGGTGAGCACGTCGCCGTGCCGGGCCCGGATCTGGAGCCCGCCGAGGAGGGTGACCCGGAGACCGTCCTGGAGCTGTGGCTGACCGCCGCCGGGATCGTCCGGGAGCTGGCCGTGGAGGCCGACTCGCTGCCGGAGGAGGAGGCCGCGCGGGCCGCCGAGGGCGGGGAGGACGGAGAGGCCGGAGGGGCCGGGGACGCCGGGGAGGAGGACGAGGACGCCCTGAGCGAGGTCGAGGACGCCCGGGACGCCGCCGCCGAGCTGCTGGACGAGGCGTTGCAGGTGCTGTACGAGACCACCGCCTTCGCCGACCCGGGCAACGAGACCGTGCCGCTGGGCGTGCTGGCCGCGCTGCTGGTGGTGCCGGAGGGCGAGGAGCCGAGCGAGGAGCTGCTGGGCGACATCACCGATGTGATGGTCGCACTGGACCCGATGCTGGGCGACCTGGCCGAGCTCGGTCTGCTGGAGTACCGGCCGATCGACCCGGAGCTGTTCGACGAGGAGGAGGGCCCGGAGGGCGAGGAGCCCGCCCTCGTCGGCGAGGCGCCGCTGGACGAGGAGGAGTCGGCGCGCTTCGGGCTCGTCCGGCTCACCCCGCTCGGCCAGTACGGCATCCGGCAGTGGCTGCTGGAGGACGGCTACGACGCGCCGCTGGTCGGCGAGCTGGCCCAGGGCGACGCGGCCGAGCTGCTGCGCGCGGTGTGCGAGGCCGCCACCGTGCTGCCGGACGAGGAGCTGCGGGTCTGGATCACCGGCCGGGAGCCGGTGGCGGCGGCGCGTGAGCTGCTGGCGGCGGCGCGCGGCGACGACGCGTACGCCCCGATGCGGCGGATGCTCGGCGTCTCGGCGCTGAACATGCTGGGCACGGCCGCCGAGCCGGCCGTGCGCGACGTGCTGGACGACCCCGAGCTGGGCGGCGCCGCCCGGGCCTGGCTGACCTCGAAGGGAGCGACGGACGTGCCTGTGCCGGAGCGGACGATGGCGCTGTGGACGGTGGTCGACACCTTCGCCGCCCAGCTGCTGGACAGCGGCGGCGACGCCGAGCTGTTGCGCGAGCTGATCGCGGACCTGCCGGTGACCGGCAACCCCGCGTCCTACTTCGGCGAGCTCTGGCGGGTCGACCACCCGTACACGGCGGACGTCCTGGAGGCCGTCGGGGAGCTGCACCTGGACCGGGCGGTGGCCAAGGAGGCGCGCAAGGCGGCCTTCAAGGCGCGGTCCAAGGGCTGACGGGCCGACGGGGGGCTTTCGACGGGCCGACGGGGGCTTCGACGGGCTGATGGGCCGGAGGGTCAGGGGAGATCCAGGGAGCCGTCCTCGGCGAAGGGGAAGAACGGGTTGTGGGCCAGCTCCCAGAGGTGGCCGTCCGGGTCCTCGAAGTAGCCGGAGTAGCCGCCCCAGCTGGTCGGGACCGGCGGCTTGACCACCACGGCGCCGGCCTCGACCGCCGTCTTCAACGCGGCGTCCACCAGCGCGGGGGACTCCAGGTTCACCGCGAGGGTGACGCCGCGGAAGGCGGGCTCGCCGGTGGCGGGCACGCCCGCGTCGGCGGCCAGCTCCTCGGTGGGGAAGAGGCCGAGTGCCGAGTCGGCGGTGCGGAACCAGACGATCTCCGGGCTGGAGGCGGAGGACCGCCGCCAGCCCAGGTCCTCGTAGAAGCGGGCGCTGCGGTCGAGGTCGGAGACCCCGAGGGTGACGATGCTGATCCGGGCCGGGAAACTGCTGTCTGCTGTCATGCCGCCAGGGTAGGGAGGGCGGCTGACAACCGCGCGTCCTGACACGGCCCGTGCCGACCGGCAACCCGCGGTCCCGACGCGGCCTGCGCCGTTGCCCGGCACCCGAGCTGATGACCCGGCAGGTCCCGGGCACTAAGGTGGCGTCGGCGGTGCGGGCGCGAGGACTCGGGGGTGCGGCACAGGATGATGCGGGAGAGTGGCGGCAGGCCCCCGGAGTGGAACGTCGGGCGGACGGACCCTGCGTGCGTCCCGGACCCGAGGAACAGGGAGGAGCGTCTCGCCGCGGTGGAGGACTTCTCCCGCCGGACGGTGGCCGCGGCCGACTTCCCGGTGTACGGCGTGGTCGCGGGACTGTCGCACGGGTGCGGTGCGACGGGCGGTTGGGGCGAGGCGCTGGCCGCCTTCGAGACCTCCGGCGGCGAACTCGCCTGGGTCGAGGTGCAGTCCGGCGACTGGAGTTCGGTGGCCGGCCCGTACGTCAGCGTGCGCACCTACCGGCCGGGCGCGGAGCACGGCGAGGGCCTGCCCGAGCTGGAGGACGTGGTCGAGGACGAGCGGGACCGGGTCTACGAGCACCTCGGGGTCGACGAGGGCGACGGGCCGGGCCGGGTGCGGGCGCTGCGCGAGTGGATCACCGTGGACGGCGAGCCGTACCCGGTGGAGGTGCACGAGGACCGGCCGGTGCTCTGGCCGGGCACGTCGGCCGCCGACGGGGCCGCACCGGTCTGGGCCGGGCGGCTGCGGATCGGCGGGCTGACCGTGACGGTGTGCGGGCGCGGGGTGCCGCCCGGCGGCGTGGAGCTCGGCGCGATCGCGGACTTCGAGCCGTACCTGCGAGGCCGGGCCGAGCTGCTGGGCGAGCTGGCCGCCCGGCGGGCCCGGCAGGTGCCGGTGGAGGAGCGTGAACTGCCGACCGCCGTCGGACTGGAGGCGCACCGGGAGCTGATCGCGCAGAGCGTCGCCGAGGCCGCCGCCGTCGAGGCGCAGGTCCGGGCCGGGCGGACGCCGCGACGCCCGCGCGGGGACGCCTACGAGGTGCGCTGGGAGGTGGCGGTGCGCCAGCAGATGCGGCTCGCCACCGAGACCCGGGAGGAGGCGGTGACGGCGCTGACCGCGATGGTCAACCACCTCAACCGGCTTGCCCGGCACACGCATTGGCTGATCGGCACGCCGGAGGGCGGGGCGGCCGTCGAGGAGGTCGTCCGGTACACGGTGTTCGCCAGTGAGGTGGCGAGCCTGCCGGCGCAGCGGGCCTGGGAGCAGCTCTGGCGGGAGCGGCGGGGCGGCGGGCCGGAGGTCTGGGAGGAGCACCGGCTCGCCGAGCAGCTGTGGCTGTCGGCCTGGGAGCAGTGGCGGACGACGCGGTCGGGGTGACCTTCGGCAGGGTGTCTTGGGCAAAGCGCAGGTCATGTGTCGGTCATCGGTTGGCAAATGGCCGCCTGGGCGTGAGGTGGGCGTCATGCCGGGTTCATCCCTGCGGCGGAGTCTGCTGGGCGTCGACGCCCCGTCTCGACGCCCCGCCCGCCGGGCACCGGGCCCGCCCCCGGTCCGGCGGCCGATTCCTCAGGAGTTGCTGCCATGTCGCTGTCCCGCCGGGACTTCGTCAACCGTTCCACCCTCGTCGGGGCCGGCGTGCTGATCGCCGGCAGCGCGGAGGCGCTGGCCAGCGCTCCGGGCGCGATCGCCGCCCCGGCCGGCGGCGAGCTGCCGGCCGCGTCCGCGGCGGGTGACACCGGCGCCGCGCGCGCCGCCGTCGGCTACGGCCCGCTGGTGCAGGACCCGGCCGGGCTGCTGTCGCTGCCCAAGGGCTTCGCGTACAAGGTCGTCAACCGCGCCGGTGTCACCCGGCTGCGCACCGGCGAGTTCACCCCGAGCAACCACGACGGCACCTCCGCCTTCGAGGACGAGCGCGGCGGCAACCTGCTCGTCACCAACCACGAGCTGCGCGGACCCCGGGCGAACTGGCCGAACCCGGTGCCGCTGACCGAGGGCCACGTCTACGACCCGGGCGCGGCCGGCGGCTGCACCATCGTGCACGCCAAGCGGAACGGCTCGGTCGAGCAGTGGGTCGGCATCGCCGGCACCTCCACCAACTGCGCAGGCGGCGTGACCCCGTGGGGCACCTGGCTGTCCGGCGAGGAGACCGAGGACAAGGCCGGCCAGAACGGCATGACCAAGGACCACGGGTACATCTTCGAGGTCGACCCGTTCGACGACGACTACAACCGCGACCCGCAGCCGGTGAAGGCCTTCGGCCGGTACGCGCACGAGGCCGTCGTGGTGGACCCGAAGCGCGGCCACGTCTACCTGACCGAGGACGCCTCGAACCCCAACGGCCTGCTGTTCCGCTGGACCCCGCCGGCCGGCTTCAAGCACGGCCGCTACAAGCTGCGCGCGCTGGCCGCCGACGCCGGCGTGCTGGAGGCCTTCAAGGTCTTCGACTCCCAGGGCAAGTTCGTCGACGACCTCTCCCGTGCCACCAAGGTCGGCACCACCTACGGCGCGGACTGGGTCAAGGTCCAGGACCGCGACGCCAGGACCGTCTCGGTCCGCAAGCAGTTCAAGGAGGGCGAGGTCACTCGGGCCCGCAAGCTGGAGGGCATGTGGTGGGGTGACGGCGGCTTCTACTTCGTCTCCAGCTTCGCCCGCTCGGAGAGCCCGGTGCAGCACGACGGCCAGGTCTGGTTCTACAACCCGGCCCGCCGCACCATCACCCTGAAGGTGCTGCTCGGCGTCAACACCGACGTGCTCGGCGACCACGACAACTACGACGGCCCGGACAACATCACCGTGTCGCCGTACGGCGGCGTGGTCATCGCCGAGGACGGCGAGGGCGTGCAGCACCTGTTCGGCGCCACCGAGGACGGGCTGACCTACCCGATCGCGCGCAACGAGCTGAACATCGGCAGCGCGGCCAAGCCCGAGTTCAGCGAGTTCACCGGGGTGACCTTCTCGGACGACGGCAAGACCCTCTTCGCCAACATCCAGGAGCCGGGCATCCAGCTGGCCATCACCGGCCCGTGGCACCGGCTGAACGAGCACAAGCGCGGCCAGGGCTACGGCGAGTGACGTAGCGCGTGATGAGGGGGCTGCCCGCGGTCATTCGTCCGCGGGCAGCCTCAGTTGCAGCATCGCCAGCAGGCGCTGCTGCGGCTGGGAGAGGTCGATGCCGGTCAACTGCTCGGCGCGGCGCACCCGGTAGCGCAGGGTGTTGGGGTGGATGTGCAGGGCGTCCGCGGCGACCCGGACCTCGCCGAGCGCGTCCAGCCAGGCCAGCACCGACTCGGCGAGCCGGGTGCCGTGCCGGCGGTCGTACGCGGCGAGCGCGGTGAGCCGGGGGTCGCGCAGGCCGGAGCGCTCCTGGAGCAGCGCGAGCATCTCGCTGACCAGCACCTCGGCCTGGACGTCGATCAGCGCCGCCACGTCGAGGTCCACCCCGCCGCGGCCCATCGCGTCCAGGATGCGGTCCGCCTGCGCGCGGGAGTCCGGCACCTGGGCCAGGCCGTCCACGGTCGAGCCGATCGCGGCGCGCAGCGGGACGCCGAGGTGCTCCCGGGCGGCCACCACCACCTCGTCCGCCCAGCCGCGCACGGTGGCCATCGGCAGGCCGGGCGGGAGTTCGGGCAGCAGCACGTACACCCGGGACTCGATCGGGGCGAGCAGCGCGGTGCGGTGCCGGGCGGCGGTGTGCACCGAGATCAGGCCGGTGACGTCGGAGCGGTGCAGCGCCTCGGTGGTGTGCGCGCTGTAGGCGAGCACGGTGGCCGGGCGCCGCAGGTCCAGGCCCAGGTGGGTGGCGAGCGACTGCGGGCCGGTGGAGCCCTCCAGCAGGCCGGTGAGCAGTGTCCGGGTGAGCCGCATGTCGGCGGACAACTCGCGTCGGCGGCGCACCAGTTGGGCGGCGGCCACCCGGGCGGCGCCGACCAGGGCCTGATCGGCGAGCGGCGCCAGCGGCTGCGCGCCCTCCTGCACCCAGATGGTGCCGAGCGGCTGCGCCCCGGCCCGGATGCCGATCGCCAGGCGGCGGCGCAGGCCGAGTTCGGGGTGCGGTTCGACCGCGATCGGGGCGTCCGAGGTGCGCAGGTGCTGGAAGATGCCCCACTCGCGGAGCTTGGACAGGTACGGCTCGGGGCCCTGCCAGCCGAGGATGGAGAGCCGGCGCAGGTCGTCGACCTCGTCCGAGTCGGAGGAGCGGGAGTACGCCAGCACCCGGCTGGAGGTGTCCTCGATCGAGACGATGCCGTTGGTGAGCACGGCGACGGTCTGGGCGAGGGAGAAGAGGTCGCCCGCGTTGGGTTCGGGGGCGCCCGGGGTGTCCGGGGCGTCCGGGCCGGCGATGATCGCGCGGGCCAGCGAGTCGAGGTGCTCCCAGCGGGTCTCGCGGCGGACCGAGAGCAGGGCGACGCCCGCCTCGGTGGCGGCCTCGCGCAGTGCGTCCGCCTGGCCGGGGCCGTCCAGTTTGACCGCGACCGCCGCGGCGCCGGCCCGTCCGGCGGCGCGCAGGGCGGGGAGGGCGGCGCGGCCGCGGGCGCCGATCGCGAGGACGAGTTCGCCGGGGGCGGCGGTCGGCGGGTCCTCCGGGTCGAGGATCGCGACGTCGCGGACCGGGACGTCCAGGCCCTGCGGGGCGGCCTGGAGTTCGACCAGGGGTTCGCCGAGGGACATCAGCAGCTGGCGGAGCGGGAGGCCGGAGGTGGGCGGGGGCCCGGGGGTGGCGGGGAGGCCGGGGGTCGTCATCGGGCCTCCTTCATCCGCTCGGACAATGCCGTGTGGTTGATTTTAGCCGGGCGGACAGAGTCGTGGCCCGGCTTTCATAAATAGTTGACTCTGACTATTCGGAAATGGATAGTCAGTACTGACCAAGAGATGAGGACGCCTCGTGGCGAAGCGACGCAAGGTGTCGAACCCGCTGGCCCTCGCGGTCCTGGCCGAACTCGTGGCCGGGCCGATGCACCCGTACGAGATGGGGCGCCGACTCAAGGAGCACGGCAAGGACCGCAACATCAAGTACAACCGCAGCTCGCTGTACATGGTCGTGGAGCAGCTGCGGAAGGCCGGGTTCGTCGCCGAACAGGAGACCGTCCGCGACACCCAGCGACCGGAGCGCACCGTCTACGCCGTCACCCCCGAGGGCCGGGCGGAGCTCACCGACTGGATGCGCGAACTCGTCGCCGAACCGCAGCACGAGTACCCCGCGTTCGGGGTCGCGCTGTCGCTGCTCATGGTGGTCCCGCCGGCCGAGGCCGTGGAACTGCTGGAACAGCGGCGGGCCGCGCTGGCCGCCGAGGTGGCGGGCATCCGGGCGGCCCTGCGGAAGGCCTCGGACGACGGCGTGGACTGGATCTTCCTGATCGAGGAGGAGCACCGGGTCGGCGCGCTGGAGGCCGAGGGCCGCTTCGTCGAGCACCTCGTCGGTCGACTCAAGGAGCCGGAGTTCATCCGGACCTGGCACGAGATCTTCGGGAGTCTGGAATGAGTACGAGCAACGGGGAGAAGAAGGCCCTCGTCATCGGCGGCGGGATCGCCGGTCCGGTGACGGCACTGGCCCTGCGCAAGGCCGGCGTCGAAGCCGTCGTCTTCGAGGCCTACGAGTCCTCCGCCGAGGGCATCGGCGGCACCTTCATGATCGCCCCCAACGGGCTCGACGCCCTGGCGACCGTCGGGCTCGGGGCGCAGGTCGGCGCGATCGGGCAGCCGATCGGCCCGATGCTGATCGAGGACGGCCGGGGCGGCGTGCTGGCCGAGTTCGCCGGCCTCCCCGACCTGCCGCCCGGCCGGGTCATGCGCCGCGCCGAACTGTACGAGGTGCTCCAGCGGCGGCTGCGCGAGAGCGGCATCGAAGTCCGGTACGGCAAACGGCTGGTCGGCGCCGAGGAGGGCGCCGACGGCATCACCGCCCGCTTCGCCGACGGCGACACCGCCACCGGCGACCTGTTGATCGGCACCGACGGCACCCGCTCCACCGTCCGCACCCTGATCGACCCGGCCGCACCCGGCGCGCAGTACACCGGCCTGCTCGGCGTCGGCGGCTACAGCCCGTACCGGCTGCCCGGCCGGGCCGGACGCGGCGAGACCATGCACTTCGCCAACGGCGCCCGCGCCTTCTTCGGCTACTGGGGGCTGCCGGACGGCGCCGGGACGGCCTGGTTCAGCAACATCCCGCAGCCCGAACAGCTGACCGCCGAGCAGGTCCGCGCCGTCAGCCCGGAGCAGTGGCTGCGCCGGGTCCGCGACCTGCACGCCGACGACCTGCCCGCCCGGGACGTGCTGCGCGAGGCCGCCGCCGACACCGTCGAGGTCTTCCCGCGGCTGGAGATCATGCCGTCCGTCCCGCACTGGTACCGCGGCCGGATGGTGCTGGTCGGCGACTGCGCGCACGCCCCCTCCAACAGCTCCGGCCAGGGCGTCTCGCTGGCCGTCGAGAGCGCCGTCGAACTCGCCCGCTGCCTGCGGGACCTGCCCGACCGCACCGCCGCCTTCGCCGCCTACGAGGCGCTGCGCCGGCCCCGGGTCGAGAAGATCGCGGCCAACGCGGCGCGCACCAACAACCAGAAGTCCTCCGGGCCGGTCGGCCGGGCGCTGTTCCGGCTGCTCGCGCCGATCGCGATGCGGACCTTCATGAGCCCGGAGAAGATGCTCCGCCCGGTGCACGGCCACCGGATCGACTGGGACCGGCCGGTGCTCCCGGTGGCCTCCGGCGCGAACGGCCGTCAACGGCGCGCCGTGACCGCGCCGTGACTGCGCCGTGACCCCTTCGTCGGGCCGGACAACGCCGTACGGGGGAATTTAGCCTTCCGGCCAATCAAGTGGCCCCAGGGGCAGGAATAGCGTTCGTGCTGTGGCCGACGTGCGACCCGCGTCGGCATCCCCCCGCATCAACGAAGGAGAGCGTGCGCTCTATGGACGCTGTGACCCAGGTCCCCGCGCCGGTGAACGAGCCGGTCCACAGCTACGCCCCGGGCAGCCCGGAACGGGCCCGTCTGGAGGCCAAGCTGAAGGAGCTGGGCGGCCAGGAGCCGGTCCAGCTGACCATGACGATCAACGGTGAGCGCCGCATGGGCGGCGGCACCGAGATCCACGTCGTCCAGCCGCACAACCACGCGGCGAGGCTCGGCACCCTGCGCAACGCCACCCAGGCCGACGCGCAGGAGGCCATCGACACTGCCCTGGCCGCGGCCCCGGCCTGGCAGGCGCTCTCCTTCGACTCCCGCGCCGCGATCTTCCTCAAGGCCGCCGACCTGCTGGCCGGCCCCTGGCGCGAGACCCTGGCCGCCGCCACCATGCTCGGCCAGTCCAAGACCGCCCAGCAGGCCGAGATCGACACGCCCTGCGAGCTGGTCGACTTCCTGCGCTTCAACGTGCACTTCGCCCGCCAGATCATGGCCGAGCAGCCGATCTCCTCGGACGGCGTGTGGAACCGCAGCGACCACCGCCCGCTGGAGGGCTTCGTCTACGCGATCACCCCGTTCAACTTCACCGCGATCGCCGGCAACCTGCCGACCGCGCCCGCGCTGATGGGCAACGTGGTGCTCTGGAAGCCGTCCCCGACCCAGCAGTACTCCGCGCACCTGCTGATGCAGCTGCTGGAGGAGGCCGGCCTGCCCAAGGGCGTCATCAACATGGTGACCGGCGACGGCCTGGACGTCTCCGCCGTGGCGCTCAAGCACCCGGCGCTGGCCGGCATCCACTTCACCGGCTCCACCGCCACCTTCCAGCACCTGTGGCGCTCCGTCGGCGAGAACATCGCCGGCTACCGCACCTACCCGCGGATCGTCGGCGAGACCGGCGGCAAGGACTTCCTGGTCGCCCACCCGTCCGCCGACCCGGCCGTGCTGAAGACCGCGATGACCCGCGGCGCCTTCGAGTTCCAGGGCCAGAAGTGCTCGGCGCTCTCCCGCGCCTACGTCCCGGCCTCGATCTGGGCCGGCCTCAAGGACGAGTTCGCCGCCGAGGTCGAGGGCCTCACCATGGGCGACGTCACCGACCTGACGAACTTCATGTCCGCCGTCATCGACGACCGCGCCTTCGCCAAGAACAAGGCCGCGATCGACCGCGCCCAGGCCGACCCCGCGGTCGAGGTCCTGGCCGGCGGCACGTACGACGACTCGGTCGGCTACTTCGTCCGCCCGACCGTCCTGGTCTGCGAGGACCCGGCGTCCGAGTACTTCCGCGAGGAGTACTTCGGCCCGATCCTCGCCGTGCACGTCTACCAGGACGACAAGTACGACGAGATGCTGGCCCAGATGGAGTCGGCCTCCGCCTACGGCCTGACCGGCGCGATCATCGCCCAGGACCGCGCGGCCGCCCAGGACGCCATGCACAAGCTGCGCTTCGCGGCCGGCAACTTCTACATCAACGACAAGCCGACCGGCGCCGTCGTCGGCCAGCAGCCCTTCGGCGGCGGCCGGGCCTCCGGCACCAACGACAAGGCCGGTGCCAAGCAGAACCTGGCGCGGTGGACCTCGACCCGCTCGGTCAAGGAGACCTTCGTCCCGCCGACGGACTACCGCTACCCGCACATGGGCTGAGTGCCCCTCCCGACCGTTCCGGTCGCCCGACCGCTTCAGTGACCTGACCGCTTCAGTGACCTGACCACTGCGGTCGCCTGACCACTCGGTCACCCGCGACGCCCGGCCCCGCAGCCGGGCGTCGCCCGCCGGGGCGGCGGTGCCACACACCCGCCGCCCCGGCCCCCATCTGCCACCCTTAGAAGCACCCGCAACAGGAGTCACGCT
>NZ_JBHVPH010000053.1:0-27519 GCF_042887425.1 Kitasatospora sp. NPDC057940
CTCCCGCAACTCAGCAAGATCATCACGCCTAACGCCCACGGTCCTCGCAACTCCCACAGATCGCGGGTGTTGCGAGGACCGTTAGAACCCAAGCGCCGGCGGGGCCTTCGGTGCTCGGGGAGGGTCAGTGGCAGGTGATCAGCAGTCCGAGGACGGCGGTGCAGCTGCGGGTGTCCCGGCTGGTGGCCGGGGTCGGGTCGGCGGGCACGCCCGCGGTGCGGGCCACCGTGACGTCGAAGCTGCGGATCAGGCTGAGCAGGCCGACCGAGATCGAGAAGTGCCGGGTGGTGCTCGCCCCCTTGGCGAGCGGCCCGGTGAGCTTGCAGGTGAGCTTGGTGCCCGCGATGGTGCAGTCGCTGGAGGTCGCCGAGAGGCCGGCCGGGAGGTCGGCGGAGACGGTGCCCGAGGTCAGCGTGTCGGGGCCCTGGCCGGTCAGCGTGACGGTGTAGTCGACCCGGCCGCTGAGCAGGTTGGACACCGGCGTGGCGGTCAGGGCGACGCCGAGGTGGGCGCTGGGGGCCGTGTAGCTGAAGCGGTCGGCGGCGACGGCGGCGCTGGTGCCACCGGGCGTGGTGACCCGGACGTCCACCGGCCCGGTCACCGTGGTGGCGGGGGCGGTGGCGGTGCAGCTGGTCTTGGTGCAGTTGAAGGCGGTGGCGGCGCCCGCCGCACCGAAGGTCACGGCGGTGGCGCCGTTCAGGTCGGTGCCGGTGAGCGTCACCGTCGTGCCGCCGACCCCGGAGCCGCCGGACGGGCTGATCCCGGTGACGGCCGGGACGGGCAGCGGGAAGTCGAGCACGTCGACGGCGCCGCCGGTGAAGTCGGTGAGGTAGCCGCGCCGGCCGTCGCCGGTGATCGCCAGGCTGTACGGGCTCGCGCCGACCGGCACGGTCGCGGTGACCGTCCGGCTGGCGGTGTCCACGACGCTGACCGTGTTGTCGGCGTAGTTGGAGACGTACGCGACGCTGCCGTCCGGGGCGAGCGAGACGGCGTACGGGCCGGCGCCGACGGCGACGGTGCCGACGAGTGTGTTGCCGGTGGTGTCGAGGACGCTCGCGGTGGCGTCGTCCGCGTCGGCGGCCCACAGCCGGGTGCCGTCCGGGCTGAGCGCGAGGCCGAAGACGCTGTGGCCGACGGGAACGGTCGCGCTCACCGTGCTGCTCGCGGTGTCGATCACGTTCACCGCCTTCGCGCCGGAGGCGGCGACGTAGAGCCGCTTGCCGTCCGCCGAGACGGCCAGCCCGTGCGGCTCGGCGCCGACCGGGACGGTGGCGGTGACCGTGTTGGTGGTGGTGTCCAGCACGCTCACGGAGTCGGCCCCGGCGTTGCCGACGTAGGCGCGCGAGCCGTCCGCGGAGAGCGCGAGGCCCCACGGCTGGGCGCCGACCGGGACGGTGGCCGTCACGGTGTTGCTCGTGGTGTCCACGACGCTGACGGTGCCGTCGAGGTGGTGGGTCAGGTACGCCCGGTGCCCGTCGGGGGACACGGCGACCGCGTAGGAGCCGGTGCCGGCGGTGAAGGTGGCGGCCACCGTGTTGCTCTTGGTGTCCAGCACGCTCACGGTGCCGCTGCTCTGGCTGGTCACGTAGGCGTGGCCGCCGTCCGGCGTGAGCGCCACGCCCGCCGGGTAGGGCGCCACCGGCACGTGCGCCTTGACGGTCGGCGGCGGTGTGGCGGCCTCGGCGGTGGCGGGCTGCGACAGCAGTGCGGCCGTGGCCGCGGCTATCGCGGTCACGGCCGTCCAGGTGCGCCCGGGTGCGCGACGTGTTCTCACGAGTCTCTCCAGCATGGTCGGTCAAGGGATGCAACGCCGGTCGCTCCAGCCCCCTGCGGATCCGGAGCCGCACGAAGCGTAGAAGCCGGTATGACCATCCGTCAGGGGCTGATCGGTAATGTCGCCAACTGTTCAGATTCGACCGAGATTCGGCCAGCGGCCACCCCGCCGGCCCCGCCCCGTCGCGACCGGGGACCGGCCAGGGCGAGGTGGGGGGCGTGCAGGAAATTGGAGTTGTGGAGTCGCATTCGATAGCGTTTCGAACGTGAGGCTGACCAAGAGCACCGACATCGCCCTGCGGATCGCCATGCGGCTCGCCGTCCTGGGCGAGGACGCCAACCCGACCACCCGCGAGGTGGCCGAGGCGGTCGGCGTGCCGTACACCCACGCGGCGAAGGTGGTCAGCCGCCTGCAGCACCTCGGCGTGGTGGAGGCCCGGCGCGGGCGCGGCGGCGGGCTGCTGCTCACCTTCGCCGGGCGGACCGGCTCGCTCGGGCTGCTCCTGCGCGAGCTGGAGGGGGTCGGCGACGTGGTCGGCTGCGAGGACGACCCGCCGTGCCCGCTGCGGGCCGCGTGCCGTCTGCGCGGTGCGCTGCGGACCGCCCAGGAGGCGTTCTTCGCCGCGCTCGACCCGCTCAGCATCGACGACCTGGTGGCCGCGCCCACCGGGCCGGTGCTGCTCGGCCTCACCACCAGACCCACCGACTGATCCACCACCCCCGGGGCCGGGCTCAAGCACGGCCTTTAATGCGAATCTCACATACCAGTTAGGAGCCGGACTGATGCTGTCCGCCAAGTCCGCCGAGGTCATCGAGGCCACCCTGCCCGTCGTGGGCGGCGCCATCGGGGACATCACCCCGCTCTTCTACGACCGCATGTTCGCCGCCCACCCGGAGCTGCTGCGCGACCTGTTCAACCGCGGCAACCAGGCCAACGGCACCCAGCGGCAGGCGCTCGCCGGGTCGATAGCCGCCTTCGCCGGCGCGCTGGTCGCCCACCCCGACCAGCGGCCGGACGCGATGCTCGCCCGGATCGCCCACAAGCACGTCTCCGTCGGAATCGACAGCAGCCAGTACCGGATCGTCCACGAGCACCTCTTCGCCGCCATCGTCGAGGTGCTCGGCGAAGCCGTCACGCCCGAGGTCGCCGCCGCCTGGGACGAGGTGTACTGGCTGATGGCCAACGCCCTCGTCGCCGTCGAGGACCGGCTGCGCGCCGAGGTCGCCGCCGGCGGCGACCAGGCCGACCTCTGGCGCCCCTACACCGTCGTCGCCCGCTACCAGGAGACCGACACCGTCACCACCTTCCTGGTGCGCCCCGCCGACGGCGGTCCCGTCCCCGCCGCCCGGCCCGGCCAGTACGTCTCGGTGCGCACCGAACTGCCCGACGGCGCCCGGCAGATCCGCCAGTACAGCCTCTCCGGCACCGCCGACGGCGCGCTGCGCTTCACCGTCAAGCGCGAGCCCGGCGGCGAGGTCTCCGCCCACCTGCACGACCACCTGCACACCGGCGGCCTCGTCCACCTCGCTCCCCCGCTCGGCGACATCGCCCTCGCCGACGGCGACGGGCCGGTGCTGCTCGCCTCCGCGGGCATCGGCAACACCCCGATGACCGCCATGCTCGACCACCTCGCCGCCACCGGCTCCACCCGGCAGGTCGTCTCGGTGCACGGCGACCGCGACCAGCTCACCCACGCCTTCCGCGCCGACCTCGCCCAGCTCACCGCCAAGCTGCCGAACGCCACCGCCCACGTCTTCTACGAGCGGCCGCTCGGCGACTGGCCCGCCGAGCGCACCGGCCTGGTCGACCTCTCCACCGTCGACGTCCCGGCCGGCACCACCGCCTACCTGTGCGGCCCGCTGCCCTTCCTGCGCGCCGTCCGCGAGCAGCTCCTCGCGGCGGGCGTCCCGGCCGCGGACATCCACTACGAGGTGTTCGGGCCCGACCTCTGGCTCGCCTGAGATCCCCGAGATCCCCCGCCCCGGCCGACCCGCTCGATACCATCAGGTCCTGCCCGGCCGATCTTGGCGGGCCCGCGACGCCGGGCATCCCGCCTGGACGCACGCCCGAATCGCCCAAGTACGGCCCAGTACGAGGACGATCCGGGCGCACGCCCAGCCGGGCGCCCAACGCCGCGGGCTGATCCACCAAGATCGGCCGGGTAGGACCTAGCGGGCCGGCCGGAGTCGCCGGACGAAGGGAGGGCCGATGCGGGTCGCACTGTTCGCCACCTGCGTCAACGACGCGCTGTTCCCCGCCACGGCGGTCGCCACCGTCCGGCTGCTCGAACGCCTCGGCGTGACCGTGGACTTCCCCGCCGGGCAGACCTGCTGCGGGCAGCCGCAGTACAACACCGGCTACCGGCGGGCGTGCGAGCCGCTGCTGCGGCGCACCGCACGGGCCTTCGCCGGGTACGAGCACGTGGTGACGCCCTCCGGATCGTGCGTGGCCATGGTCCGGGACAACTACCCGCGGATCGGAGCCCGGGCCGCCGCCGACGGCCGGGGCGGCGAACTCGACTCCATGGCCGCCGCGTTGACGCCCCGGGTGTACGAGCTGACCGAGTTCCTCACCGATGTGCTCGGCGTCGAGGACGTCGGCGCGCACTTCCCGCACACCGTCACCTACCACCCCTCCTGCCACGGCCTGCGGGTGCTCGGACTCGGCGAACGGCCGCTGCGGCTGCTGCGCGCCGTCCGGGGACTGGAACTGGTCGAACTGCCCGGCGCCGAGGAGTGCTGCGGCTTCGGCGGCACCTTCGCGGTCAAGAACGCGGCCGTCTCGGCGGCCATGGCCGAGGACAAGATCACCCACGCACTCGGCACCGGCGCCCAAGTCCTGTGCGGCGCCGACAACTCCTGTCTGCTGCACCTCGGCGGCACGCTGCGCCGCCGGGGCGCGGCCCTGCGCCCGCTGCACCTGGCGGAGATCCTCGCCAGCACCGAGGAACACCCGTGGAGGCCCGCATGACCGGCACCTTCCTCGGCATGCCGGTCTTCCGGCACGCGACCTCTCCGCAGGCGACCTTCCCGCAGGCCGCGGCGACGGCCGTCCAGGACGAGCGGCTGCGCGCCAACCTGCGGCACGCCACCCACACCATCCGGGACAAACGGGCCCGCGCCGTCGCCGAACTCGACGACTGGGCCGAACTGCGCGCCGCCGGCAAGGCGATCAAGGACCACACGCTGCGCCATCTCGACCGCTACCTCGTCCAGTTGGAGGAGGCCGTCACCGCGGCCGGCGGCACCGTGCACTGGGCGGCCGACGCCGAGGAGGCCAACCGAATCGTCGCCGACCTGGTCCGCGCCACGGGAGAGACGGAGGTCGTCAAGGTCAAGTCGATGGCCACCCAGGAGATCGGGCTCAACGAGGCGCTCGCCGCCGAGGGGATCACCGCGTACGAGACCGATCTCGCCGAGCTCATCGTCCAGTTGGGCGACGACCGGCCCTCGCACATCCTGGTGCCCGCGATCCACCGCAACCGCGCCGAGATCCGGGAGATCTTCGCCGAGCAGATGGCCGCCTGGGGCCGCCCCGCACCCGAGGGCCTGACCGACTCCCCCGCCGAACTCGCCGAAGCGGCCCGGCTGCACCTGCGGGAGAAGTTCCTGCGCGCCCGGGTCGCCGTCTCCGGCGCCAACTTCATGGTCGCCGAGACCGGCACCCTGGTGGTCGTCGAGTCCGAGGGCAACGGCCGGATGTGCCTCACCCTGCCGCGCACGCTGATCTCCGTCGTCGGGATCGAGAAGGTCGTGCCGACCTGGCAGGACCTGGAGGTCTTCCTGCAACTGCTCCCCCGCTCCTCCACCGCCGAGCGGATGAACCCGTACACCTCGCTGTGGACCGGCACCACGGAGGGCGACGGCCCGTCCGCCTTCCACCTCGTGCTGCTCGACAACGGGCGCACCGCCGTGCTCGCCGACGAGGTCGGCCGCCAGGCGCTGCGCTGCATCCGTTGCTCGGCCTGCCTCAACGTCTGCCCGGTGTACGAACGGGCCGGCGGCCACGCCTACGGCTCGGTCTACCCGGGCCCGATCGGCGCCATCCTGACACCCCAACTACGCGGCACCACCAGCCCCTTGGACGCCTCGCTGCCGTACGCCTCCTCGCTCTGCGGGGCCTGCTACCAGGTCTGCCCGGTGGCGATCGACATCCCCGAGGTGCTGGTGCACCTGCGCGAGCGGGTCGCCGAGCAGGGCGGGCACCCGCTGGAGCGGGCCGCGATCGCGGCCGCCGGGTACGTGCTCGACCACCCGGCGGCGCTCGCGGCCGCCGAGCGGCTCGCCGGGCGCACCCGCGCGCTGCACCCGCGCCGGCTGCCCGGCCCGGGCCGGGCCTGGACCGACACCCGGGACCTCCCGGAGGTGCCCGCCGAACCGTTCCGCGACTGGTGGCGGAGGAACCGCTCATGACCTCACGGGAGTTGATCCTCGCCCGGATCCGCGCCGCGCTCGCCGAGCCCGACCGGGAGCGGGACCCCGACCGGGACCGGTACCGGGCACCGGAGGAGCCCGTCGCCCGGGACTACCCGCGCACGCACAGTCCGGACGATCCGGCGGCCCTGCTCGACCTGCTGCACCACAACCTGGCCGACTACCGGGCCCGGGTGCACCGCTGCACCGAGGCCGAACTGCCCGCCGTCCTGGCCCGGTTGCTGGCCGAACGCGGCAGCCGCACGGTCGCCGTGCCGCACGGTCTGCCGCCCGCCTGGCTCGGCGCCACCGCCGTCACGGCCGTCCCCGACGACGGCACGCTCACCGCCGCCCGGCTCGACGCCGTGGACAGCGTCGTCACCGGCTGCGCGCTCGCGATCGCCGAGACCGGGACGATCGTGCTGGACGCCGGGCCGGGCCAGGGGCGGCGGCTGCTCACCCTCGTCCCGGACCACCACCTGTGCGTCGTCCGGGCACCCGGGCAGGTCGTCGCCTCCGTGCCGCTCGCGCTGCCCCGGCTCGACCCGGCCCGCCCGCAGACCTGGATCTCCGGGCCGTCCGCGACCAGCGACATCGAGCTCGACCGGGTCGAGGGCGTGCACGGCCCGCGCACCCTGGAGGTGCTGCTGGTCGAGGGCTGACCGCGCCGACCGGGGCCGCGGCGACTCAGCTCATCGTCACCTCGCTGTACCGGTCGCCCTGGGAGCTGTCCCAGGCCACCTGCACCCGGCAGTCGACCGGCCGCCCGGAAGCGGCCAGTCCCTGCGCCGCGATGGCCGCCGACGGGTCGGCCAGCGTGCTGAACAGGCCGCCCGCCGGCGGGGCGCCGCCAGGTGTGAAGCCGAGGTCCGCGGGCGCGACGGCCGTGGGGTAGAACACCGCCCGGCCCGTGATCGTGTACGTCCCCCGCGTGGTGTCCTTGCGCTTGCGGCCGGGGATGACCGAGCACAGCGAGAAGGTGTCCTCGGCGCCGTCCGAGACGTTGCCCGCCGCGTCCACCGTCCACAGCTCCCAGTAGCGGGCGACCGTGGCGTGGGCGCTCGACCCCTTCGCGGTGATGTACGAGTCGATCCGGCTGCCCGACATCGCGTTCCAGTCCGTGCCGTCCCACTCCTCCACGGCGAACACGCGGTTGATCTCCTGGATGATGACGCCCTGCTGGGGCGCGGCGACGCTCAGCTGCCGCCTTCGCTCGAAGTAGCCGCACTCGCCTTCCAGGTCGTCGGCCGCCAGGTGGGTGAGCGCGATCTGCGTCGCCGGCCCGGCGCCGGGCGTGGGGGCCCGCTGGACCGACACCCCCGCGCCGCCGGAGGCGTCGTGGCCGTGCCGCTGCTGCTCGACCAGCCGGGCCACCGCGGCGTTGCCGAGGGCGCGTTGCAGGGGCAGGGCCGTCGACGGGGACAGCGGGCCGGCGGCCGCGGCCTCCCGGGTGCCCTCGGCCGGGAGGCCCGTGCTCCGGCGCTCGGGCGCAGCCCTGCGCCGCCGTGCCGCCTCGTCCTCGGATGCGGAAGCCTGATCGCGCATGTGGCCCTCCTGTCGGCACGGCACCGCCCCGGGTGCCCTGGCCAACCTCTACCGGACGGCGGGGCGGCCGGGAAGGTCCGCGAGGGCAGCGGGGAGGGCAGTGCGGACGGCGGTACGGAGGGCGGTACGGACGGCAGGTTCCGGATTCAGGCGGGCCGCAGCTCCAACGTGCAGCACTTGGCTCCGCCGCCGCCCTTCAACAGCTCCGAGACGTCCACCGGGACCGGCTGGTAGCCGTGCTCGACGAGCCGCCCGGCCAGGTGTTTCGCCGCCTCGGGCAGCAGCACCCGGCGCCCGTCCGAGACCGCGTTGAGGCCGAACACCTCGGCGTCGGCCCGGTCGGCGAGGATCGCGTCCGGGTACAGGGTGCGCAGCACGGCCCGGCTGTCGGCGTCGAAGGCCTCCGGGTAGTACATGACGTGGTCGTCGGCGAGCACGGCCAGCGCCGTGTCCAGGTGGTAGAAGCGCGGGTCGACCAGGGTCAGGCCGACCACCGGGACGCCGAAGAACTCGCCCGCCTCGGCGTGCGCGGCCCGGGAGGTGCGAAAGCCCGTCCCGGCGAGCACCCGGCCGCCGGCCACCAGGTGGTCGCCCTCGCCCTCGTTGACGTGCCCGGCGCGCTGCACCTCGCGGTAGCCGTGCGCGCGGAACCAGGCCTGGTAGGCCTCGGACTCGGCGGCCCGCTCCGGGTAGCGGAAGGTCGCGACCAGCGCCCGGCCGTCCAGCACGGTCGCGCCGTTGGCGGCGTAGACCATGTCGGGCAGGCCGGGCACCGGCTCGATCAGCTCGACGGTGTGGCCGAGGCGGCGGTACAGCCAGTACAGCCGCTCCCACTGGCGGACGGCGAGCGCGGTGTCGGTGGGCTGTGCCGGGTCCATCCACGGGTTGATCGCGTAGTCGACGGTGAAGTACGTCGGCCGGCACATCAGGTAGCGCCGCGGCCTGGCGGTGCGCTCCGGGGTCTGCGTGGGCATTCCTCAACCGTCCTCGGGTGCAGGGGAGTTCGGGAATTCCGTTCCCCAGGCCGCTGCCCCGGCGGGGCTGTTCGCACACCCGCGCGGGCGCCCCCGGCGGGCGCAGGCCCCCGCGCACCCGGCGCGGGCTCCGGCGCACGCGCGGCCGATTGCCACGGGACGGACCGCGTCGAGCGGGCCGGGAACGGGCCGCGTCGAGCGTCACCGGCAGGCGGCGCCGAGCGTCACCAGCGGACCGCGCCGAAGTCCACCGGCGCGGGCCGCAGGCCCCGGCAGCGGTCGGCGAGCGCCCGCAGCCGGGCCGCCGCCTCCTCGGCGGGCATCCGGTGCCGCTGGCCGTGGCCGGGCAGCAGCCACTCGAAGCGCAGCGCGTCCAGGCCGCGGTCCAGCGAGGCGGAGAGCTCCTCGATCGAGTACCAGGTGACGGTGTCGTACACCTCCAGGTCACCGGTGGTGCGGGACCAGTACAGGGTGTCGCCGGTGAAGCAGTACCGCTCGTCGACCAGGTACAGCACGCTGCCGCGGGTGTGGCCCGGGAAGGGGTGGGCGGTGACGCCGGGGGCGACCTCCGCCGGTTCGAGGCCGCGCAGCACCCGGTCGGCGTCGGGCGCGGCGTCCAGGTCGCCCTCGTGGATCCAGAGCCGGGCGCCGAGCCGGTCGGCGTACGCCCGGCCGTGCGCCGCGTGGTCGCGGTGCGTCAGCAGGATGTCGGTGACCGGGCCGAGGGCCTCGTACCGGGCCGCGAGCGGCTCGGCGTAGCGGGGCGTGTCGACCATCAGCCAGCCCGTGGGGCGGCGGCAGAGGTAGGAGTTGGCCCCGGCGTTGTGGCGGGAGTTGTGGCCGAGCAGCAGCAGGCCGTCGTCGAGGGCCAGCGGGAAGGGGTCGGTGGCCGGGTCGAGCGGACCGGTGCCCGGCCGGATGGAGCGGGTGGGGCAGGCGTGGGCGGCGGCGAGCAGCTGGCGGTGCTCGGCCTCGTCGTGTGGCTGGCGGACCAGCTCGGAGCGGCCGGCGTGCTCACGGATCAGTCCTGGCGCGAGCTGCCGGGCCACGTCGCAGTTGGTGCAGCGGTCGTCGACGGACCACTGCCCGGACGGGCCGGAGGTCGGATTCAGAGCCATGGTGTCTTCCCCTTGGAAGGACGGCGGCCGGGCCGACCGCACCCTTCGAGCATCGTCCGGGCGGGCCCAAAAGCGGAAGGGGGGCGGGATCTTGTGGTTTCCGGGGGCCGCCGCTCTGCACCCCGGTTGTATTCCGGGTGGGGCACGTGGTCCATCTCACGTGCCGCCGGGGTCACCTACGGTGGCGTAGGTCACTTGAATGGGTGAACTATCTCCTTCATGCCGAACCTCCAGGAGACCCTTGACCTCAGTTCGTATGCCGCCCTCGGCGACAGCTTCACCGAGGGCCTGAACGACCCCGGTGCCGACGGCGCCTTCGCCGGCTGGGCCGACCGCCTGGCCGGGCTGCTCGCCGACGGGCGGCCGCCGGGCGGGTTCCGCTACGCCAACCTGGCGGTGCGCGGCCGGCTGCTGGACCAGATCACGGCCGAGCAGGTGCCGCAGGTCCGCCGGCTCCAGCCCGACCTGGCCACCTTCTGCGCCGGCGGCAACGACATCCTGCGGCCCGGCAGCGACCCGGACGAGGTCGCCGAGCGCTTCGAGGCCGCCATCGTCCAACTCACCGCCTCCGCCGGGACGGTGCTGATCTGCACCGGCTTCGACACCCGGGACGTACCGCTGTTCAAGCACCTGCGCGGCAAGATCGCCACGTACAACGGGCACATGCGGGCGGTCGCCGACCGCAACGGCTGCAAGGTGGCCGACCTGTGGTCGCTGCGCGCCGTCCAGGACCGCCGGGCCTGGAGCGAGGACCGGCTGCACCTCTCCCCGGAGGGCCACCAGCGGGTCGCCCTGCTGGCCGCCCGCTCCCTGGGGCTGCGCACCGAGCAGGACCCGGAGGCGCCCTGGCCGGCCGGCCCGGAGGTGTCCGCCGCCGACCAGCGGCGCGAGAACCTCCAGTGGGCCCGCGAGTACCTGCTGCCCTGGGTCGGCCGACGGCTGCGCGGGGAGTCCTCGGGGGACCACGTCGAGGCCAAGCGGCCCGACCTGCTTCCGCTCTGACGTCTCGTCAGGCGGCACCGGGTGCTGCGGCCTTCCTCGCAGCCCTTGCGACCCTCGCGGTCCACGCGGCCTTCGCGGTCCGCAGCACCCGGTGCGCCAGCGCGGCGAACGCGGCGCCGACCAGGTACCAGAACAGGTCCAGCGGATTGAACGTCGACCCCAGCACCAATCGGGCCAGCACGCTGCGCCGCCCCAACTCGTCGGGCACGCCGGTGATCTGGAACAGCTCCACCGCCCAGCTCAGCCCCGCCGCCACCACCGCCGCCCGCCCCGGCGCAATCCTGGGCGCGACCAGCACCACCAGCGCGTACACCAGCACCGTGTAGAGCGCGTCCCCGGCGTACTTCGCGACGTCCCCGCCGAGCACGGACCGCACGCCCAGCCCGGCCGCCACCGTCACCCCGGCCGCCAGCAGCGGCACCGCCCGCACCCGCAGGCGCCCCCAGAGATCATCCACCCGCCCACCCTACGGCCCGCCCGGCGGCCACCGGCCTCCGGTGCCGGGGCTGGTCCGGACGGGCGACCTCCCGCATCCGCGACGCCCGGGCGTCGTTGGCCGCTGCGTGACCGCACCCCGAAGCCTGCTCCGCCTGGCCGCCGCCGCGCTGTTCCTGACGGCCGTCACCGTCCTCTCCGCCGCCCCGGCCGGCGCCACCGCCCCCGCGGCCCACCCCGCACCGCGGATCGTCCGCGGCATCCTCGAACCCCCGCTGCCCGTCGACCAGTTGCCGCCCCAGGTCGAGGAGGCGTGCCACATCTGGCACGACCTGCACTGGCCGACCGCGAACGCTCCTCGGGACTACCCGGTGGCCGACTCCCCCTACGTGATCCGCGGCAGCAACGTCTACGGCAACCGCAGCGGTGACCTCCCCCGGAGCGGCCACTACCGCGAGTACGACGTCAACCCGCGCTCGCCCGGCCAGCACCGCGACGCCGAACGCCTGGTGCGCGACCCCGACACCCAGCACGTCTGGTACAGCGACGACCACTACGCCAACTTCCATGAGATCGGCTCGGGCTGCTCCTGATCGCGGGTCGTGCTCGTGATCACGGGCGACGGGCGTAGCCGACCCGTCGCCCGGCCCGGACCGGCGCCCGAGGCTTCTGCCAGGATGGGCGTCCTCGACCCCGGGCGCGGCGAAAGGGCGGCACAGCGGTGGAACTCGACCCGAAGAGGCTGCTGATCCTGCGCCAGATCGCCGACGCCGGCAGCGTGGCGGGCGCCTCGCGCGCGCTGGGCCACACCCCCTCCGCGGTGTCCCAGCAACTGGGCCGGCTGGAACGCGAAGTCGGCGTCCCCCTGGTGGACCGCACCGGCGGGCGGGCCGAACTGACCGCCGCGGGCCGCCTGTTGGCGGGTTACGGCGACCGGATCGGCCAGGCGCTCCGGGACGCCGCCCGCGACCTGCGCGCGCTCGGCGCCGCCGCCGCCGGCCCGGTCGCCATCGGCGTGCCGCCGCCCGCCATCACGTTCTTCGCCACCACCGCCGTCCACCTGCTCGCCCGCACCCACCCCGACCTGGCCCCCCGCCTGGTGGAGACCGGACGGCAGGAGGGCCTGCGCGCGCTGCGCCTGGGCGAACTGGACGTCCTGGTCATCGAGGACGACCGGCAGGAACCCACCCCGCTGCCGCCCGGCATCGAGGCGAGCGTCATGTTCGAGGACGCCTACCGCCTGGTCGTCCCCGCCGACTGGCCCCCGCCCACCGACCCGGCCCGGCTGTCCGGCCGCCCCTGGATCGCCGCCCCGGCCGGCTCGCCCCGGCAGCTGGCCTTCCAGCGCCTGGCCGCCCGGCACGACATCGTGCCCCTGGTCGAGCACACCGCCCGCTACCGCTTCGCCGTCTACACCATGCTCGCCGCCCGCCTGGGCGCCGCGATCCTGCCCGCGAACGCCGCCGCCCTGATCGGCCCGGGCGCCGGCACCGTCACCGCGCTGCCGGTGCCGGGCGCCTACCTGGTGCGCCTGCTGCGCCGCACCGGACCGTGGGGGGCGCCACCGGCGGTGCGGGCGGCGGCCGAGGCGCTGCAGAGCGCGCTGCTGGCGGCGAGCGAGCGGCTGGCGGCCCAGGGCCTGACCGAGAGTGAGCCGCGCGTGAACGGCCGCCTGGTCGACCCCAGCGAGTCGAGCACACCTGAGGGCCCGTCCGCCGGGACGCCGTAAGCGCTGCTGAACGCCGGGGGTCAGCCCCGCTTGCTGGTGCCCGGCCCGGCACTCTGCCAGCGTGGCCGGGTGACCACCATCGCGGACGAGCGACCCCCCGTCCCTGCTCCTCCCCCCTCCGGCCGGCTGCGCCGCCGGGCGCGCGCCGCCACGAGCCTGCTCCAACGGGCGGCCTGGGCCACCACCTTGGCCGGCGCGGTGACGACGGCCTGCACGCCGTGGGGATCCACGCCCTGGTACGCCGGCTGGATCGGCGCGGCCGACGCGGCGGCACTCGCGGCCCTGGTCTCGCCGGTGCGGCTGGCCCTGGGCGAGCGCCCGCGCTCCGGCTCCGTCTCCACCCTGTTCCACGCCGTCATGCTCGCCCTGATGCTCTGCACCTTCGCCGGCTGCTTCGCCTTCTCCCTCAGCGGCTGGTTCCACGAGCACGACCGCGACCTGCACGCCACGCTGCGGGTGTCCGCCACCGTCACCGGCTGCCACAGCAGCGGTGACACCAGCACCGAGTGCACCTTCCTCTGGACGGCGGACGGGCACGAGTACCGCGCCGCCGAGGGCACGGACGGGCAGTGGCCCGACGGGCACCGGATCGACGTGCGGATCGATCCCGCCCACCCGCAACGGGATCCCGTCACCGACGGCGGCTACTGGCCGCTGTGGATCGCGGTCGTCGTGGGCGGGCTCGGCATCCCGTTCAGCCTGTGCGTGTGGTGGGTCCTGGAGGAGGCCGCGAACTACTGACGCCGGGACGGCAACGGAGGCGGCGGGCCTTGTCGGACGGGTCGTCGCCGTGGACACGCGGGCGGCCCGGCGGGGTGCCGAGGTGCGGCATCGCGGTCATACTTGATCGGAAGTCGATCGAAAGATATGGTCCGATCAACCAGCCACGGTTCGGAGCAGTACGGGGGACAGGCGATGACCATCTCGGCCGAGGAACGTCGGGACCTGATCCTCAAGGCCGTCGGCGAGGCGAGCGGGCCCCTGCGGCTCGCCGACCTGGCGGCGCGGCTCGCCATTCCGGCGGTGACCGTGCGTCGCGACGTCGCCGCGCTGGCCGAGGCCGGTCGGGTGGGGCGCTCGCACGGGTTCGTCGTACGGCGCACACCGGAGAAGCCGACGGACGGCGAGGGCGGGACCCGCACCCTCGGGCTGCTGGTGCCCTCCGTCGGGTCGTACTTCGACGAGCTGATCAACGGTGCCCGGGCCGCCGCGACGGCGGCGGGCGCCCGGCTGGTCCTCGGCATCGCCCCCTACGAGGCCCGCGACGACCACACGCAGGCCGAACGGCTGCTGGAGTCCGGCCTCGACGGGCTGCTGCTCGCGCCCAACCTCCTGCCGGGCGGGCCCGCGCAGGCCCACGACTGGCTGGACGACCTGCCGGTGCCCGCCGTCCTGGTCGAACGCGGCGCGCCCGAGTACGGGGGCCCCGGCGCCGGCCTGGACTCCGTCGGCTCGGACCACCGGCAGGGCGTCCTCCTCGCGCTGCGCCACTTCGCCGACCTCGGCCACGACCGGGTCCTGCTCGCGGCCCGCGGCGACTCCTGGACGGCCCGGGAGGTCCGGGCCGGCTACCAGCACGGCACCCGGCTGCTCGGCCTGGCCGCCCTGCCCGTCCTGGACACCCTCGGTGACGACGGCCGCCCCGCCGACTCCGACCGGCTCGCCGAACTGATCGCCGACGCCGTGTCCGACGGCGTCCGCGCCGCCCTCATCCACAACGACCAGGACGCGATCCAGCTGCTCCCGCTGCTCCGCGCCCGCGGCCTCGCGGTGCCCGACGACCTCGCGCTGATCGCCTACGACGACGTGTTCGCCGCCCTGGCGGCCCCGCCGCTGACCGCCGTCGCCCCGCCGACCCGCGCGGTCGGCGAGACCGCCGTCGGCCTGCTGCTGCGCCGCCTCACCGCCGGGCCCGACCTGCCGGTGCACCGGATCTCCCTGCTCCCGGCCCTGCGCGTCCGCACCTCCTGCGGCGGCTGAGCCCCCAGCCCCCGGCCGGGGAGCCCGTCCGGCTGCCGCCTTCGCGGGGCGGCCCGCCCATGGGCCGGGCCGGGGGCCCGTTACCGCCGCAGTCCCGCCAGCCAGTCGGCAGCCGCGCCGAGCAGCGGAGCCAGCGGGGCGGCCTCGGGGTACCACGGCGCCTCGTACTCCCAGCAGACCCAGGCGCCGGCCGGCAGCAGGGCGAGGCAGGCGGCGATCGGCAGGGTGCCGGCGCCGAGCGGCAGCGGCGTGCGGTCGGCGGCCGAGGCGACGTCCTTGACCTGGACGTGGCCCAGCCGGTCGGCCAGCGCCCGGTGGGTGGCCTGCGGCGGCTCCCCGCCGAGGACGGTGTGCTGGAGGTCCCACAGGGCGCCGACGGCCGGGTGGTCGACGAGGGCGAGCAGCCGGGCGAGGTCGCGGCCGGTCGGGTGCGAGTCGTGCGTCTCGACCAGGACCCGGACGCCGAGCGCGGCCGCACGGTCGGCGACGGCGGCCAGCCGCCGGGCGGCGCGCTCATCGGCCCGTTCGTCGACCGCCGCCGGGCCGGGCGCGGCGCCGCCGCGCGGGAAGACCCGGACGGCCGGGCAGCCCAGGTCGGCGGCGAGTTCCAGGTGTCCGCCGAGGTCGGCGAGCAGCGGGGCGTCCGCGCCCGGGGCGGCGATGCCGAGGTAGGAGGCCAGCGCGAGCGGGACCGTCCCGGTGGGCGCCAGTGCGCGCACTGCGGCGCGCCGCTCCTCGGCGGTCAGGCCGGGGTGGACCGGCTGGCCCGGGGCGCAGCGCAGTTCCAGCCCGTGCCAGCCGTGGTCGGCGGCGAGGCGCGCGGCGGCGGCGAGCGGCAGGTCGGGCAGGCCGAGGGTGGACAGGGCGAGCGGCACGGGTGCTCCTCAGGTCCGGGCGCCGGGCGGAAGTCGGCGGGCGAAGGCCGCTCCCGGCGACAGCTGCGCCTCGTGGACGGCGCCGTCGGCCCACCGCACCCGCAGCCGGTAGGCCCCGTCGGGGGCGGCCGCCACGTCCGCCGTCAGCCGGTCGAGCGGCGGGAGTTCGTCCGCGGCCGCGGTGAGATGAGCGGCGGCGGTGAGGCGGGCTGCGCAGACCAGCAGGTGGACGGCCCCGCCGGTGGCGCCGGTCAGCACCGGCAGGGCGGCGGCCGCGCCGAAGGCCGTGCCGTCCGGGACGGGGCTGGTGCGGGCGGCGGTGTAGCCGTGCAGGGCGCGCAGTTCGCTGGTCAGCAGACGGCCGTCCAGCGTGTGGGCGGTCGCGGTGGCAGAGGCAACCGCAGTGCACGGCCGGGCGGGTGGCAGGTGGTCTCCGGCGACGGCCCAGCCGCCCTCGCGCAGCGGGGTGCCGGGCGGGGCGCCGACGACCAGGTGGGCGCGGACCTCGTCGGCGCCGTGGGCGAGGGTCAGCGAGGTGACGGTGACGCCGGGCAGGGGGTGTCCGCCGGCCCGGGGGCGGTGGGTGGAGGCCGCCCAGCCGTCGCCGGTGGCGAGCGGGGTGATCGGGCCGCGTTCGGTGGGTTCGCCGTCGACCAGCAGGGCGAGGTGGTTGTCGGCCGGACCGGTGTGGACGGGGCCGGTGGCGGTGGAGTGGGCGAGCCGCGCGTAGTGCGGGTCGTCGGGGTGGACGCGGTCGGCGGGCTGGTCGTCGCTGCCGTGGTTGTGGAGGCGGACCAGGCCGTCGGCCGCGGTGGACTGGACCAGCCAGCCGGGGCCGGGCAGCGCGCGGACGGTGTCGCGGCGTTCGGCGGGGGCGGGCTCCTCGCGGTCCGTCCAGGCGGGGTGGTCGGCGGGCAGCAGCAGGCCGAGGAAGCCGGAGGCCGCCCAGTAGGGCGAGGAGGGGCCGGAGTAGGGCTGGACGAGCGGGGGGTGGGAGCCGTACCAGCCGAGGGTGAGCAGGCCGTCGGGGCCGGTGGCGCCGCGGTCGAGGAAGTGGCGCAGGGCGCCGGAGGCGAGTCGGCGGGTGGTGCCGGGGGTGAGCGGGGTGTGGCCGGTGAGGGCGCCGGCCCAGAGCGGGGCGGCGGCGGCGAACCGGTAGATCAGCGAGCGGCCCTGGTGCACCGGCGCGCCGTCGCCGCCGAACAGGTGGGCGTGGTCGGCGAGGTGGGCGGCGAGCCGGGGGCCGTACTCGGCGAGCAGGGCGCGGTCGTCGGCGAGGTGGGCGTGCAGCACGGGGTAGAGGTGCAGGGCCCAGCCGTTGTAGTGGTCGAAGGCGCGGGGGCGGCCGTCGGTGTACCAGCCGTCGCCGAGGTAGAAGCGGTCGATGCGCTCCAGGCCGCGCCGGACGGCGGCGCGGGCGGCGCGCTCCTCGACGCCGGCCTCGGCGAGGAAGCCGCCGACGGCGAGCGGGAAGAGCCACCAGTTGTTGTCGTTGGGTGTGCGGTGGAGGGTCTCGGCGAGCCACCGGGCGGTTCTGGTCCGGACGTCGGCGGGGAGGCGGTCCCAGAGCCAGGGGCGGGTCAGCCGCAGGGCGAACGCGATGGCGGCGGCCTCGACCATGGCCTGGCCGCGGTCGGTGACGACGGGCCAGGACGCCGGGTCGTCGTCGGTGAGGTCGCGTGCGGTGGTGGGGTGGCGGGTGCCGGCGTCGAGTCCGGCGGCGTAGCGGTCGAGCAGGCCGTGCGGGTCGGCGCCGCCGGCGCCGGCGATGCGCAGGGCGGCGAGGAGGAAGGTGCGGGCGAAGCCTTCGAGGGCGTCGGAGCGGCGGCCGGACCAGCTCGGCCGGGGGCCGGGGAGGTCGATCAGCGCGTGTCCTGGGCCGGCCCAGGGGAGGACGGCGTCGAGCAGCCCGTCGGCGGCGGCCTCCCAGTGGGCTCTGGTCCAGCCGGTGCGGGGGCTGAGGGCGTGGTCTTCCGGGGGCAGCAGCACGGCGGTGTCCTCCATGGCACGGGGCTCGGGAGTCGCGCCCCGTGCGGGGAATCTAGAAAGCGGTTGATCGTTCGTCAAGCCTTTTGATCGCAACGGATCATTTGATCCCGATCTCTTGACTTCGATCGTTCGTCCGCCCAGGATGGCGACCACTTGCCCTCCCGATCGCGGCCACCGGCAGCCCCCTGACCCCCCGGCCGCGCCCCCCTCTCCCGGAGTCGTGCATGCCCTCACTCCCGCTCCCCCTCCCCCACCCCCGGCGCAGACTCCTCCGCGCCGCCGCCGGCGGCCTGCTGTCCACCGTCCTCCTCGCCGGCTGCGGCGGCAGCGGCGGCGGGGCCCCGAAGGCCGACGACGGCAAGCCGGTCACCCTGACCTTCTGGGCCTGGTCCAAGGGGACGAAGGAGGTCGTCGCCGCCTTCAACGCCTCCCACCCGGACGTCAACGTGGTCTACGAGGAGATACCCTCCGGCACGGCCGGCGGGTACGCCAAGATCTCCAACGCGGTGAAGGCCGGCAACGCCCCCGACGTGTTCAACGTCGAGTACGCCCAACTGCCGGACTTCGTCAGCCAGGGCGCCGTCCAGGACATCTCCGGGCTCGTCCCCGGCGAGCTCAAGGCGAAGTACCTGCCGCAGACCATGGACCTGACCAGCCTCGGCGGCCGCACCTGGGCGCTGCCGCTGGACGCCTCGCCGCAGGCCTTCTACTACCGCAAGGACCTCTTCGACCGGGCCGGACTCACCCCGCCGAAGACCTGGGACGAATTCCGCACCGCCGCGCAGAAACTGAAGGAGGCCCAGCCGGACACCCGGATCGCCACCTTCTTCCCCGACGACCCGGCCACCTTCGAGGCGATGGCCTGGCAGGCCGGCGCCCACTGGTTCACCGGCCGCGACGACGCCTGGAGCGTCGACCTCAACGGCGCCGGGACCAAGCAGACCGCGGACTACTGGCAGCAGCTGATCGCCGAGGACCTGGTCCGCGTCCAGCCCTCGTTCAGCCAGCCGTGGACGGCCTCGCTGCAGAAGGGCGAGACCGCCGGCTACCTCGGCGCCTCCTGGGGCGGCGGGGTGCTGAAGGGCACCCTGCCCGACGCGGCCGGCACGTGGGCCGTCGCCCCGGTGCCCAGCTGGGACGGCACCCCGGCCAGCGGCATGGTCGGCGGCACCACCTTCGCCGTCTCCAAGAACAGCAAGAAGGCCAAGGCGGCGGTCGAGTTCGCCACCTGGGCGACCACCACGCCGGAGGGCATCAAGGCCCGGATCGCCTCCGGCACCTCCTCCGCCTTCCCGGCCGCGCCCGCGCTCGTCCCGGTGGCCGAGGAGGCCTTCAAGGCCGACTTCTACGGCGGCCAGGACGTTTACGCGCTCTACACGGACGCCGCGAAGTCGATCAAGCCGAACTGGCAGTGGGGCCCGACGATGAACGCGACCAACAACGCGCTCAAGGACGCGTTCGGCAAGCTCACCCAGGGCGGCACCGTGCAGGCGGCCCTCGACGCCGCGCAGCAGTCCACCCTGGCCGAGCTGAAGAACCGCGGCCTCAAGGTCAAGCAGTGACCGCCCAGCCGCCCCGCACCGGGCCCGGGCCCGCCGTCGCCGCCCGCGCCCGCCGGCGCGGGCGGTACGGGGCGCCGGCCGTCCTGCTCGCCCCGTTCGTGCTCCTGTTCACCGCCTGCACGCTCGTCCCGATCGGCTACGCCGTCCACCTCAGCCTGTACACCGAGCACCGCTCCGGGCTCGGCTTCGGCGGCGGCGAGACGGTCTTCACCGGCCTCGGCAACTACGCCCGGGCGCTCGGCGACCAGGCGTTCCGCTCGGGCTTCTGGACCACCGCGCAGTACTGCCTGCTCTACATCCCGCTGATGACGGGGCTGGCGCTGCTGCTCGCGCTGCTGCTGGACTCGGCGCTGGCCCGCGCCCGCCGCTTCTTCCAGCTGGCGCTGTTCCTGCCGCACGCGGTGCCCGGCATCATCGCCGCGCTGATCTGGGTCTACCTGTACACGCCCGGCATCAGCCCGGTCATCGACCTGTTGAACGCCGGCGGCGCCCACCCCGACCCGTTCGGCGCGCCGCTGCCCGCCGTGGTCAACATCGCGCTCTGGGAGTGGACCGGCTACAACATGGTCATCTTCTACGCCGCGCTCCAGGCCGTCCCGCGCGAAGTCCTCGAAGCGGCCGTCGTCGACGGCGCCGGACCGCTGCGGACCGCCGTCAGCGTCAAGATCCCGCTCATCCGCGCCTCGATCGTGCTGGTCGGCCTGTTCACCCTGATCGGCTCGCTCCAGCTCTTCACCGAACCGATGATCCTGCACGGCGCCTCCCCCGGCGTCGTCTCCACCTGGACGCCCAGCATGTACGCCTACACCGCCGCCTTCGACCGGGGCGACTACGGCCTGGCCGCCGCCGCCTCGGTGCTGCTCGCGCTCGCCGCCGCCGCGCTGTCCTTCCTCGTCACCCGGGCCACCCGCCCGCGCCCGGACCGGCGGACGGAGGCCACCGCATGACCACGCTCGCCCCCGGACGCCGCCCCCGGCAGCGCTCCGCCGCCCGCAACCACCCCCACGGACACCCGCCCCGCCGGCCGTGGACGCTCTCCAAGGCCGCCGTCAACGGCGCCCTCGTCCTCGCCACCGCCTACACCCTGCTGCCGCTGCTGTGGCTGGTGACCGCCGCCGCCAAGAACACCGGCGACCTGCTCGGCGGGCGCGCCCTCTCCCCCTCCACCTGGCACCTCGGCGACAACCTGCACGCGCTGGCCACCACCGGGGACGGCATCTACTTCCGCTGGTACCTCAACTCCCTGCTGTACGCCGGGCTCGGCGCCCTGGCCTGCGCCCTGGTCTGCGTCTGCGCCGGGTACGCGTTCCACGTCCACGCCTTCCCCGGCAAGGAGAAGCTGTTCGGCCTGGTGCTGCTCGGCGTGCTGGTGCCCACCACCACGCTGGCCCTGCCGATGTACCTGCTCGCCTCGGACCTCGGCGTGGTCAACACCTTCTGGGCGGTCTTCGTGCCCTCCCTGGTCAACCCCTTCGGCGTCTACCTCGCCCGGGTGTTCTGCGCGGGCTACGTCCCCGGGGAGGTACTGGAGGCGGCCCGGATGGACGGCGCGGGCGAACTGCGCACCTTCTGGTCGATCGGCCTGCGGATGATGACGCCCGGCTTCGTCACGGTGTTCCTCTTCCAGTTCACCGCGATCTGGAACAACTTCTTCCTCCCCCTGGTGATGCTCTCGGACAACCGGCTCTTCCCGGTCAGCCTCGGCCTGTTCAGCTGGAACGCCCAGACCCACGCCTTCCCCGAGTACTACCCCCTCGTCGTCAGCGGCTCGCTGCTCGCCGTCCTCCCGCTGGTGGCGGCCTTCGTCGGCCTGCAACGCCACTGGCGGGCCGGCCTGACCGCAGGAAGCGTCAAATGACCACCACCACGGCCGACATCCCCTCCCCCGCCGCCCCGGCCCGCCGGCCCCGCGCCCTGCTCGCGATGGACCGCGCGCTGCCCGCCCGGCTGCTCGACCGGCACGCCGTCCGGCGGCTCACCGACCTCGCCGACCTCGACCCCGACCTGGTGGTGGACGACTTCGCCGCCCCCGAGGCCGCCGCCGCGCTGGCCCGCACCGAGGTCATCATCAGCGGCTGGGGCTGCCCGCCGCTGGACGAGGCCGTGCTGGCCGCCGCGCCCCGGCTGCGCGCCGTCATCCACGCCGCCGGCTCGGTCAAGCACCACGTCACCGACGCCTGCTGGCGGCGCGGCCTCCAGGTCACCTCGGCCGCCTGGGCCAACGCGCTGCCCGTCGCCGAGTACACCGTCGCCGCCGTGCTGCTCGCCAACAAGCGGCTGCTGGCGATCCGCGAGGACTACCGGCACCGGCGCGCCCCGCACGACTGGCAGGGCGCCTACGCCACCGCCGGGAACTACCGGCGCACGGTCGGCGTCGTCGGCGCCTCCCGGATCGGGCGCCGGGTGCTCGAACTGCTCGGCCCGCACGACCTCGACCTGCTGCTGTACGACCCGTACGTGGAGGCCGCCGAGGCCGCCGCGCTCGGCGCCCGGGCCGTCGGCCTGGACGACCTGTGCGCCTCCTCCGACGTGGTCACCGTGCACGCCCCCGAACTGCCGGAGACCCACCACCTGGTGGACCGCCGCCGGCTCGCCCTGATGCGCGACGGCGCCACCCTGGTCAACACCTCCCGCGGCTCGCTGGTCGACCAGCAGGCGCTCACCGACGAACTCGTCGCCGGCCGCCTGGACGCCGTCCTCGACGTCACCGTCCCCGAGGTCCTGCCCGCCGACTCACCGCTGTACGAGCTGCCGAACGTCCTGCTCACCCCGCACGTGGCCGGCTCGCTCGGCGGCGAACTGCACCGGATGGCCGCCGCCGCAGCCGACGAACTCGCCCGCTACGCGCGGGGCCTGCCGTTCGCCCACGCCGTCCACCCCGAAGGCATCCACCGCACCGCCTGACCGCGCCCCCCGTTACCAGCTGCAAGGAGAACACCCGTGGACCGCAAGGTGATCGGCGTCGTCCTGAACGGCGTCACCGGCCGCATGGGCCACCGCCAGCACCTCGTCCGCTCGATCCTCGCCATCCGCGAGCAGGGCGGCCTCGACCTCGACGACGGCCGGGTGCTCTGGCCCGAACCCATCCTGCTCGGCCGCAACGAGGCCAAGCTGCGCGCCCTGGCCGAACGCCACGGCCTGGAGCACTGGACCACCTCGCTCGACGAGGCGCTCGCCCACCCGCTCACCGAGGTGTACTTCGACGCCCAGGTGACCCCCGCCCGGGAGGCCGCCCTGCGCGCCGCGATCGCGGCCGGCAAGCACGTCTACACCGAGAAGCCGACCGCCGAATCCCTCGACGCCGCCCTGGAACTGGCCCGCCTCGCCCGGGCGGCCGGCGTCCGCAACGGCGTCGTCCAGGACAAGCTGTTCCTGCCCGGGCTGCGCAAGCTCAAGCGGCTGGTCGACGGCGGGTTCTTCGGCCGGATCCTGTCCGTGCGCGGCGAGTTCGGCTACTGGGTCTTCGAGGGCGACTGGCAGAGCGCCCAGCGCCCGTCCTGGAACTACCGCGCCGAGGACGGCGGCGGCATGATCCTCGACATGTTCCCGCACTGGCGCTACGTGCTGGACAACCTCTTCGGACCCGTCCGCACGGTGTACGCGCACACCGCCACCCACATCCCCCGCCGCGTCGACGAGCAGGGCCGGGACTACCCCGCCACCGCCGACGACGCCGCGTACGGCGTCTTCGAGCTGGCCGGCGGCGTCGTCGCACAGATCAACTCCTCCTGGGCGGTGCGGGTCGACCGGGACGAACTGGTCGAGTTCCAGGTCGACGGCACCGAGGGCAGCGCCGTCGCCGGGCTGCGCGAGTGCCGCATCCAGCACCGGGCCACCACCCCCCGGCCGGTCTGGAACCCGGACCTCCCGGCCACCGACCCCTTCCGCGCCCAGTGGCAGCCGGTGCCCGCGAACGAGGAGTACGACAACGGCTTCAAGGTGCAGTGGGAGCTGTTCCTGCGCCACGTCGCCACCGGTTCCGCCTACCCGTGGGACCTCCTGGAGGGCGCCAAGGGCGTCCAGCTCGCCGAACTCGGCCTGCGCTCGGCGCGCGAGGGCCGCCGGCTCGACGTCCCCGAGCTGGTGCTCTGATGGCCGAACTGAACCTGCCCGGACACGGCCGGCTGCGGCTGCGCGAGCCCGCACCGCTCGACCTGCCCGCACACCCGCCCGCCTCCCGCACGGCCTTCGCGGCCGCCCACGTCGTCGCCGACCCGCTCGGCGCCAACGCCGCCGGCGCCCCGGCCGCCCTGGACTGGGACGCCACCCTAGCCTTCCGCCACCACCTCTGGTCGCTCGGCCTCGGCGTCGCCGACGCCATGGACACCGCCCAGCGCGGCATGGGCCTGGACTGGGCCGCCACCCGCGAACTCATCACCCGCTCCGGCGCGGCGGCCCGCGCCGTCGGCGGCCGGCTCGCCTGCGGCGTCGGCACCGACCAACTCACCGACCCGGCACGCTCCCTGAGCGACATCACGGCCGCCGCCCTGAGCGAGGTCGCGGACGCCTACGAGGCGCAGCTCGCCGTGGTCGAGGCGGCCGGCGCGCAGCCCGTCCTGATGGCCAGCCGGGCCCTCAACTCCCGCGCCCGCGGCCCGGAGGACTTCCTCCGCGTCTACGACGGGCTGATCCGGCAGTCCGCCCGGCCGGTGATCCTGCACTGGCTCGGCGCCGCCTTCGACCCGGCACTGGCCGGCTACTGGGGCTCCGCCGACCTCGACGCGGCCACCGACACCGTCCTCACCCTCATCCGCGAACACCCCGGGCGGATCGACGGCATCAAGGTGTCGCTGCTGGACGCCGACCGGGAGGTCGCGCTGCGCCGCGCCCTGCCCGCCGGGGTGCGGCTCTACACCGGCGACGACTTCCACTACCCCGAACTGATCAAGGGCGACGGACTCGGCCACAGCGACGCCCTGCTCGGCGTCTTCGACCCGATCGCCGGCCACGCCGCGGCGGCCCTGCACGCCCTGGACGCCGGCGACACCGCCCGCTTCGACGCGCTGCTCGGCCCGACGCTTCCGCTGGCCCGGCACCTCTTCGCGGCGCCGACCTACCAGTACAAGACCGGTGTGGTCTTCCTCGCCTACCTGGCCGGCCACCAGGAGCACTTCACCATGGTGGCCGGCGCCCAGAGCGGCCGGTCCGTACCGCACCTCGTCGAGCTGCTCCGGCTCGCCGACGCCGCCGGGGTGCTCCCCGACCCCGAGCTCGCGGCCGACCGGATGCGCCGCTACCTCGCCCTGGCCGGGTGGTCGGCATGACCGCACCCGGCCCCACCACACCAAGCCCAGCCGCACCAGGCCCCACCACACCAGGCCCCGCCACACCGGGCCCCGCCGCCCTGCCGGGTATCGCCGCCCCCGGACTGGAACGGCTCTCGCTCAACCAGATCACCACCAAGCACTGGTCCCTGCCCGAGGCCGTCCGGGGCTGCGCGCAGGCGGGCATCCCGGCGATCGGCCTGTGGCGGGACAAGGTCGCCGAGACCGGAACGGCCCGCGCCGCCCGGCTGGTCCGCGACAGCGGCCTGACCGTCAGCAGCCTCTGCCGGGGCGGCTTCCTCACCGCCGCCGGAGCGCAGGGCCGCCGCGCCGCGCTCGACGACAACCGGCGGGCCGTCGAGGAGGCCGCCGAACTCGGCACCGACACCCTGGTGCTGGTCGTCGGAGGCCTGCCCGAGGGCAGCCGCGACCTGCCCGGCGCGCGCGCCCGGATCGCCGACCTGCTCGCCGAACTCGCACCGTACGCCGGACAGTTCGGTGTACGGCTGGCCATCGAACCGCTGCATCCGATGTTCTGCGCCGACCGCGCCGTGGTCTCCACCCTCGGCCAGGCGCTCGACCTCGCCGCGCCGCACCCGGCCGCCCAGGTCGGCGTGGTCGTCGACAGCTACCACGTCTGGTGGGATCCGGCGCTGCCCGAGCAGATCGACCGGGCGGGCCGGGACGGCCGCATCGCCGCCTACCAGGTGTGCGACTGGACGCTGCCGCTGCCCGCCGACGTCCTGCTCGGGCGCGGCCACGTCGGCGACGGCCACATCGACTTCCGCTCCCTCACCGACCAGGTCACGGCCGCGGGCTACACCGGCTGGATCGAGGTCGAGATCTTCAACGAGCGGATCTGGGCCACCCCCGGCGCGCAGACCCTCGCCACCGTGGCCGACCGCCACCGCACCCACGTGGTCGCCGCGCCACGCCGGTAGCCGCCAGGCGTCGGACGTTCACCGTCCGGCCCTACCCTGGCAGCCCGTGCCACACCCTCGAAAGCTGGTCACGCCATGATCGAAACGATCGAACTCGACTACGACGACTCCGGATTCCGCCGCAACGGCTCCCCGCACCGGATCGTCGCCGGCGCCCTGCACTACTTCCGCGTCCACCCCGAGCTCTGGGACGACCGGCTGCGCCGCCTGCGCGCCCTCGGCGTCAACACCGTGGACACCTACATCCCCTGGAACTTCCACGAACTCCCCACCGGTGAGATCGACTTCACCGGCTGGCGGGACGTGGCCCGGTTCGTCCGGCTGGCCCAGCAGCACGGACTGGACGTCATCCTGCGGCCCGGCCCCTACATCTGCGCCGAATGGGAGTTCGGCGGCCTGCCCGCCCGGCTGCTCGCCGTCGACGGCCTGCGCCTGCGCTGTGCCGACCCCGCCTTCCTGGCCGCCGTGGACGGCTGGTTCGACGCCCTCGTGCCCGAGCTGGTGCCGCTGCTGGCGAGCCGCGGCGGCCCCGTCGTGGCCGTCCAGGTCGAGAACGAGTACGGCAGCTACGGCACCGACGCCGGCTACCTCGCCCACCTGCGCGACGGCCTCCTCGCGCGCGGCGTGGACTGCCTGCTGTTCACCGCCGACGGCGCCGAGGACTTCATGCAGCAGGGCGGCGCGATCCCCGGCCTGCTCGCCACCGCGACCTTCGGCTCCCGCGCTCCCGAGCGCTTCGAGGTGCTGCGCCGCCAGCAGCCCAAGGGACCGCTCGCCGCCATGGAGTTCTGGATCGGCTGGTTCGACCGCGTCGGCGGGCCCCACCACGTCCGCGACCCGGAGGAGTCCGCCCGCTCCCTGGACGCACTCCTCGCCACCGGTGCCTCCGTCAACCTCTACATGGCCCACGGCGGCACCAACTTCGGCCTCTGGTCCGGCGCCAACCACACCGGCACCAGCCCCGACACCCCGGGCTACGAGCCCACCACCACCAGCTACGACTACGACGCCCCCATCGGCGAGGCCGGCGAGCTCACCCCCAAGTTCCACGCCCTGCGCGACGTCATCGGCCGGTACCTCCCCCTGCCCGACGGCGAACTCCCCGCCGAGCCGCCCCGCCTGGCCCCGCGCCGCATCGACCGCGGGACCGGCCGGGCGCGCCTGTTCGACTCCCTGGACGCGCTCGCCACCCCGCACCACCGGCCCGTCCCGGAACCCATGGAGAACCTCGGCCAGTCCCTCGGCCTCATCCACTACCGCACCCGCGTCCCCGGCCCCCGCCCCACCCTGCCGCTGCGCATCGACGGCCTCGGCGACCGCGCCCAGGTCTTCGCCGACGGCAACCCCCTCGGCACCCTCGACCGCAACGACCCCGGCGCCACCCTCCCGCTGGCCACCACGGCGGCCGGCACCACCCTGGACATCCTGGTCGAGGCGCTCGGCCGCACCAACTACGGCCCCCAACTCGACGACCGCAAGGGCATCCGGCGCGGCGTCTCGCACGAACGCCAGCGCCTCCACGACTGGGAGATCCGCCCGCTCCCCCTCACCGACCTGAGCGGCCTGGCCTTCGACCCGGCCACCGCCGCCACCGACGGCGACCCGGCCTTCCACCGCTTCGAGACCGACCTCGACACCCCCGCCGACGCCTTCCTCGCCCTCCCCGGCTGGGGCCGCGGCCTGCTCTGGCTCAACGGATTCCTCCTCGGCCGCTACACCGACGAGGGCCCGCAGCGCACCCTCTACGCCCCCGCCCCGCTCTGGCGCCCGGGCACCAACACCCTCGTCCTCCTCGAACTCACCCGCCACGGCGAGGCCCTCGACCTCCGCGACCGACCCGACCTCGGCCCCGTCACGGACGCCCCCAGCTCCGAGTTCTGAGGCGAGCCGAAGACCCGTCGGCCGCGACGGACCCGCCC
>NZ_JBHVPH010000054.1:0-24499 GCF_042887425.1 Kitasatospora sp. NPDC057940
ACGACCACGCCTCCGGCCCGCGCCACAACCCCATGGACGCCACCCTGCGGTCACGGCCGCCACGCCGGTGGCCCCGCGCGGATCTCCCCGCGGCCCCACCGTGCTCCGGCGAGGTTCAGCTGACCTCGCTCAACGCCTTCAGCCCTTCAGCCCGAGGGAGGGGAACAGGTCGACGAACGGCTGGGTGGTCACCGAGACGCTCCGGCCGAACGGATCGTCGAAGTCCCAGATCATGAACAGCAGGAACGCGATCAGCGCGCTGAAGCAGCCCGCCAGGATCAACTCCCGTGGCGTGCGCCGGATCTGCAGCGCGAACAGCATGCCGACGGTCACCACCGCACCGGTGATCAGGCCGAACCAGACGACCCCGGGCATGGTCGGCCCGGCGTTCTGCCCGCGCGAGTTGCGGGCGTCGTCGGCCTGGCTGATCCGGTCCATGATCGGCTGGTAGGACTGCGACTCCAGCTCGGAGGCCGGCGGCCGGGTGGCGACGTCCACCCGCAGCTTGTCCAGCAGTTCGGTGCCCTTGTCGGAGATCTCGCCGTTCTTGCGCATGTAGTCCCACTCGACCTTCACCACGTACGAGACGTAGGCGTCCACGTCGGCCCGGACCTGGTCGCGGAACTCGGCCGGGTAGACCACCGCCCGGTCGCTCACCTCCTGCAACGACTGCGCCTCCCGGAACAGGTCGTCCTGGGCAGCGCCGCGCGCCTCCCAGACACCCGCGAGGGCGAGGCCGAGGACGATCGCGTAGACCACGCCGATCATCATCGTGATGTAGTCGATGACGTCCGGGGTCTCGTCGACGTTCTTCTCGGTGCCCACCCGGCGGTGCCGCAGCACCACCACCGCCACCACGACGGCACAGGCCGCCGCCATCGCGATGGCCAACGCCAACCATTCGGACATGGGAACTCCCTTCTCTGGCTCGGCTTGTGACGGAACAAAGGTGTCGAGGACGGCCCCGGGCCGGGCAGGTCGGACTCCAGGGCCGGACCGGGGGCCGGGGCGGACCGCCTCGGTGGGGCGGTCAGGACCGCCCGGAACGGCCGGAACGGCCGCGTCCACGGCCCGGGCGCAGGGCCGCCGCCGCCAGGATGGCGGGCACGGTGACCAGCAGCATGGTGGTCGTCGCCGGGGCGTTGTGGTGGTGCTGCAGCGGGGCCGGCGGCTGCGCCGCCCGCACGTGGTAGACGGGCTGCGCCGCCGGGGTCGGCGTGGGGCTCGGGCGCACCGGGCTCGGCGCGTCCGGACTGGGGGCCACCGGAGCCGGTGGGGGCGCGGGCGCCGCCGGGGCCGGCGCCGGGGGCGCGGGCGGGTTCGGCGCGGGCGGCGGAGGGGGCGCGGGTGCCGCCGGCGGCGGCGGGGGCCCAGGTGTCCTGCTGGGAGCCGGCGTTGTCGGCGCGGGGGTCGGCGACTGCGTGGGGACGGGTGTCGGAGTCGGGCTGGGCGTCGGCGAAGGCGTCGGCGTCGCAGTCGGCGTCGGGGTCGCCGTCGGGCTGGGCGTGCGGGTGGGGCTCGGCGTCGGGGTCGGCGTGGGGCTCGGGCAGGGGTGCGGGTGGTGATGGTGGTGGTGCCACCAGTCCCCGTGCCACCAGTCCTCGTCGTGGTCCCCGTCGTGGTCCCCGTCGTCTCCCTCGTCATGGCCCCCGTGCCCGCCGCACGGGTGGTGCCGGCGAGGGAGCTTGGGGCCCTCGGCCTTCGGGGCGACGGTGACGCCGACCTGGACGTCCACGTCGACCCCGACGTTCACCTCCCCGCCCGGCCCGACCTGCACCGACACGTCCGTCGCGGTGCAGACGCAGGAGTCGACGGCCGTGCCGTGCTGCCGGCCCCCGCCGTGACGCTCGGTACCGGAGGCCGAGGCGCCGCCGACCAGGGCGCACATCGCGACCACGCCGACCGCGGCGCCGATCAGCCTGGTCCGCCGGCCGGAGGCCGCACCCCCACCGCCGTCCAGCGATATCCGTCGGGACTGCCGGCGCTGCGGCATGGGCTCCACTCACCTCTCGGGTCGCCGGGGACGGGATCGGAACAGGGCGATCCGCCCGGCCCGCAGGAGGACGCGGGCAGGCGTGATCAGATGCGATCAGACGTGATGAGGAACGATCAGGCGGACGGCCCGCCTTCCGGGGGCGGGCCGTCCGTCATCAGGTCAAACGATCTTCGAGCCGGCCGGTTACGGCCCGGGCCCGCCGTCGGCCGTCCTCAGTGGCGGCGGTGCGCGATCTCGACGTTCTCCAGGACGCCGACCGCGTCCGGCACCAGGATCGCGGCCGAGTAGTAGGCGCTGACCAGGTACGAGATGATCGCCTTCTCGTCGATGCCCATGAAGCGGACGGACAGCGACGGCTGGTACTCGTCCGGGATGCCGTTCTGGTGCAGGCCGATGACGCCCTGGTTGTCCTCACCGGTACGGATCACCAGGATGGAGCTGGTGTTCTCCTTGGTGATCGGGATCTTGTTGCACGGCAGGATCGGCACCCCGCGCCAGGCCGGCACCTGCTGCCCGCCGAGGTCGACGTGGTGGGGGTACAGGCCGCGGGCGTTGAACTCGCGGCCGATCGCGGCGATCGTGCGCGGGTGGGCGAGCAGGTAGTCGGGGTCGCGGCGGCGGTTGAGCAGTTCGTCCAGGTCGTCCGGGGTGGGCGGGCCGGAGTGGGTCTGGATCCGCTGGTCGAAGTCGGCGTTGTTGAGCAGGCCGAACTCGGGGTTGTTGACCAGCTCGTGCTCCTGGCGCTCGCGCAGCGCCTCGATGGTCAGCCGGAGCTGGTGCTCGATCTGGTTCATCGGCTCGTTGTACAGGTCGGCGACGCGGGTGTGGACCTTGAGGATGGTCTGCGCGACGCTCAGCTCGTACTCGCGGGGCTTGAGCTCGTAGTCCACGAAGGCGCCGGGCAGCTCGAACTCACCGTGGTGGCCGGCCGACATGGCGATCTCGGCCTCGCCGCGCTCGTTCTGGGCCTGCTGCGGCAGCGCCAGGAACCCGAGCAGGTGCTCCTGGAGGCTCGGCGAGTTGTCCCGGATGGCGGCGAAGTCGCGGCGGGTCAGCGTGAGCGCGACACCGGCGGTGGCGGTCGTGGCGGTGAACTCCCAGACGGCGTCCGGGTTCAGCAGGGCGTCGTCGCCGAAGCGGTCGCCGTCGCCGGCCACGCCGACCACGGTGTCGTCGCCGTACTTGCCGGTGCCGATCTTGTTGACCTTGCCGTGCGCGATCAGGAAGATCCGGTCGGCGGCCCCGCCCTGGGTGGTGAGCACCTCGCCGGGGCCGAAGTCGCGCTGCTCGCAGCGGTCGGCGAGGGCGGTCAGCACATCCTCGTCCTCGAAGCCGCGCAGCAGGGCGAGCTCACCCAGCTCGGCGGGGATCACCCGGACCTGGGAGCCGGTCTTGATGAACTCGACCACACCGTTGCCGACGGTGTAGGTGAGCCGTCGGTTGACACGGTAGGCGCCACCGGCGGCCTGCACCCAGGGGAGCACCTTGAGCAGCCAGCGGGAGGTGATCTCCTGCATCTGCGGTGCGGACTTGGTCGTGGTGGCGAGGTTGCGGGCAGCGGCTGTCGTGAGGCTGGACTGCTGCGGGACCTGCGCTGTCTCCGGGCTCGTGTCCACGGGCATCGGCAGGGGTCTCCATTCATCTGGTCGGATCACGCGGTCAGGGTCGGACGGCGACGGGGTCGCCCCGATCCACCCCGACTGATGCCATGACGGCTCATCAGACACGCGTATCGATGGGGGTGTTGGCGATTCATCGCGATCACGGCCACCGTCTCCCGGCGGCCCATCGGGAACCCTAGATCACCAGCGCCCGACCGGACCCGCGGGAAGGCCGACTACCCCCCGATAGGGTGAATCTGAAGCAGTCCCATTCCGCTCGGGCCCCGGGTCGCGAGAACATCCGTTCCCCACCGCGGATCCCGCGCCGGCGGCGCCCGCGCGTGGACAGCGGGCAGCAGGCGGCGGACAGGCGGCGTACCTCCCGTACGACATCGGCGGGAGCGGGTCGCCAACGGGGGCCGGCACAACGGGGCCGGTCGGCTGCGCCCCGACCACGGGCGCCGGCCCGCCACCGGGATCCGGGCACGCGAACGGCCCGTCAGGTGCCGGGACGGGGGCGGCCGGCACCTGACGGGGGATCGGGGATGCGCAGTGGGGGTGCGACGGGGAAGCGGCGAGGGAGCGCCGGTCGGGCGATGCGTCAGGCGCAGGCGATCTGGCTGCCGGGGATGCCGACGATGCCGGAGTTCTTGGCCTCGCCCCCCTTGTACTCGTAGTACAGGTAGGAGTAGAAGTCGATCCTGGTCGCCGCACCGCAGGTCGAGTCCGGCGCCACGGTGTAGGTGACCGTGAAGCTGCTCGTGGCACCGGGGGCGAGCGGCACGTTGTACCGGGCGATCCCGCCGTGGACGTTGTCGCTGCAGCCGTTGGTCTGGGTGCCGCAAGCCGTGGCGGTGAACTTGAGGCCGTTCTCCAGACTGGTCTGGTAGGTCGGCTGAACGCTCTGGTACACGAACTGGATCGGCGTGTCGTACGGGTTGCTGAGCGTCAGGGTCAAGGTGAACTCGCCGCCCCGGACGGTCGTTTGCCGGTCGGAGACGGCCGTGAACGGCAGCGGGGTGTCGGCCTGGGCGGGTGTGGCGGAGAGGAGCAGACCGACGGCGAGGGCCGGGCACGCGGCGAGGGCGACACGGCTCAAATGTGTTCTGCGCATGACCAAAGAGCGTAGGGCGCCGTACCGGTTCCGTTGCCCCGCTCCGCCCCGGTCCGTACCGACGCACGAGTCGGGGGCGGACGCCGTGGACCACCCCGGCCGCGTTCGGCCCCCACTCCCCCGCCCGGGGCCCTATGCTTCGCCCGCCGCCCCGGACGGCCGCCCGGAGCCGGCCGCCCGGCAGGCCGGTGCCGGTCCGGACGCCCCCGGGCCCGGCCGGTTCAGGCGGGCGGCGGCAGGATGTCGCAGAGCGCGGCGAGCGCCGCCGGGTAGGCGTGGTCGGGCGGCGTGGCGTAGCCCACGACCAGGCCGTCCGCGGTCGGCATGGCCTCCGGGCCGATCCCCGGGTGCCGGTAGTCGGCGAGCCCGTCCAGGCCCAGGCCCCGGCGGGCGGCGGCCTGGAGCACCGCGTGCTCGGTGCCGGGCTCCAGCCGCAGGACGGCGTGCAGGCCGGCCGCGACGCCGGAGACCCCGATGTGCGGGGCGCTCGCCGCCAGCGCGGCCACCAGCTGGTCGCGGCGCTCCCGGTAGCGGCGGCGCATCCGCCGCACGTGCCGGTCGTAGCCGCCGGAGTCGATCAGCTCGGCGAGGGTCAGCTGGTCCAACGCGCTGGCCCAGCCCTCGCGTTCGCCCTTGGCGGCGAGCACCCGGTCGACCAGGTGGTCCGGCAGCACCATCCAGCCGAGCCGCAGCGCCGGTGACAGGCTCTTGCTGACCGAGCCGAGGTAGACCACCCGCTCGGGGTCGAGCCCCTGGACGGCGCCGACCGGCTGGCGGTCGTAGCGGAACTCGCCGTCGTAGTCGTCCTCCAGCAGCAGGCCGCCGCGCCCGCGCGCCCAGTCGACCACGGCGGCGCGGCGGCCGGCGTGCAGCGGTCCGCCGGTCGGGAACTGGTGGGCGGGGGTGAGCAGGGCCGTCCGGACGTCCTGACGGTGCGCCAACCCGCCGATCCTGGCGCCGTGTTCGTCGACCGGAAGGGGCACGGTGGCGACCCCGGCGGCGGCCAGCAGACCGCGGTGGAACCCCAGCCCGTACGCCTCGACGGCCAGCGGCCCGGTCGACTCGGGCGGCAGGGCGGGCGCCCCGCCGGCGAACAGCAGCCGCAGCGCGTGGGCGAAGCCCGAGCAGACCACGATCCGGTCCGGGTCGGTGCGCACCCCGCGGACGCGGGCCAGGTAGTCGGCGAGGACGGTGCGCAGTTCGCGCCGACCCTGCGGATCGCCGGGCCCGAAGGCCTCGTTGGGCGCCGCGGTCAGGGCCCGGCGGGCGGCGGCCAGCCAGGCGGTGCGCGGGAAGGACGCGGCGTCCGGCTGGCCCTGGCGCAGGTCGTGGACGGGCCCCGGCCGTGTGGAGGGTCGGGGGGACGGGCTCGGCGGGACGGGTTCGGCGCGCTCGGCGACGACGGTGCCGGAACCTTGACGGGCGGTCAGCCAGCCCTCCGCGACGAGTTCGGCGTACGCCTCGGCGGCGGTGTTGCGGGCCAGCCCGAGGTCGGCGGCGAGCGCGCGGTACGGCGGCAGCCGGGTGCCGGGGGTGAGCCGGCCGCTGCGGATCGCCTCGCGCAGGGCCGCCATCAGCGCGGCACGGCGGCCCCCGACGGCGGGGAGGTCGAGGTGCAGGTCGCTGCCGGTCGGGTGGGCGGGCCCGGTGGGGTGCGCGCCCGGCGTTTCCGTCATGGTCACGCACCCTACCCGCCGCCGCCGGGCCCCCCGCCGGGCGGCCCGGCCGCGCTACGGCACCACGGTGACCGGCCAGCGGCCCGCCTTCACCAGGCGGACGGCGACCGAGCCGATCACCCGGTGCCCGGCCTGCTCGGAGGCGCCGACCACGACGGCGTCGGCGCGCAGTTCGTCCGCAAGCTTGGCCAGCCCCGTATAGGGGTCGCCGCGCATGGTGAGGAAGCGCCATTCCACCCGCCACACCTCCTTCACGTGGTGCTCGGCCTCGCGCAGGGCGGACAGCAGCTCGTCCGCGATCTCCTGGGTGGTCTCCTCCACCACGGCCCCGGCCAGCGCGGTGGCCGCGCCCAGGACCGGCTGGACGTACGCGACCGCGAGGGTGGCGCCCTGGCGGCGGGCCAACCCGGCGGCGTAGGCGGTGGCGCGCCAGGAGGAGTCGGAGCCGTCCAGCCCCGCCAGGATCACCTTGGGCCCGTCCGTCCCCAGTTCGAAGCCCGCGGGGACCGCTGCCGCCCCGGGCTTCTCGGCGCCGCCGACGGCCTCCACGTCCTCTGCATCGCTCTCGTTGCTCATGGCCCCGAGGCTATGCCCGCCACCGTGCGTGAGCGGAGGGGGCCCTCCCGGTGAGGGTTGTGGTGCGGGCCACCCGGGGTGCCGGGCGGTGCGGCGATTTCGCCACCGGGGGATGCCGGGACGTCACGCGCTGTCGACGATGTGGGCGGGCTCACACGGCTTTCGGCGTGACCCAGACCACTTCGCCGGGTGGTTTGATCTTGCAAATGGTGGCAAATCGGGCCAAATCATGTCATTTCCTTGATCCTTACGCCCGGTAACGGCCTCCTGACGTGCCTAAACCTCCAAATCCTTGAAACCGCCTCAACCGCCCCCGTACCTTCGAATCCGTTGCACCAAGCACTCCGCTCCGGCCGGCTTCACCGCCCCGGAACCGGAACGGTGCCGGACCACGCGAGTGACGTGTCCCCCCGAAACCGACGGCCTTCCGAGGGCCTGGTTCCGCGCGCTCGCAGCCTCCTCCGAAAGGAATCGCATGACCTTCCGTAACGAGACTGCCGCTGCCACCACCACCGCCACCCCGAAGCGCCGCAACCGCGTCCGGATGGCTCTGATGGCCGGGGCGATCACCGCCCTGCCGGTCGCCGGCCTCGTCACGGCCACCAGCGCCTCCGCCGCGCCGGCCACCGTCTGGGACAAGGTCGCCTCCTGCGAGGCCACCGGCAACTGGGCCGTCAACTCCGGCAACGGCTTCTTCGGCGGCCTGCAGTTCACCTCCAGCACCTGGGCCGCCTTCGGTGGCACCGCGTACGCCCCGCAGGCCCACCAGGCCACCAAGGAGCAGCAGATCGCCATCGGCGAGAAGGTCCTCGCCGCCCAGGGCCCCGGCGCCTGGCCGATCTGCTCGGTCAAGGCCGGCCTGGGCAAGTAGTCCCCACCCCCCGGCCCGCCTGTCCCGGGCCCCCGACGCCGCCGCACCCTCCCCGGGTGCGGCGGCGTCGTCGCGTTCCCGCCCGCTGCGGCCGACCGCACGCGCCGGCCTGCGGGCCGCGCCCGCGGACGGCGGTCGAGCGAGTCGGGCTACCGCACCGGGGCCCGCTCCGGACCGCCGCCGGGCGGGCCGCCGGCCACCACCGTCACCGAGAAGTCGGTGTGCCAGTCGGGCGAGGGGCAGTCCTCCCGCCCGGAGACGTCCAGCGTCCCGCCGGGCAGCACCTGGCCGGCGGTCGTCGCCGGATCGATCACCACGGCCGGGTCGATGAAGATCGCGTCCTGGTAGCGCGGCCCGACCCCGTAGTGGCAGGTCAGGGTCCGCGGCCCGGTGGCCGTGCAGCCGGACGGCGTCGGGCTGGTCAGCGTGGTGTGCTCCGGCACGGTGATCCGCACGTCGATCGGATGGGTCGAGTACGACGGACCCGCGTTGTACACCCACAGCGGCAGGTGGATGGTGGCCCCGGGTGCGCCGGTGAGGTCGCCCGGCTGCGGCACCGGGTGCCCGGCCTGCCAGGCGGAGGAGGCGCCGACCATGAAGTGGGCCCGGGTGTCGTCGGTGGTGAAGCTGTACGGCGTGGTGTGGCCGGACTGGTCCGGGTCGCCCGGGTAGAAGGCCTGCACGTCACCGCTGATGGTGGTGAACGGCGAGGTGATCGGCGCGACGTACAGCGACAGCCGCTCCACGGACGTGGCCCCCGGCGCCAGGCCGGCCGGGACGGAATAGGAGCTGCCCGTCCCGAAGTACGTCAGCGCCACCGGCGGGTCGGCCGACTTCACCACGCCCGGCGGGGGCAGATGGACGACCACCAGGGTCGGATCGGTGGTCGCCGCCGGGCCCCGGTTGGTGACGCGCACCTCCAGGATCCCGCTCTCGCCCGGGACCACCGGGCCCGGGGGCGGGCAGAGTTCGACGGACAGCCGAGCGGTCGCCGACCGCTCCGCGCGCGGGGCGGTGACGGCCTGGGCCGGCCAGGCCACGAGGACTACGGAGAGCGCGGCCAGGACGGTCGCACGCAGGGTTCGTATCATGACCATCACGCTCCCCCCATCCGACACCCAGGGCAACCGGATGACTGCCGTCCGTAGCGAGGTCGGCGGCGCCGTTCCGCTCCGCCACGGGCTTCCCCGGGGCCCCGGCGCGTACCGAGGTGGCGACGGTCCGGCCGCGAGCCGGTCACGAACCGACCCGGCGCACCGCACGGCCGGTACGGTCGGTTCGCCGGGACCGTAGGCGAATTCCACCGGGGGGACCATGCGCCGCCGCACCTGGACCCTGCTCGTGCTCGTGGCCTCGCTCGGGCTGGCCGCCTGCGATCCGCACACCGATCCCGGCCGCACGCTGCCGCCGGACGACCGGCCCGGCTACGCGATCCCCGCGCCCAGCCCGCCCCACCCACCGATGCCCGAGCTGCGCGGCCAGACCGTCCTGGCGGCACGGGCGCTGCTGCCCCTCTGGTACCCGGTCAGCGTGCGGGACGCCGATCCGCGGGGGCGGGTCGTGGTGGTGCAGTGGGAGTGGCGGGTGTGCGGGCAGAGCCCCGCGGCCGGCGAGGTGCTGACCGGGCAGGCGATCGGCCTGACGGCGATGCGCGTCGAGGAACCCTGCCCGTAGCGCCGGCCCGACGGCCCGTCAGGTCCTGTCCGGCCGGGGCGGGAGCGGCAGCGGGAGAGCAGGAAGGCCGTCGATGCTGGTGCCGACGTACTGCTTGCCCTCGCAGTAGGTGCTGAACTCCTCCTCGTCCTTGCGGCCGAAGAACTGCGCGTGCAGCTCGCGGTCGGCGCGGTAGTCCATCAGCGGGACGGCGAACCCGCAGGAGTCGCTGACCCGTTCGGCCCGCACCAGCACGATCGCACGCAGCCCCGAACCGTCGACGGCGGGGTCGAAGAGGCCCAACAGCCCGGCGAAGCGCGGGTCGTCACGGAACACCGGCTCGCCCCGGCCGTGCACCCGCACCACGGCCGGCGGGCCGTCGAAGGCGCACCACATCAGCGTGATCCGGCCGTTCTCCCGCAGGTGGGCGACCGTCTCGGCGGTGGATCCGCCGAAGTCCAGGTAGGCGAGGGTGAGTTCGTCGATCACCACGAGCGTGCCGGAGCGGCCCTTGGGCGAGACGTTGACGTGCCCGTCGGTGGAGAGGGGCGCGGTCGCGACGAAGTAGACGGGCTGCCGTTCGATGAACTCCCGCAGCCTGCCGTCGATGCTCTCGTACTGCTTTCCCATGCCCACCAGTGTGCGCCCATCTCGCCTGGCAAGAAAGGATGATCCACTGGGCGAGACGGCTGCCTCATCGGGACGCCCGCAGGGCGGCCGAACTCGGCGGCCCCGGTGCGCGTTTGTCCAAGACACCCGCCCCCGCCGTGCGGCACCCTCGAAGGGCCCGGCCGGTACGGGGGACCGGCCGGGCCCGGGCGGCCGATACTGGGAACGTGACGACGGAAACCCCCGAGACGTCCCCAGCCGGCGCAGACACCGACGCCGGCCTGATCGACGAAGCCGTCCGCGCCCGGCCCGCACCCGCGCTGCGCCCGTACGTGGCCTGGTACTCCGGGTACCGCCAGCGCGGCATCCCGCCCGCCCTGCACCGCGGCCTGCCGTCGCCGTACCTGACGTTCATCCTCACCCTCGACGAGCCGCTGGTGATCGCCGGGCACCCCGACCCGGCCCAGCCGCCCGGCAGTTACCCGACACTGCTCGGCGGCCTGCACACCGGCCCGGCGCTGATCACCCACGACGGCCGGCAGTCCGGCGTGCAGATCGCCGTGCACCCGCTGGCCGCCCGGGCGCTGTTCGGGCTGCCCGCCGGCGAGCTGGCCGGGATCGACCTCCCGGCGGAGGAGGTGATGGGGCGGCTCGGCCCGCGCCTCCAGGAGCAGTTGCAGTGCGCGCGCACCTGGTCCGAGCGCTTCGCCGTGCTGGACGGGACGCTGCTGCGGGCCGCCCGCCCGTCCGGGCAGGTGCCGCCGGAGGTCGGCTGGGCCTGGCGGGCGCTGCGGCGCAGCAACGGCGCCCTGCCGGTGGCGGCGCTGGCGCGGGAGACCGGCTGGAGCACCCGGCACCTCCAGGAGCGGTTCCGCCGGGAGACCGGTCTGACGCCGAAGGCCGCCGCCCGGGTGATCCGCTTCGACCGGGCCCGCCACCTGCTGGCCGCCTCGCCGCCGCCCCGACTCGGCGACCTGGCCGTCCGCTGCGGGTACTTCGACCAGGCGCACCTGGCCCGGGAGTTCCGGGCCCTGGCCGGGGCGGCGCCGAGCGCGTGGCTGGCGGCGGAGGGCCCGGAGGAGGCGAAGTTCCGAAACGTCCAAGGCGGGGCGGGTGCGGCGGCCGCAGAGTGGGAGGCGTAAGCAACCCGAGCCCCCCCCCCGAGGAGACAGCCATGGACGTCGCCGCCCCCGCCCCGCAGGTCTGGCCCAGCCTGCGCGCCACCGACGCCCGGGCCCTGATCCGCTTCCTGGTCGACGCCTTCGGCTTCCAGGAGGTCGTCGCCTACGGTGAGGGCGAGTTCGTCGCCCACGCCGAACTGGCCTGGCCGGAGGGCGGCGGCGTGATGCTGGGCTCCGACCGGGAGACGCCCGAGGGCGGCGCGCCCTGCCCGGGCCGGCCGGGCGGTTTCACCGCGTACGTGGTCACCGCGGACCCGGACGGCGTGCACGACCGCGCCGTCGCCGCCGGGGCCCGGATCACCACCGCGCTCACCGAGACGGACTACGGCTCGCGCGACTTCGCCGCCGCCGACCCGGAGGGCAACCAGTGGTACTTCGGCACCTACCGGGGTGCGCCGCGGCCCGCCGCCCCCGCGCGGGGGTAGCGACCCGCCTCCGGCGCCGGCGGACCGGCTGCGCCCCCGCCGCCGCCCGGGCAGACTGGCTGCGGGGGCCACGCACAGGCCCACCCAGGCTCCGGAGAGCACCCATGCCGCAGCTCACGGTGGACGGGCGCACCCTCGCGCTCTCCCACCTCGACAAGGTGTACTACCCGCGCACCGGCACCCTCAAGGGCGAGGTGCTGCGCTACTACGCCGCCGTGCACGGCGCCCTGCTCCCCCACCTGCGCGACCGCCCAGTCTCCTTCCTACGCTGCCCGGACGGCGTGGAGGCCGAGGTGTTCGTCGCCAAGAACCCGCCGGCCGGCACCCCGCGCTGGGTGCGCACCGTCGAGGTGCCGAGCAGCGGCGGCGACCTGCGCCAGGTGGTCCTGGACGACGGTGCCGCGCTGCTCTGGGCCGCCAACCTGGGCTGTCTGGAACTGCACGTCCCGCAGTGGCACGCGGCCGCGCCCGGGCTCGCCGACCGCCTCGTCCTGGACCTCGACCCCGGTGCGGGCGCGTCCGTCCTCACCTGCCGCACCGTCGCCGTCCTGCTGCGCGAGCGGCTCGCGGCGGACGGCCTGGCGGCCTGGGTGAAGACCTCCGGCTCCAAGGGCCTGCACCTGTTGGTCCCGATCGAGCCCACCCCCAGCGCCCGGGTCTCGGCGTACGCGAAGGCGCTCGCCGCCGCGTTGGAGGGCGACCACCCGGAGCTGGTGGTGCACACCATGGCGAAGGCCCGGCGGGCCGGCCGGGTGCTGGTCGACTGGTCGCAGAACAACGCCAGGAAGACCACCGCCGCGCCGTACACCCTCCGGGCCCGGCCGCTGCCCACGGTCTCCACCCCGCTGACCTGGGCCGAGCTGGAGCGCGCCGGCACGGCGGACGACCTGGTGTTCACCCTCGCCGAGGTGCCGGAGCGCCTCGCCGCCCACGGCGACCTGTTCGCCCCACTGCTGGACCCGGAGCAGGCCCGGCCGCTCCCCGCCGGCCCTACGGCCCCGCAGGAGGCGCCCCGCCAGGAACAGCCCCGCCAGGTGCTCCACCCGCCCGTCGAGGTGATGCGCCCCGCCGCCGTCACCGCCGTCCCACCCGCCGACGGCCTGGGCGGCGCGGGCGTGCAGTACGAACTGAAGCTGGACGGCTTCCGCTGCGTCGCCTTCGCCCGCGGCGCCCGCCCGCCCGTCCTGCAGTCCCGCACCGGCCGCGACCTCGCCCCCGAGTTCCCGCCGATCGCCGCCGCCGTCGCCCGGCTGCCCGAAGGGCTGGTGCTGGACGCCGAACTCGTCGCCTGGCGGGCCGGCCGGTTCGCCTTCGGGGAACTGCTGCGCACCCGCCGGGCCCGGGCCGCCGCCCCGGACGTCGTCCTCGGCCTGATCGCCTTCGACCTGCTCGCCCTGCCGGGCCGCGACCTGCGCCGGCTGCCGCTCACCGACCGCCGCCGACTGCTGCTCGCCGCCCTGGCCGACGTCCCGCCGCCGATCCAGCCGGTGCTGGCCACCACCGACCGGACGGAGGCGCTGGACTGGATGACCGGCCTCGCCGACACCGGCGTCGAGGGCCTGGTCTGCAAGGCCGCCGGCTCCCCCTACCGCCCGCGCGGCGCCGGCCGCGCCTGGGTCAAGTACCGCCGCAGCGACACCCTCGACGCCACCGTCCGCGCCTTCACCGGTCCGGCCTCCCGTCCGCACGCCCTCGTCCTCGAACTCGACGACGGCCGGGTGCTCCTCAGCGCTCCCCGGCTCACCCCGGTCCAGGCCCGCGAGGTCGCCGAGGCAGCCGCTCCCCTCGCCGGCCCGCCCGTCACCGACCCCGAGCACGGCCCGGTCCACCCCCTCACCGGCCCGCTGCGCGCCGAAGTGACCCTCACCGGCCGCCCGCCCGTCGCCGGCTTCGTCCGGCTGCGCGGCGACTGACCGCCCCCTGTGCACCTCGGGCCCCGGCCGACCCGGAACTCCCCGGGGCGGGAGGCGGGTTCACCCCTTCCGCCGCTTCGCCGCGTGGACGAACTCGGTGACCAGGGTGTCGTTGAAGACCGGCAGGTCGGCGGGTCGGCGGCTGGTGACGAGGGGGCCGGGGCCGGCGCGGCAGACGTGCACCTCCTCGTCCACCCAGTGGGCTCCGGCGTTGCGCAGGTCGGTGCGCAGGCTCGGCCAGGAGGTCAGGGTGCGGCCGCGGACGGCGTCGGCCTCGATCAGGGTCCAGGCGGCGTGGCAGATCGCGGCGACCGGGCGGCCGGAGGCGCAGTAGGCGCGGACGAAGGCCACCGCGGCCTCGTCCAGCCGCAGCGCGTCGGGGCTCGCGACGCCGCCGGGCAGGACCAGGCCGTCGAAGGCGGCCGGCCGCGCCCCGGCGACGAGGAGGTCGACGGCGAAGGTGTCGCCCGGGGCCCGGTGTCGGACGGCCTGGACGCGGCCGGGGCCGGTGGACAGCAACCGCGGGGTGCCGCCGGACTCGGCCACCGCCTGCCACGGCGAGGTCAGCTCGACCTGCTCCGCCCCGTACGGCGCGACCAGGAAGGCGATCGTCCGGCCGGTGAGCGTGGTGGACGGCCAGCCCACGGCTCAGCGCCGGTGCGGATCGCAGGCGGAGCCCAGGGCGACGGCGGCGGGCGGGGCGGGGCTGAGCCGGGCGCGCGGGCAGTCCAGGTGGACGGCCAGCTCCAGGTGGTCGATCCGCGACACCACGCCGACCGGGACGGACAGCCGGGTGCCCGCCACCCAGGGCCCGGCATCGACCAGCAGGTGGTCCCCGGTGTCCTGTTCGACCCGGCCGAGCGGGCCGTCGGTGGCCTGCACCTCGTACCCGGTCAGGTTCAGGTCGGCAGCATGGTGGGGGCCCGGACGGTACTCCCACAGGTCGGTGGTCATCACGCCTCCGGTTGGTCCCAGGGGCGGCGTTCGCGGCGCTCGTCCCGGTCGGGGGGTTCGGCACGGCGTTCGCCCCGGTCCCGGCCCGAAGCCTGGTCCCGGCCCTCACCCCGGCCCGCGGCCCGGCGGCGCAGCAGCGCCGAGGTGGCGATCGCCGCCGCCACCGAGGCCGCCCACACCAGCCCGAGGGCGGTCAGCACCGCGGTGGTCGGGGTCCGCACGCCGATGCTGAGGCAGATCGCGGACATCACCAGGGCGGTCAGCACCACCCCGGCGGACAGGCGGCGCCCGACGCCGCGCAGCACGCGCCGGACCCGGCTCGGCGACTTGGCGCCCATCGTGCTCAACTTCCGGTCGAGGCGCGTGTCCTGGCGCAGATCGGACTCGATCTCCTCAAGGAGCCGTCGCTCCCATCCGCTCAACGCGGGTCCGTCCATCTCGGTCACCTCCGACACTTCCGGTGACGTGCTCGCACCCGGGCGGTTGCCCGGTACGGGCAGGCGCTAACCGCTCAGGGGGCCGCCGGTTACGGCGTGTGGTGCGGCGCCGGCGGCGGCGCCCACGGGGCCGAAGGCCCGGGGACGGGCCAGCAGGCTGTCGTCCAGGACGCGCAGCAGGGCGTCGGCGTCGCGGTGGACCTCGACCGCGCCCGCCGCCCGCAGCTCGGGGCCGGCGTCCGCACCGGCCGCCAGGGCGACGCACGGCACCCCGGCCCGCCGCGCCGCCAGCACCTCGCGCACGCTGCCGGCCACCGCCACGGCGTGCGGCGGTGTGCCGCCGACCAGTTCCAGCGCGGCCCGCACCGGGTCACGCCCGGGGGCGGTCACGGTCAGGGCCGGTGCCCCGCCCGGCCCGGGCCCGGTCAGCACGACCGTCCAGCCCCGGGCGGCGCACTCGCGCAGCAGTTCGGCGGAACCGGGCGGCGCAGGGCGCCAATCGGTACCGAAGAGAGCCGCCGAGATCACCGTCATGGCCGACCGTTTCCCTTCCCGGGCCACGCACCGTACGCGCCCTTCCAGGTTAGGCCGCTCCCCCGCCGTGCGCGCAGCCTGCGGCCCACCGGTTTCCCGGCACCGGGAGGACCCGCTCGGCGGCCGGTCGGCGAACCCGGCTACCCGGCGTCCGGGTCGGTGGCGAGGCGGGCGTGGAGGTGTTCGTCGACGTAGTCGCCGCCGTAGCGGTAGGAGGCCCGGGTGGTGCCCTCGTGGCGGAAGCCGCCGCGGTCGGCGACGCGGCAGGAGGCCTCGTTGCCGACCGCGTGCCAGAGCTCGATGCGGCGGGCGTCGGCGGTGGCGACGGCCCAGCGGGTGACGGCGGTGACGGCGCGGGTGGCGATGCCCCGGCCGCGGGCGGTGGGGAGCAGCCAGTAGCCGACCGTGGCGATGCCGTCCGACTGGTTGCTCCAGCCCAGGAAGGCGTTGCCGTGGAGGGCCCCGTCGAGGGCGTCGGTGATCGCGAAGGCGGCCGCGCTCCCCTCGGCCCAGCCGGTGTCGCAGCGGTCGAGGTAGGCCTCGGCGCCGGCCGGGTCGGCGATGCGCAGCGGGTTCCAGCGGGCGATCTCCGGGTCGGCCGCGGCCGCCACCAGGGCGGGGACGGTGCCACCGGGCACGTCGAGGGCCCTGCCCCAGGGGCGCAGCGCGACGTCGCCCAGGTCGAGGGTGGCGGGCCGCAGGACGCGTCGCTCGGCGGAGGTCTCGGGAGTGCTCATCCGGCCTTCCTATCCCGCCCGCTCCGGTGCCCGCCAGCGAATTTCCCCGGCCGGTGAGCGGGCCGGTGAGCGGGGCGGCGCACGGCGGACCCGTCGTGCGCCGCCCGGACGGCCGGGTCAGACGATCCGGGACAGGTACCCGTTGTCGACCAGCCAGAGCACGTTCAGCTTGGCCGGGCCGCCGGGCACCAGGGCCGCGTCGAGCTGGTACTGCAGACCCCAGCCGGGCTGGCCGAACCACGGGGCGATCGGGCCGGCGTGCACCTTGAAGGGCTTGACCACCTTGTAGTCGTGGTAGTTGCAGCCCGCCGGCGGGGTGCCGTCGAGGCTCTGCGGCGGGATGGAGCGGGTGGAGTAGGGCAGTCCCTCGGGGGCGAGGAAGGCGCCGTACTCGCTGCCGTAGCGGTCGATGTTCTGGTTCGGGTAGAGCGTGAGGTCGAACTCGACCGGGGTGCCGTCGGGCAGGGTGACGTAGCCGTCGGACGGCGGGTAGATCCAGCCGCCCGCGCCGTTGTTGCCGGCCGGGTCGTAGTAGGTGGTGAGGAACTTCTGCTCGCTCAGGGAGCCGGTGCGCTGGTAGCCGACGAGTTCCCGGCCGACCCGGCCGGTGGTGGGCAGGTCGGCGGGGCCGAGCCGCTTGTCACCCTGGTAGAAGTCGGCGGAGCACTCGTCGGCGGGCGTGGCGGCACGGGCGGAGGCGGCCCGGGCGGAGGCGCCCGCGGTGGAGGTGCCCGCCGTGGAGGTGTCGGCCGCTGCGGCCGGGATGCTCGGGGCGAGCAGGGCGGCGGCCGCGGCGAGTGGCGCGACGAGCAGGCGAAGGCGAAGGCGCACGGTGTCTCCGTCGTGAGGGGGGTGGCACGGAGGGGGCGTCCTGCTCACCCTCCGTGTCCGTTTCGGCACCAGGCAAGCGGATCAGCTGATCATCCGTCAACACGACCTGGCCGAAGGCGCACCGAATCCTCCGGTTCCGGCCAACCCCCGGACGTCGGACCGGTTCACCCGAAAGAATGGACGGTTCGGCACCGGCCGGACAGTCCGGACGGCCGGCCCTGCCAGCGCCCCCGCCAGTGCCCCCCCCAGCGCCCCGTCAGCGCCCCGGCGCGACCCGCCCGACCAGGTGGAGCAGCCGGTCGAGGGCGTCCTTGGAGTTGGGCTCGGTGAGGTTGACCATGAGCCGGAACGCCACCTTCAGCAGCGCCGGGTGGCCGAGCCCGGCGGCGCCGGCCGCGCCGAGCAGCCTGGGCCGGCCGAGCAGGTCGGCGGCGAGGCGGCCGAGCGCGAAGTAGCCGGCGTAGGCGGAGCGCAGCGCCTGCGGGTAGGCGCGCAGGGCCAGTTCGCGGCCGCGGTCGGTGCGCCGGGCGAGGGCCTGGACGATGGTCTCGGCGGCGTAGCGGCCGGATTCCATCGCGTAGGCGATGCCTTCGCCGGTGCCGGGGCTGACCGTGCCGCCGGCGTCACCGACGAGCAACAGGCCGTCGGCGTAGTGGGGTTGGCGGTTGAGGCCCATCGGGAGGGCGGAGCCGCGGACGGGCTCGGTGACGGCGTCGGGGGTGTAGCCGTACGCGGGCGGCAGGTTGTCGCACCAGCGGCGGAGCAGGTCGCGCCAGTCGAGGTCGACGTGGGCGGTGTCGAGGACCCCGAGGCCGACGTTGGCGGTGCCGTCGCCCATGCCGAACACCCAGGCGTAGCCGGGCAGCAGGCGGCGGGCGGGGTCGCCCGGGTCGCGCAGGTCGAGCCAGGCCTCCAGGTAGCGGTCCTGGTGGCGGGGGGTGGTGAAGTAGGTGCGGTAGGCGACGCCCATGGCCCGGTCGGTGCGGCGGTAGCGCTTCATCGCGACGGAGAGGCGGGTGGAGTTGCCGTCGGCGGCGACCACGACCGGCGCCTGGTAGCTGACGGGCCGGCGCTCGTCGCCGAGCTTCGCGGTGACGCCGGTGATCCGGCCGCTCCGCTCGTCCACCAACGGGCCTGCCACGCTGGCCCGTTCGATCAGCCGGGCGCCGGCCGAGGCGGCCCGGCGGGCGAGCAGTTCGTCGAAGTCGGCGCGCCGGCGGACGAGTCCGTGGCCGGGGTAGGCGGACAGCTCGGGCCAGTCGAACTCCAGCGCGCGCCGGCCCGAGATCAGCCGCAGCCCCTGGTTGTGCAGCCAGCCGGCCTGCTCGGAGACGTCGATGCCCATGTCCACCAACTGCTTGGTGGCGCGCGGGGTGAGGCCGTCGCCGCAGACCTTCTCGCGCGGGAACGCGGACTTCTCCAGCAGCAGGACGTCCAGGCCGGTGCGGGCGAGGTGGTAGGCGGCGGTGGAGCCGGCCGGGCCTGCGCCGACCACGATGACGTCGGCGCTCTCCTCGGTCCGGGCGGGCCGGGGGGCCCGGCCGCCGTCTGCGGGCACCTGCTGCTCTGGGCCGGGCATCACGCACTCCCACGGGGTCGGATCGACTGCGGGCCCGACGGGGCCGCAGGGGCCCCGGACGGACCCGGGCAGGGTCATTCGGACAGGTTCGTTCGGACGGGGCCATTCGGACGCGGCCGGACGCGGCGGTCCGAGACGGACGATAGAGAACCACGGCACCCGCCCGCCGCCCCGACACGCGGGCCCGCTCCGATGACCGGTCAATACCGGCCACCGCAGCGGCTGCGCGGCCACCCGCCGGGTCGGAACCCGCCGTTGACCACCGCGCCGGCGACGGGGCCCGGCCCGTCGGCGGGCCGCCGTCCGGCACGCGCCCCCGGGAGACGACGGAGCCCCTGCCTCCGACGGCGGTGTCGGACGGCAGGGGCTCCGTGGAACTGCTGCGGCGGCTTCAGGGGTTGAGCGCCAGCACCACGTAGGCGGCCAGCACGGCGAGGTGCACGGCGCCCTGGAGCGGGGTGGCCCGGCGCGGGATGACCGTCAGGGTGCCGAGCACGATGGTCAGGGTCAGCAGCACCATGTGCGCCGGGCCGAGGCCGAGGTCGAGCGGGCCGGGGAGCCAGTAGGAGGCGATCGCGACGGCCGGGATGGTCAGGCCGATGCTGGCGAGCGCCGAGCCGAGGGCCAGGTTGAGGCTGGTCTGCACCCGGTTGCTCAGCGCCGCTCGCAGCGCCGCGATGGTCTCCGGCAGCAGGACGAGCAGGGCGATCACGACGCCGACGACGGAGTGCGGCAGTCCGGCTTCGTCCACGGCGTGCTCGATGGTCGGCGAGACGCCCTTGGCGAGGCCGACCACGGAGACCAGGGCGACGCCGAGCAGCAGCAGGCTGATCCAGGCGGCCCTGGCGGTCGGCGGAGCGGCGTGGTCCTCCTCGTCGAGCACCCGGCCCTCGGGGGTGACCGGCAGGAAGTAGTCCCGGTGCCGGAAGGTCAGGGTGGTCACGAACAGCCCGTACAGCACGATCGAGGCGGTGGCCGCGAAGACCAGCTGGGTGGTGGAGAACTGCGGGCCCGGGGAGCTGGTGGTGAAGGTCGGCAGCACCAGGCTGAGGGTCGCGAGGGTGCCGATGCAGGCGAGCGCGGCGCCGGTGCCCTCGGCGTTGAAGACGGCGGTCCGGTACTTGATCGCGGCGACCAGGATGGACAGGCCGAGGATGCCGTTGCAGGTGATCATCACGGCGGCGAACACGGTGTCCCGGGCCAGGGTGGCGGACTTGGAGCCGCCGTCGGCCATCAGCGTCACGATCAGCGCGACCTCGATCACGGTGACCGCCACCGCGAGCACGAGCGATCCGAAGGGTTCCCCGACCCGGTGCGCGATCACCTCCGCGTGGTGCACGGCGGCGAGCACGGCGCCGGCCAGGAAGCAGGCGACGACGCCCACCACCCAACCGGGCAGGTCCCGGTGCCAGGTCAGGGCGAGGACGACGAACGACACCACCGGAACGACGACGGTCCATTGCGCGGTGGCCGCGCGGAGCTTCGTGATCATGCCGCCGAGCATCCCAGACCGGGGGCCGCCCACCCGGTTGCCCGCGCCGGGATACGGACGGATGTGGTACAGGTCATCCCGTTTTGCCCGGTCACCCGCCGTAGTCGGCGAGGTACCGGAGCACCTTGTCGACGTGCGGGCGGACCCGTTCCGGGACGCCCCCGGCGGCCGCCACGGTCTTGTCGCTGGTCCGGTACCCAGCGGCCACCAGGGCCGGCAGGTCGCGGGTGAGGCCCCGGTGCTTGAACTGCTGGTCCAGCCAGCAGACGTAGTTGCCCATCGCGGCGATCGCGTCGCCCGGGTCCAGGTAGGACTTGGGGCCGTCGTGGGCCGCAGCCTTCGACCAGGCGTCGAAGACGGCGGGCGTCCACATGGCGATGCCGTACTCGCCGGTCTCGGGGCTGGCCGCGTTCGGGTCGAAGCCGCTCTCGGCCTTGAGCATCGCGGCCAGCAGCACCGGGGTGATCTCGGGCTCGGGGCAGCGCCGGGCGGCGACCTCGATCATGCCGCGGTAGGCCACCGGGACGTCGGAGCCGGCCGGGATCGCGCCGGGCAGCGGGGGCGCGGCCGGGTGGGCGGCCGACCCCGCGGCGGGTACGGCCGCGCCGTGCTCCGCGGCCTCCGGCTCGGGGGCCCCGGTCAGGGCGAGGACGGTGGCGGCGCAGGCCAGCAGGCCGGTGGCGGCCCGCAGGGCGCCGCCGCGGCGGCAGGCCGGACGCGCGCCGGCCCGGGCGACCAGCGCGGCGAGGTCGGTGCGGGCCCGCTCCTCCCGCCCGGGGGCCAGGCAGGCGGTGACCACGGCCCGCCAGGGCCCGGGCAGCGCCTCGTCCAGCCGCAGCGGCGCCGCGCCGCGCGCGTACGCCTGGGCGGCCAGCGAGCGGGCCCGGGCGGTGGCGCCGAGGAACGGGTGCAGGCCGCCGGTGAGCACCTGGTGGGCGATCACCCCGAAGGCCCAGATGTCGGCGCTGGGGCGCACCGCGACGCCGCGCGCGCCGGTGCGCTCGGACCACCACTCGGGCGGGACGTGGTCGGGCGAGCCGAGCGGCGGCGTGTAGGCGTGGGTGCCCTCCAGTTCGGCGGTGAGGCCGAAGTCCGCGATCTTGGCGGTGCCGTCGGGCATCAGCAGGATGTTGGCCGGTTTGAGATCCCCGTGCACCCAGCCGCCCCGGTGCATGTGGGTGAGCCCGGCGCAGACCTCGGTGAGGACGCGTCCGGCGCCGGGCACCGGGGTGCCGGGGCGGGCGGCGGCGAGGACGTCCTGGAGGCTGCGGGCGGCGCGTTCCATCACCAGGGCGACGGCGCCGTCCAGGCCGGGGTGGGCCGGGTCGTCGACGACCGTCACGGCGAGGGTGCGGATCAGGTGGGGGTGGTCGGCGCGGCGGCTGAAGCGCATCTCGCTGCGGGCGACCTCCGTCATGGTGCGGCGCTGGCCGGGGCTGAGCCGGGCGGGGCTGAGCAGTTTGACGGCGGCCGGGGTGCCGTCGGGGCCCTCGGCCGCGTACACGCTGCCCCAGGCGCCGGCTCCGAGGTAGGCGCCGGTGCGGTAGCCCGCGAGCCGGTAGCCGGCCGGCACCTCGAACTGCTGGTCCGGCAGGGGCCGGTCCTCCTCCGGCACCCGCTGCTCGGACGCCGGCTCGTCGGACGGCGGCTTGTAGGGCGGCGGTTCGACGGACCCCGGCTCGTCGGGCGGCTGGCCGACGGGCCTCACGGCCGGGAGGCCGGGCGCCGGGGCGGGAGCAGGGCCAGGTGCTCCTCCCGGACGAGGTCGAACCTCAGCGCCAGGGCCGCGAGTTCCTCGCGCTTGCCGCCGCCGGGGCCGTCCTCGTAGGGCTCGCGCAGCCGCAGTTTCGTCCACACCAGGTAGTCGATGTGGTAGTTGACCGCCGAGCGGGTCAGCCCGTGGCAGGAGGGCAGGGCACGCAGCCGGGCCAGCACCTCCGTCACGCCGGGGACGACGGCGGCGGAGGGCGAGCGCAGCCGGGGCTCGCAGAGCGCGAGCAGCACCAGGAAGTACTTGGCGGTCGGGTCGAGGGCGAACGGGCTGACGGTGAGTTCGCCGTCGACGCCGCCGGGCCGGCCCTCCAGGTAGGCGTGCTGCGGGGCGAAGACCTTGAACGAGGCGGGTTCTCCGAGGGCGGGCAGCAGCACCCGGGAGAACTCGAACGGGACGGGCGCGCCGAGCCGGCCGGGCGCCACCTTGACGTGCTCGCCCGCGCCCTCCAGGTTCTCCACCACATAGGTGGCGGAGGTGCTGAAGTTGGAGAGCCGCCAGTAGTCCTCGGCGGCGGTGACCTCCCCCGCGCGCCGGGAGACGCCCTGGTCGGGCAGGGGGATGGGGGCCGGACGGCCGGGCTCGCCGCGGCCGAACGCCGCGGCCTCGCCGGGGCCCATCCGCAGCAGGCCGGGCGGTTCGCCGGGCGCCATCACGGGCTCCCGGTCGGGCAGTTGCACGATGACCGTGTCCACGCAGACACCTCCGCGGTTCGGGTCGATGCTAACGGCCCGATTCGTCCCGACGGCAGTTCGCCACTCGGACGAGTGAAGGAACATCGCCAACCCGGCCCGGGCGTCGCCGAGTTGCCCCCAGGCCGCTCACCTGCCGGTCCGTCGACCGTTCACCGGGTGGTTGCAGCACGTAGTTGAATGGTCACCTTGAGTGTGACGCAACACACACACGACATGTCCACGTTCTGTGCAAGACTCATCTCAAGGAGTGAGATCCCCTTAATTTCCAAGGAGGTTCATATCATGCGCGCTCGGATCGCAGCTGTGACGATGATGGTGGCAGGGATAGCAGGCCTGGCGGCCGGACCGGCCATCGCGGCCCCGGCGACGACCGAGAACGAAGCGGTGGCCTGCGCCTCCGTGCTCAACACGCCCTGCATCTCGCACCAGCACGACGGTGAGGGCTTCTTCGGCGTCGCCCAGGTCTCCGCCGACCCGCACCAGTTGACGATGGTCCAGGTCGAGGTGCGGACCCAGAAGGCCTGGGGCAGCCCGTGGGAGACGGTCGCCTCCGCGACCACCGTGCGCCTGGGCTCCGCGAAGGCGGTCACCCCGCGCGTCGTCACCACCGACCTGCGGATCGTCTGTGCCACCGCCGGCCCGGCGCTGGAGGCGGCACAGCAGGTCACCACCTGTACCAACCCGTTCTGACGGACCCCGCCGCTCCACCAGTACCGAGGTCCTCGATCGACCCGACCCACCCCATCCGCCGGGGCGTCCGCGCCCCGGTTCCAGGGCCGGCCGCCAGCGCACCCGGCGGCCGGCCCGTCGGCATGCGTCGCCCTCACAGGCCGGCTCCCGGCGGTCCGGAGGCCGGCAGGGCGGCTCCGACCAGGGGCCGAGTGGACCTGGGGCACCCGTTCACGGCAAACTGGTCTAGACCTCAAGGGTCTAGACCAAGCACCCGGCTCAGAACGGTGGACCAGTATGGAAATCGTGATCGTCCCTGACGCCTCAGCGGCCGGCGAACTCATCGCCGCGGCGATCACCGATCTGCTGACCGGCAAGCCCGAGGCCCTGCTCGGCGTGGCGACCGGCTCGACGCCGCTGCCGATCTACCAGGCCCTCGCCGAGCGGGTCCGCGACGGCCGGCTCGACGCCTCCCGGGCGCGCATCTGCCAGCTCGACGAGTACGTCGGCCTGCCCGCCGGCCACCCCGAGTCCTACCGTTCGGTGGTGCTGCGCGAGGTCGTCGAGCCGCTGGGCCTGACCGAGGACTCCTTCCTCGGCCCGGACGGCAACGCGACGGACATCGCCGCGGCGGCCGCCGCCTACGACCGCGCGCTGGCCGCGGCCGGCGGCGTGGACCTCCAGCTGCTCGGCATCGGCACCGACGGCCACATCGGCTTCAACGAGCCGTGCTCCTCGCTGGCCTCCCGGACCCGGATCAAGACGCTCACCCGGCAGACCCGGGAGGACAACGCCCGGTTCTTCGACAGCCTCGACGAGGTCCCGCACCACGTCATCACCCAGGGCATCGGGACCATCCTGGAGGCGCGCCACCTCGTCCTGCTCGCCACCGGCGAGACCAAGGCCGAGGCCGTCGCGCTCTCCGTCGAGGGCCCGCTGTCCGCCGCCGTCCCCGCCTCGGCGCTGCAGCTCCACCCGCACGCCACCGTGGTGGTCGACGAGGCCGCCGCCTCCGGCCTCAAGCTCGCCGACTACTTCCGCGACACCTACGCCGCCAAGCCGGCCTGGCAGAAGCTCTGAGGTCGGCGGGGCCCGGGGGGGGGGCGGGGCCGCCCCCCCCGGCCCCCCCCCCCGGGCGCCCCCCCCCGCACCCCCCGGGGAGGGCCCCCCGGGGCCCTAGCCCGA
>NZ_JBHVPH010000054.1:24509-26758 GCF_042887425.1 Kitasatospora sp. NPDC057940
CACACGCCCCCCTACTACTTCCGCCACCCCACCCCCCCCACGCCGCCCTGCCACAAGCCCTTCGGGGGGCGCGCCGGTGCGGGTGCCTGCCGCCCCCCGCACGGGCCCGACCCGCGTTCCTCCCCCAGCGGCACCCGGCGGTCAGCGCCCGCGGAGCCAGTCGCCGAAGGCCGCCAGGGCGGGGCCCGGATCGCGACGCCCGAGGCCGATCCGGAAGCGGTCGGTGGGAGCGGGCGTCAGGTCGGAGTGGAACATGCTCGCGGGCAGCAGCAGGACGCCCGCCTGCTCGACCAGCGCGGTGCAGAAGTCCTCGACCCCGTCCGCCCCGAGGTAGCGCGGGTAGGCGACGCAGCCGCCGTCCGGGGCGCGCCACTCGAAGAGGTCGCCGAACTCGGCGAAGAACGCGTCGAACCGCGGCAGGTTCTCCGCGATGATCGCGCGGTTGCGCGTCAGGATCCGCTCACGGGCGTTGATCGCGATCCGGGCCAGCACCTCGCTCGGCGCCGAGTTGCAGATCGTGGTGTAGTGCTTGGCCCGCTCCAGCCGGGAGCGCAACTCCTGGTCGCGGCAGGCGATCCAGCCGATCCGCAGGCCGGGCAGGCCGAGCGACTTCGAGGTGACGTTGAGCGAGAGGGCGCGCGCGGAGAGGTCGGCGGCCTGCGGCAGCGCCCGGGCCGGGTCGCGCTCCAGACCGCGGTAGACCTCGTCGGAGAAGAGCCGGATGCCGCGCTCGTCGCACAGCTCCACCAGACGCGTGAAGTCCGCCGCGTCGATGACCTTGCCGGTCGGGTTGTGCGGGAAGTTCACCGACAGCACCCGGGTGTTCGGGCGCAGCGCGGCCGTGACCGCGTCGAGGTCGAGCGCCCAGTCGTCCTTCTCGTCCAGGGCGACGCCGGTGACCTCGCAGAGGGAGAGCGGGATGGTCTCGGCGGACTGGTAGTTGGGGGTCACCACCACGGCGTGGTCGCCCCGGTCGAGGAGCACCTGCATGGCGAGGTTGAGCCCCTCCTGCGCACCGCCGAAGCAGAGCACGTCGTCGGCGTCGACCTCCTGGTACATCCCGGCGATGGCGCGGCGCAGCTCCGGATCGCCGTAGGTCTCGGTGTAGCCGAGCGCGAGGCCGTCCCAGGCCTGGCGGTCCTCGGGGCCGGCCAGGGCGAGGAGTTCGGCCATCGTCATGGTCTGGGCGTCGGAGGCGGCGAGGTGGTAGCGGGCGCTGAACTCCCAGCGCGAGAAGTACGTTTCGAGCCGGAAGTCGGGGAGCCTGGTCATCTCTCTGTCACTCGCTCTCGTCGGCGCCGGCGCCGGCTTCGGCGTCGGCCTGCCGGTTCTCAGGGGCCTGCTGGTTCTCGGGGGCCTGCTGGTTCTCAGGGGCTTGCCGGGGCTCGGGGGTCTGTTTGAGCTCGGCGAGCAGGGTGTAGGCGGTCGAACGGGAGATCCGCAGTGCGGTGGCGACGGCCGGGACGGCGCGGCGCACGGCGAACACCCCGGCCTGGTCGAGTTCGCGCAGGACGGCGAGCCGGTCCTCGCGGCCGAAGCGTTCGAGCGGGCGGCCGTGCGCGCGGACGTAGCCGCCGATCACGTCGTTCATCCGCTCCGTCCAGTCGCGCTCGAAGAGCGGTTCGGGGCGGGGCGCGGTGGGCGCGGCGAAACCCGCCAGCAGGGCGGCGGCGTGCTCCAGCGGGCCCCGGTCGAGGTTGACGCAGAGCACCGCCGAGGGCCGTCCGGCCTCGTCGCGCAGCACGGCGCTGACGGAGGAGAGCCGGCGTCCGTCGGGCAGCAGCTTCTCGTAGGGCCCGTAGACGTCGGGGGCGGACGGGTCGAGGGTGTCCAGTTCGCCGAGCAGCGACGGGTCGCCGGGGGTGCGGGGGGTCATCGGGTTCCAGATGGCCAGCACCCGGTCGGCGGTGGCGTCGTGCAGCACCACCTCGGCGTACGGCCCGAGCAGCAGGGCCACGGCGCGGCAGACCGGTGTCCAGGTCCGGACGCGCGGGTCGGGGGTTTCGGTGGTCATGTTCGGACTGTACGTCCAGACCAGACGTTTGGTCCAGATGTTTCGTTCAGACGTTTCCTGCGGGCGATTCGCCAGGTCGTCCGGTCGTCCGGCCGTCCCGGCTTGCGGCACCGGCGGCGACGACGAAGGCCCCGCCGACGCCTTGGGTTCAAGGGGTCGTCGCAACACCGCTTGGTTTCAGACGGTGAGTAGATCACGTAGACGCTCGGCTGGGGTATCCCAGCCGAGCGTCTTG
>NZ_JBHVPH010000055.1:0-25864 GCF_042887425.1 Kitasatospora sp. NPDC057940
CCCGGTCGCGCCGGCGCCGGGGGGGGGGGTTGGGGCGGGGGGGGGGGGCGCCCCCCGCGGGGGGGGCGCCCCCCGGGGGGGCCCCCCCCGGGCCGCGGGGGGGGGGGGCCCCCCCCGCCGCCGCCGGCCGGGCGGCGATCCGTCGAGGGCGGCGGGCGGCAATCCGGTCGAGGGCTGCGGGCGGGCCCGACTAAGCTTTCCGACCATGGCGGCCACTGCAGACCACAGCACCACCGGGGCGACCGCCCCGGCGTACTACGTTTCCACCCCGATCTACTACGTCAACGATCGCCCGCACCTGGGCCACGCGTACACCACCGTGGCGGGCGACGTCCTCACCCGCTGGCACCGCCAGCGCGGCGAGAAGGTGTGGTACCTGACCGGCACCGACGAGCACGGTCAGAAGATCATGCGGACCGCCGAGGCCAACGGCGTCAGCCCGCAGGAGTGGTGCGACAAGCTGGTCGAAGAGGCCTGGAAGCCGCTCTGGGAGCACCTGGAGATCGCCAACGACGACTTCATCCGCACCACCCAGCAGCGCCACACCGACCGCGTGCAGGAGTTCGTCCAGGACCTGTACGACAAGGACGAGATCTACAAGGGCGGCTACTCCGGCCCGTACTGCGTCGGCTGCGAGGAGTTCAAGCTCCCGGCCGAACTGCTCGACGGCGCCACCGAGGACGAGAAGCTCTGCGCCGTGCACAAGCGGCCGGTCGAGTGGCTGGAGGAGGAGAACTACTTCTTCCGCCTCTCCGCCTACGGCCCGAAGCTGCTGGAGTTCTACGCCGCCAACCCGGACTTCATCCAGCCGGCCTCGGCCCGCAACGAGGTGCTGCGCTTCGTCGAGCAGGACCTGAAGGACCTCTCGATCTCCCGCTCCACCTTCAACTGGGGCGTCCCGCTGCCCTGGGACGAGAAGCACGTCCTGTACGTGTGGGTGGACGCGCTGCAGAACTACATCACCGCGGCCGGCTACGGCAGCGACCCGGAGCGCTTCGCCGAACTGTGGCCGGCCTCCGTCCACCTGGTGGGCAAGGACATCCTGCGCTTCCACGCGGTGATCTGGCCCGCCATGCTGATGGCCGCGGGCCTGCCGCTGCCCAAGCGGGTCGTCGCCAACGGCTGGCTGATGGTCGGCGGCGAGAAGATGTCCAAGTCCAACCTGACCGGCATCTCGCCCACCGACCTCACCTCGCACTTCGGCGTGGACGCCTACCGCTACTACTTCCTGCGGGCGATCCCCTTCGGCACCGACGGCTCGTTCTCCTGGGAGGACTTCACCGCCCGGTACACCTCCGAACTCGCCAACGACTTCGGCAACCTGGCCTCCAGGGTCGCCGCCATGGTCGGCAAGTACTTCGACGGCGCGCTGCCGGCCGCCGCCGCCCCCGGTGACGCCGAGCAGGCCATCGCGGACGGCCTCGCCACGGCCCTCGCCACCGCCGACCGGAAGATCGGCGAGGAGCTGGACTTCGCCGGCGGCCTCGCGGCGATCTTCGAGTTCGTCAAGCAGGTCAACGGCTACCTCACCGAGCAGGAGCCGTGGAAGGTGGCCAAGGACGACTCGGAGCAGGGCCGGGCCCGCCTCGCCACCATCCTCTACACCGCCGCCGAGGCGCTGCGCGGCACCGCCGTCATGCTCAACCCGGTGATGCCGTCCACCGCCGAGAAGCTGTGGACCTCGCTCGGCGCCGAGGCCGGCCTCGGCGCGCTCGCCGCGCAGACCATCGCCACCACCGCCGACTGGGGCCGGCTGCCCGTCGGCAGCACCGTCACCAAGGGCGAGATCCTGTTCCCGCGCCTCGAAGAGAAGCCCGCCTCCTGATGTCTGCCAAGGACGACGCCCGGTCGACCCCGCCGCCACTGCCGGAACCCCTGGCCGTGGCGGTGGCCGACTCGCACACCCACCTCGACATGCAGGCCGGCACCCCGGCCGAGGGACTGGCCCGGGCCGCCTCGGTCGGGGTCACCACGGTCGTCCAGGTGGGCTGCGACGTGCCCGGCTCGCGCTGGGCCGCCGAACTGGCGGCCCAGTACGAGCAGGTGCACGCGGCCGTCGCCCTGCACCCCAACGAGGCGCCGCGGATCTTCCTCGGCGACGCGGACGGCTGGTCCGGCCAGCAGCGGAAGGCGGGCGGCGAGGCCGCGCTGGAGGAGGCGCTCGCCGAGATCGACCGGCTCGCCGCCCTCCCGCAGGTCCGCGCCGTCGGCGAGACCGGCCTCGACTACTTCCGCACCGGCCCCGAGGGCGTCGAGATCCAGAAGGAGTCGTTCCGCCGCCACATCGAGATGGCCAAGCGGCACGACAAGGCCCTGGTCATCCACGACCGCGACGCCCACGAGGACGTCATCGCCGTCCTGCTGGCGGAAGGCGCCCCCGAGCGGACGGTCTTCCACTGCTACTCCGGCGACGCCGAGATGGCCAAGGTCTGCGCCGAACACGGCTGGTACCTCTCCTTCGCCGGCCCGGTCACCTTCAAGGCCAACCAGCCGCTGCGCGACGCCCTCGCCGCGACCCCGCTCGACCGGGTCCTGGTCGAGACCGACGCGCCCTTCCTCACCCCCCACCCCTACCGCGGCCGGCCCAACGCCCCGTACCTCATCCCGGTCACCGTCCGCTCGATGGCCGACACGCTGGGGCTGCACGAGGGCGAGCTGTCCACGGCGATCGCGGAGAACACGGCCCGGGCCTTCGGGTACTGAGCCGGTCGAACGAAAGTCGGATTCCGGCGGAACGATTCGGCACTCCCGGCTGCTTCTTAGGCTGGCTAGCATGAGTGCAGTGAGGGAGGTGGCGATGACCGCCGAGCCGATCGAGGAACCTGTCGAGGACCGCATCGACTGGACGCATCCGCCGTCCCAGGGCTGGACGTACGAGCAGGCTCGGAAATTCGACCTGCCGTTCGCATGGGATCTGGTGGACGGAGTCATCGTGGTCCGGGGGCAGACGAATCAGTGGCACGACCAGGTGCGCGACGAGCTGTACACGGCTCTTCGTAGCGCACGCGTCGCGCCGTACGCGGCGAACGTCGAGCGTTGCGTCCTCCTGGACGAGGACAACACGGCCAAGCCGGACGTGGTGGTCTTCGACAAGACCGGTCTCGACGTCTTCGAACTGGAGTGTCTGCCGCCGGAATCCTTGGTGCTGGCCGTCGAGGTCGTTTCCCACGGCACCCGGGCCAACGACCGTTTCCGCAAGCCCGGCCAGTACGCCGAGAAGAAGATCCCGTACTACTGGCGGGTCGAGCGCGGCCTCGACAACCTGCCGATCGTGCACGAGTTCCACCGGGACGAGGAGAAGGGCGTCTACCTGCCCGTCGCCCAGCACGAGGGCGTGCTCCGCACCTCGGTGCCGTACCCCGTCGAGATCGACCTCGCCCAGGTCGTCGAACTCTGAGGGCCCCGCACGCCCGTATCCTTGGCGCGTGAGCACCACCGACCCCACCCCTGACAGCCACCTGCTGGGCGCCGCCGACATTCGGGAGCTGGCGGCCGCGTTCGGCGTGAAGCCGACCAAGCAGCGCGGGCAGAACTTCGTCATCGACGGCAACACCGTGCGGCGGATCGTCCGGGCAGGCGGGGTGACGGCCGAGGACGCGGTGGTCGAGGTCGGCCCCGGGCTCGGGTCGCTGACGCTGGCGCTGCTGGAGGTGGCCGCGCACGTCACGGCGGTGGAGATCGACCCGGTGCTGGCACAGCACCTGCCGGCGACCGTCGCGGCCCGGATGCCCGGCAAGGTCGACAGCTTCGACCTGGTGTTCAGCGACGCCATGGAGGTCACCGAGCTGCCCGGGCCGGCGCCCACCGCGCTGGTCGCCAACCTGCCGTACAACGTGGCCGTGCCCGTCCTGCTGCACATGCTGGCGACCTTCCCCAGCATCGAGCGCACCCTGGTGATGGTGCAGGCCGAGGTCGCCGACCGGCTCGCCGCCAAGCCCGGCAACAAGGTGTACGGCGTCCCGTCCGTCAAGGCCAACTGGTACGCCGACGTGAAGCGGTCCGGTGCCATCGGCCGGAACGTGTTCTGGCCCGCCCCCAACGTCGACTCCGGGCTGGTCTCGCTGATCCGCCGCGAGCCGCCGAAGACCACCGCCAGCCGCAGGGAGGTGTTCGCCGTCGTCGACGCCGCGTTCGCCCAGCGGCGCAAGACCCTGCGCGCCGCGCTGGCCGGCTGGGCCGGCTCCGCCGCCGGGGCCGAGCAGGCGCTCGCGGCCGCCGGGATCGACCACAAGCTGCGCGGCGAGATGCTCACGGTGGAGCAGTTCGCCGCGATCGCCGAGCACAAGCCGAAGACCGCCGGGCACGAGTCGGAGGCGGACTCCCAGTGATCACCGTGCGGGTTCCGGCCAAGGTCAACGTCCAGCTCGGAGTGGGCGGACTGCGCGCCGACGGGTTCCACGACCTGGCCAACGTGTTCTTCGCCGTCGCCCTCGGCGACGAGGTCACCGCCACGGCGGGGGAGGGCGTCACGCTCTCCTGCACCGGGCCGGACGCCCACGTCGTCCCCCTCGACGACAGCAACCTCGCCGCCCGCGCCGCCCGCCTGCTCGCCGCCCACCACGGCATCGCCGACCCCGGTGTGCACCTGCACATCGCCAAGGCCATCCCGGTCGCCGGCGGCATGGCCGGCGGCAGCGCCGACGGGGCCGCCGCGCTGGTCGCCTGCGACGCGCTCTGGCAGCTCGACACCCCCCTCGACACCCTCCTGGAGCTGGCCGCCGAACTCGGCTCCGACGTGCCGTTCGCCCTGCTCGGCGGCGTCGCGCTGGGCCTCGGCCGGGGCGAGATCCTGCAGCCGCTCACCGTCGACGGCACCTTCCACTGGGTGTTCGCGGTCGCCGACGGCGGCCTCTCCACCCCCGCCGTCTTCCGCGAGTGCGACCGCCTGCGCGAGGAGGCCGGCACCGGCTCCAGCGACACCGACGTCCGCACCCCCGACGCCGACCCCGCGCTGCTCGCCGCCCTCGCCCAGGGCGATGCCGTCGCCCTGGCCGCCGCCCTCGCCAACGACCTCCAGCCCGCCGCCCTCTCGCTGCGGCCCGCGCTCGCCGCCACCCTGCGGGCCGGCACCGAGGCCGGCGCGCTCGGCGCCCTCGTCTCCGGCTCGGGGCCGACCTGCGCGTTCCTCGCCAAGGACGCCGACGCGGCCGCCGCCGTCGCCGAGGCGCTGCGGGCCTCCGGCACCTGCCGGACCGCGCACGCCACGTACGGGCCGGTGCCGGGGGCGGCGCTGGTGCCGTAAGGCCCCATCCGTGCCGTAGGGGCTTCGACGGTTCGGGGCCCGCCGGTTTCGGGGCCCCGCCGCTGCGAGCGGTGAGGGCGCTTCGGCTGGCCCATTAGGCTGGGGAGATCGGGGCGTCCCCGACAGGGGTGCCCGGCCGCGACCGGCGGGCCGCCCCGAGACCACCGATCCCAGGAGCGCAGCAGACGTGGCCGTCAACCTCGCCACCATCGAGTCCGTCACGAAGGTCTACGGCACCCGCGCCCTCCTGGACGGAGTCAGCCTCGGCGTCAGCGAAGGCGACCGGATCGGCGTCGTCGGACGCAACGGTGACGGCAAGACCACCCTGATCCGGATGCTCGCCAAGCTGGAGGAGGCCGACAGCGGCCGGATCACCTGGAACGGCGGCCTCCAGCTGGCCGTCCTCACCCAGCACGACTCGCTCGACCCGACGGCCACCATCCGGCACGAGGTGATCGCCGACCGGGCCGACCACGAGTGGCTCGGCGACGCCCGCATCCGCGACATCGTCGAAGGCCTCTTCGGCGGCCTCGACCTGCCCGGCTTCACCGACGGCCTCGACACCGTCATCGGCCCGCTCTCCGGCGGCGAGCGCCGCCGGATCGCCCTCGCCAAGCTGCTCCTCGGCTCGCCCGACCTGATCGTCCTCGACGAGCCCACCAACCACCTCGACGTCGAGGGCATCAACTGGCTCGCCCAGCACCTGCAGAAGCGCCGCTCCGCGCTGGTCTGCGTCACCCACGACCGCTGGTTCCTCGACCAGGTCTGCACCCGGATGTGGGACGTCCAGGGCGGCGCCGTGCACGAGTACGAGGGCGGCTACTCCGACTACGTCTTCGCCCGCGCCGAGCGCTCCCGGATCGAGGCCGTCGAGGAGCAGAAGCGCCAGAACCTCGCCCGCAAGGAACTCGCCTGGCTGCGCCGCGGTGCCCCCGCCCGCACCTCCAAGCCGCGCTACCGGATCGAGGCCGCCAACGCCCTGATCGCCGACGTGCCGGAGCCCCGGGACCGCTCCGAGCTGATGAAGTTCGCCAACGCGCGACTGGGCAGGACCGTCTTCGACCTGGAAGGCGTCACCGTCAAGGCCGGCCCCAAGCTGCTGCTGGAGAACCTCACCTGGCAGCTCGGCCCCGGCGAGCGGATCGGCCTGCTCGGCGTCAACGGCGCCGGCAAGACCTCGCTGCTGCGCGCCCTGCGCGACGCGTACGCCTCCGAGGGCGACGTGCAGCCCGCGTCGGGTCTGATCAAGGTCGGCAAGACGGTGCGGCTCGCCTACCTGTCGCAGGAGGTCGCCGAACTGGACCCGGCCATCCGGGTGCTCCAGGCCGTCGAGCAGGTCCGCTCGCGCGTCGACCTCGGCAAGGGCCGGGAGATGAGCGCCGGCCAGCTGTGCGAGCAGTTCGGCTTCGGCAAGGACAAGCAGTGGACGCCCGTCGGCGACCTGTCCGGCGGCGAGCGGCGGCGGCTCCAGCTGCTGCGCCTGCTGATGGACGAGCCCAACGTGCTGTTCCTCGACGAGCCCACCAACGACCTCGACATCGAGACCCTCAACCAGTTGGAGGACCTGCTCGACGGCTGGCCCGGCTCGATGATCGTCATCAGCCACGACCGGTTCTTCATCGAGCGGACCACCGACGTCGTCCACGCGCTCCTCGGCGACCAGAAGATGCGGATGCTGCCGGGCGGCGTCGACGAGTACCTGGAGCGGCGGGCGCGGATGGCCGCCTCGATCGCCGCCGCCGCTTCGTCCGCGTCGGGTGCTTCGACCGCCTCGGCTGCTTCGGCCGCGGCGTCGGGCGGCTCGGACGCCGGGACCGCCGCGTCGGCCCTGTCGGGCGGCGACCTGCGGGCGGCGAAGAAGGAAATGCAGAAGATGGAGCGGCAGATCGCCAAGCTGGACCAGAAGGAGTCCAAGCTGCACGCCCAACTCGCCGAGCACGCCGCCGACTTCTCCAAGGTTGCGGAGCTGGACGCGCAGCTGCGCGCCGTCCGGGAGGAGAAGGAGGAGCTGGAGCTGAGCTGGCTGGAGCTGGCCGAGCAGGTCTGAGTCCTGATCGGAGTCCTGGTCTGATCTCCGGCTGGAGTTCTGGTCTGATTTTTGGCCGGAGTCCTGGCCGGGACCGGGACTCCGGCCGGCCCTACCGGGCCAGCAGGGCCTCCAGCTCGTCCGCCGCACGGCCCAGCGCACTGCGCGCCGGGTCGTGCGGCGCCGTCGGGCGGGCCGCCGCCCCGGTCGGCGGGCGGTGCTCGCGGGCCGCGGCCGTCAGCTCGTCCAGCGCCCGGCGCACCCGCCCCACCTCCGCCGGATCCGGCACCCGGCCGCCGTACCGCAGCTGCGCCGCGAACGCCGCCACCGCGCCGCCCAGCCGCTCCAACGCCGCCGTCGCCGGCAGCCACTGCTCCGCCAGCCGCCCCGTCGGCGGCGGCTCGGCCAGCCCCTGCCGCACCTCCTGGCGGGCGTCCTCCAACGCCCGGTACGCCGTACGGCGCAGCCACACCTCGGCCCGGCCCGCGTCCCCGGTGACCGCGTCCAGATAGGCCCGCAGCGCGGTGGCCGCGTCCACCAGCCGGGGCTCGATCCGGTGCCGCGGACGCTCCGGCCACAGCAGATAGCCGAAGAGCAGCACGATCGCGCTCGCGAGCACCGTGTCCAGCACCCGCGGCCAGAACTCGGCCGCACTGCTCTGCCCGCCCAACTGCAGCAGGATCAACGCCATCGGCGTCATCGCCACGGTGTTCAGCCCGTAGTGAGCCGCCGTCGCGTACGGCAACAGGGCCACGCAGAACGCGGCGATCGCCGTCAGTACCCACGCGTCGGTCGTGAGCGACACCACGGCCGCCGTGACCGCCACCCCGAGCACCGTGCCGATCGAGCGGCTCACCGCCCGCAGGAACACCGAACCGAGATCCGGCTTCAACACGAAGGCGATCGTCATCGGCACCCAGTAGCTCTTGCTGAGCGGGTAGCTGGCCGTCACCGCCGAACCGACCGCGATGCACAACGCCACCCGCAGCCCGTACCGGACCGAACCGCGCGACAGCAGCCGCACCCGCAGCCGCCACGGATCGGGCGGCGGCGCCGGGGCGGTACCGACCTCCGCCTCCCGGCCGGCCACGGTGTCAGCCGCCGCGCGCAACGCCACGTCCAGGGCCTGCCGGGACGGCGTGTCCGGCTGCCACTGCGGAACGGCGACCTCGCCGCCGCCCCGCCGGACCGCCTCCGCCAACCGCAGCGGCACCTCCGCGACCTCGGGCGGCACCGGCCGCCACGCCCACAACAGGCCCGTCGCCGCCTCGGTGGCGGCCAACGCCGCCTCGTACATCCGGCGCAGCCGAACCGTACGGGCGGACTCCGACCCCGGGCGGTGCGGTCGCGGGAGGAGGTCCTGCAGCTGGTTCAACCGGGCCGTCAACACCTGGCGCGAAGCCGCGCCCTGCGGCGTGCCCAGATCGGCCAGCGTCCGGCCGAACGCCTCGTACACGGCCGCCAGCGCACGGTTGCGCGGATCCGAGGCAGGGCGGCGGTGCGCGCCCCCCGGCAGACCCAGCACCACCACGAACGCGGCACCCGCCAGCATCATCGGCGCCGCCGCCCACCACGGATCCGGCAACGGCATTCCGCTGCCCAACGCCGCCGACACCAGCAGCAGCATCCCCGCCGCCGAACCCCGCGGGCCCGTCGCACTCAGCGCGCCGGACGCGAACGCCGTGAACGTGAGCGCCGCACCGAGCACCACCGCCGAAACGTGCCCGTGCTGGAGGGAGGTGCCGACCAGCATGCCGAGCGCCGAAGCCAGCACCGCCGACACGATCCGGGGCACCCGCAGGCCACTCGGCTCCGCGCGGTCGTTCATCGTCGCGTGCATCGCGCCCAGACCGGCGAACACCCCCAGGTCCAGCCGGTGCGCCAGCAGCCCAGCGGTCAGCGGCACCGCCATGCCCACCGCCGCTCGGGCCATCAGTGCCAGCGGCAACGGCGGCCGGGAAGGACGGGCGGCACGGGCCCACCAGGAGGGGGCGGACTCGTCTGCAGGCATCAGGTCACGTCCGTTCTGCGGCCAGGGGTCGCTGCTGTGCGACATTGCGCGGCAGATGGGGGCGTACCCGGTCCAACCGGGCGAGGCTAGTCTACCGGGGCCCGGCGCGGCACCCCCCGAGGGCCGCGCATGTCAAGTTCGTACCGATCCCGCACAGGCGGGCCAAGGGCCCTGCCGACCCGACAGGGGCGGTGGCTACGATTGCGGAGGCGGAAACCGCCCCCAGGGCGGGCGGTGCACCGACCAGCACTGTACGACCGAGAAGTTGACGGTATGTTGCGGATCGGCGGCCCCGGGGTGACCCCCGAACCGCCGGCCGTACGGGGGAGAGGTGAACTGCTGTGGCAGGAGAGGTTCCACCGAGCACGGGGGCCGGTCCGGACGCGTCCGGTGACGTCACGCCCTTCATGCTCAGCCACATGATGGGGTTCGGCCCCCTCGTCAGCACCGTGCAGACGAACGTCAGCGCCGCCGACCTGGTGTCCGCCTTCGGCAAGAAGGACGTCAAGGTCGAGCTCGACACGCTCACCGCGTTCGCCAAGAAGATCGAAGCCCTGCTCCAGGCCATGGAAGGCTCCCCGGCGGCCCCGTACAAACTCCAGGAACAGAAGCTGACCGGCGGAAGCTTCGCCAGCGCGGAGTTCGCCGAAGCGACGGCCCTCACCGCGGCCTACGACAAGGTGCACACCCAGCTCGTCAAGCTGCACAAGGACTTCGTGTCGCAGATCGAGGCGATGAAGACCGCGGTCGCGGCGACGGCGGGCAACTACTCGGCCAACGAGGACGACACGACGGCCGCGCAGAACGCCGTCGCGAAGAACGCGGGCGGCCCCACGTCGACGCGGTCCGACTCGACGTTCTGACGGCTGCGCCAGGAGAGACCTACGGGGAAACGGGGAGTAAGTAGTGGCAGGCGGAACGAACTTCGAGAGCTATGACCACGACAAGCTGAGGAAGATGGTCGACAGCACGGACCCTTCGAAGGTCCTGAGCCGAGGCACCCAGCTGCAGTCGGCCGGCCGTGTTCTGAAGGAACTGAGCGCGGCACTTAAGTCGCACATCGACCAGGTCCACTGGGAAGGCCCCGCCGCCGAGAGCTTCAAGACCTGGGCCGGGAACCTGCATCAGTCCGCCGGGCTGCTCGGCGACTACTCCAAGACCGCCGGCGAAGCCATGCACCAGGCCGGTGAAGCGCTCAGCACCGCAAAGTCCGCTGTGCCCGAACCGCCGCACACGGAGATCGCGACGGTCACCAAGCGCAACAGCCAGACGGTCTACATTCCCTCAAGCGTGCAGCTCGCGGTCGGTCAGTCCGTCGACGATTACATGAAGACGGTCAACAAGGGCTGGGTGACTGGGACCGAGGCCGCCCAGGCCCAGGCGAAGGTCCAGAAGGAGCATCAGGAAGCCGTCCTCCAGATGGAGAAGCTCGCGCAGGCGTACGACGCGGCGACGACGAAACTGGCCGGGCTCGGGCCAGTGGACCTCCCGGGGACGCCTGGCAGTAAGGACAGGAGCACAGACTCGGAGTACACGGGCGGTGGCGGCAATGGAGGCGGCTCCGGTGGCCCCCTCCGAATCGCCCGTTCGGGCGGTGGTACCAGCAGTGGTGGGAGCTTCCGCCCGTCCGGTGGCAGCTACAGCGGCGGCTCCGTCGCGATTCACAACCCCAGGTCGGACTCGCAGGTGCCGAGCGAGCCGGGACACACCGACCCGATTCCGCCGCGAAGCGGTGGCCAGGTGCCGCCGATGCCGGTGGACCCGGGCTCCTCGACGCCGCCCTCTGTGCAGTCGGAACCCGTCCACCGTCCCGGTACCGGCCTCGACAGCCTGCCGACCCTGCCAAGTCAGACCGGTCCGCTCGGCCCCAGTGGTGGCGGAAGCTTCCCGCCTGACGGTCCGAGTGGGATTCCCGGATACCCGGGTGGCCCCGGTGGCACCCCGGGATATCCGGGTGGTCCGGGCGGCGGCCCGGTGACCGGTTTCCCGGCCGGGGCCGGCGGCGGTTCGATCCCGGCCAAGGGCGGTGGCGGATCCGTCTCCGGCAGGGGCGGGGGCGAGATCCCCGCCCGTACGGCTCCGTTCGGCGGCGGCTCGGTGCCGGGAAAGTCCAGTGGGAGCCCGGGTCTGCCCAGCGGGACGGTCTTCGGCGCCCGTGAGGCCCAGGCGGGTCGGGCGGGAGCGGCCGGCAGCGCGGGCGGGATGGGCGGCATGCACCCAGGGATGGGTGGTGGTTCCGGAGTCGTCGGTTCGGGTGGCAGCTCGCGGGGCCGGGGCCTGACCTCGACCGGAGGGGGAGCGGTCGGCGGTCGCAAGGGACCGGCTGCTGGCGGGGAGTTCACACCGGGTGGTACGGGTCTGCGTAACCGGGCGGCTGCTGCGGGAGCCGTTGAGGGCGAAGCCCGCTCGGGGCAGAACGGAATGATGGCCCCTGGAACGGCAGGTCACTCCGGGCGGAACCAGCGCGATCGCCGCAAGCGGGCCGACTACCTCCACGAGGACGAGGAGACCTGGACCAGCGGTACGCCGCACAGCAACCCGGACGTGATTGAGTAGGACGGCAACGACTGCCCGGCCACTGGGCTCTTCCGGTGGCCGGGCAGACCCGTTCGGGGCGTATTTCTCGATCGGCGGGAACTGACGAGGGGTTGTGATGGGGCGGAAACGAGTGCGTCAGCGTGTGTTTGCAGCGTCGCTCCTGGCTGCGGGAGTCATGGTCGGCCCGGTTGCAGTTCCTGCGGTTGCCGATGATTCGATCCGTGCCGATCAGTGGCACCTGGATGCCATGCATGCGCCGGAGATATGGAAGATCTCTAAGGGTGAAGGCGTCATCGTTGCTGTAATCGATGGCGGCTTCGGGCTGGATCATCCAGACTTGGCCGGACAATTTCTTCCAGGGAAAGACTTCAGCAGCAGCCCTGGGGGAGTTGGTTCCTACGATAACGGGCATGGCACAGAGATGGCCAGCCTCATTGCAGGGACAGGGAAGAATCGCGGTGGCAATGGGGCCTATGGCCTTGCGCCCGGTTCCAGAATTCTTCCACTGAAGATCAATAACGGGTCTGCAGGTTCGGTTACCACCGCCGATTTTCTCGACCAGATTGGGCAGGCCGTCACTTATGCGGCCAACCAGGGGGCCCGGGTAATCAACATCTCGCAGGGTACCGCTGCTGTGGCGGCATCCCCGGAGGATGTGGCCAAGTTGAATGGAATTCTCGCGACTGTGAGGGCAAAGGGATCCCTCGTGGTCTCCAGCGTTGGAAATTCGGCACAGTCAGGGAATCTGATTGAATATCCGGGTGCTCTGCCTAATGTCGTCGGAGTTGGAGCCGTCGACCGCAGTGGAATCGTGACATCGGAGTCTCAGATGGGCCCGCAGGTCGCCCTTGTAGCTCCAGGTATGGACATGATCGAAGCCTGCACCTCTTCCACGGGCTACTGCAAGAGTCACGGAACGTCCGACGCGACCGCTCTGGTTTCCGCTTCCGCCGCATTGGTGTGGTCGGTACATCCGGACTGGACGGCCAATCAAATTCTGCGGGTTCTCATCAACACGGCAGGCAAGTCGAGCGATGGGGCCATTCGAAACAACGATGCCGGTTATGGGGCGGTCAGGCCGCGGATCGCGCTGACGAGTCCTGGCGACCCGGGGCCCGCGGACGTGTCGCCGATCCCGGTTTCGGAGGCCTCGGCGTCGGCCGCTCCGTCTCCCTCGGCGAGCCCGTCGGCTGCTTCGACGCCCTCGCCGAGTTCGGCCGCCCCGAGTCCGAGTGAGGTGGCCGTGGGGGCGCCGCCGGTGGAGCCGGTGGCGGGGAAGTCCTCCGGTTCGGGTGGTGTGTTGCCGGTTGTGGCCGGTGTGGTGGGCGGGTTGGTGCTGGTCGCGGGTGCGGTGTTCGTCGTGTTGCGGCGGCGGAAGGCCGGCGGGCAGCCCGTGGTGCCGCCGGGGGAGGACCCGTACGTGCGGTGATCCGGGCGCCTGCGCTGCTGTGCGCCTCCGGTGTTGAGCCGGGGGCGCGTGGGGTGGAGGTGTGCGCGGGGGTCACTCGGGTGGGGGCTGGTGGCGGGGTGGGTTGGTGTCCAGTGTGGCGGTATGGATGCGGAGGAAGCCCGGCGGGCGGGGCAGTTGAGGCGTGCGGCGGCTGCGGCGCTGATCGGTACGGCGATCGAGTTCTACGACTTCTTTTTGTACGGGACGGCAGCGGCCTTGGTGTTCGGGTCGGTGTTCTTTCCCGAACTGGGCACGGTGGGGGCGCTGTTGGCGGCGTTCTCGGTGTACGCGGTGGCGTTCCTGGCCCGGCCGCTGGGGGCGGTGGTGTTCGGGCATTTCGGGGACCGGGTGGGGCGGAAGGCGACGCTGGTGGTGTCGCTGTTGTTGATGGGGCTGTCGACGGCGGCGGTGGGGGTGTTGCCGGGCTTCGGCTCGTGGGGGTGGTGGGCGCCGGTGGTTCTGGTGGCCTTGCGGGTGTGCCAGGGCGTGGGGTTGGGCGGGGAGTGGGGCGGGGCGGCGCTGCTGATCGCGGAGAACGCGCCGGCCGGGCGGCGGGGGCGGTACGGGGCGTTCCTGCAGTTGGGGCCGACGAGCGGGTTCGTGTTGGCGAACGGGGTGTTCCTGGCGGTCCAACTCGGCCTGGACGAGCGGGCGTTCCGGGAGTGGGGCTGGCGGGTTCCGTTCCTGGCGTCGTTGGGGCTGGTGGCGGTGGGGCTGTTCGTGCGGCTGCGGTTGGAGGAGACGCCGCTGTTCCGGCCGGACGAGCCGAGGGACCGGGCGCCGGTGGTGGAGGTGCTGCGCGGGCACTGGCGCACGGTGCTGCTGGGCTGTGGGGCGATCACCGTGGGGTACGCGCTGTTCTACCTGACCACGACGTACGCGTTGGCGTACGCGACGTCCGGGCTCGGGGTGGCGAGTTCGCTGGTGCTGGTGATGCTGTTGGTGGGCGCGCTGGGCATGGGCGTGACGGTGTGGGTGAGTGCGTCGCGCAGTGACGGGTGGGGGCGGCGGCGGACGCTGTGCTGGGCGACGGGCCTGGCGGCGGGGTGGTCGCTGGTGCTGTTCCCGCTGCTGGAGACGGTGCGTCGGCCGTTGATGTTCGTGGCACTGGCGGGTGCGCTGGTGGTGCTGGGGTGCCTGATGGGGCCGGTGGCGGCGTTCCTGCCGGAGTTGTTCCCGACCCGGGTGCGGTACACGGGTGCCGCGTTGACGTACAACCTGGGCGGCGTGGTGGGCGGGGCGACGACGCCGCTGGTGGCGACGCGGCTGACGGAGGCGTACGGGACGGCGGAGCCGGTCGGCTGGTACCTGGTGGGGCTGGGTGTGGTGGCGCTGGGGTGCCTGTGGCTGCTGCCGGAGACCGGCGGCGCGGAGCTGGGCGCGGTGGACGGCGGACGCCGCCGGGCGCCCCTCCTGGGGGCGGACCCGGCGGCGTAGGTGCCGACGTGCGGTGCGGTCAGCCGGCGAGGGCGGCGCGGCCGGCCAGCACGACGGCGGTGTGCCGGGCGACCCGCTCGCCGAGGTACTCGGCGGTCGCGATGTCGGCCTTGTGCACGGCCTCGGGGCCGGCGTCGGACGGGCTGGAGGCGGCGGCGCCGTTGAAGAAGCCGAGGCGGTTGAGGTCGTTCTCGGTGGCGGTGGTGGCGTTCCAGCCGGGCTTGAGGCCGAGGTTGACCCAGCTCATGGCGTGCTGGGCGGCGAGGGTCTGGAAGAAGCCGAGGGTGCCGGCCTTGTCGCCGCTCTTGGAGGCGGAGTTGGTGAAGCCGGCGGAGACCTTGTCCCGCCAGGCGTCGGAGAACCAGCGCTTGCTGGTGGCCTCGGCGAAGACGTGGAAGGCGCCGGAGGCGGTGCCCATGTAGGTGGGGGAGCCGAAGACGATCGCGTCGGCGGCGTCGAGCTGGGCCCACTGCTCGTCGGTGATGGTGTCGACGGCGATCGAGACGACCTCGGCGCCGGCGGCGGCGGCGCCGCGGGCGACGGCCTCGGCGATGACGGCGGTGTGGCCGTAGCCGGAGTGGTAGGCGAGGGCGACGGTCGGGCGGATGGCGGTCATGCGGGGGCACTCCTGTACGGGAACGGGTGCGGGCAGGGGTAAGGCGGGGCAAGGCAAGGGCAAGGCAGGGAGCGACGGCGGGGCGTGCTGTCGCACCTCGACCCGCCGGGCTGGTCTCCAATATAGACCAAGTCTCCATTGGTTACCAAGGGTGGATTGGAGACCGCGGGGCTACCCTGGACAGCATGACGACGGAGGAAGCGGCCCGGGTGGAGAGCGGCACCGGGCGGCAGGGGCAGGACGGGGAGGGCGGGCAGGACCGGGAGCAGGAGCTCGACGTCTTCGCCCAGCTCTGTCCCAGCCGCGCGATGTTCGCCGAACTGGCCGACAAGTGGTCGATGTTGATCCTGATGAGCCTCGCCGCCTGCGGGCAGCAGCGGTTCTCCGAACTGCAGCGCGGCGTCGGCGGGGTCAGCCGCAAGATGCTCACCCAGTCGCTGCGCAGCCTGGAGCGCAGCGGACTGGTGCGCCGCACCGTGTTCCCGGAGACACCGCCGCGGGTGGTCTACGACCTGCTGCCGCTCGGCCGGGAGCTGGCCGTACTGCTGGCGCCGCTCGGCCGGTGGACGGAGCGGCGGACCGGGCAGATGCTGGCCGCCCGTGAGGAGTTCGACGAGGCGCACGCCGAAGGCTGACCGGGCGCGCGCCGAAGGCTGGCCAGCTCCGTACCGAAGGCTGACCAGCCCCGCATCGAAGGCCGGCCGGGCCCGCGCCGAGCGGCGGGCACCCGCCCGCCGGGGGTCGGTCCGGCATGCGCCGGGGCCGCGGACCCGATTTCCCTTCCGGGCCGCCAGCCGTGTAATGTCTTCCTTGTTCGACCGGCCCGGTGAAAGCCCGGCAAGCCCCTATAGCTCAGTCGGTAGAGCGTCTCCATGGTAAGGAGAAGGTCTGCGGTTCGATTCCGCATGGGGGCTCCACTCGAAGGCCCTCGCTTCATGGCGAGGGCCTTTTGCTGTTCCCCGATCAGACCGTCGGGCGCGGCGCAGCGGCCCGGTACGGCGGCCGAACGCGGCGGCCTAGCGGGTCGGGTACGGAATGCGCTGTGATGGTGCGTCATCGGCCGCCCGCCCATGGGGTGCGGGCGCGAGCCGAACCCCGACCGGGAGGGCGTCATGGGCGTTCGACTCGTGGTGGTCGACGATCACCGGCTGTTGGCCGAGGCGCTGGCCACGGCGTTGCAGCTGCGCGGCCATCGGGTGCTCGCGGTCGGCTGCCCGGCCGGGGTCGCGGCCGATCTGGTGGTCGGCCGTCGGCCGGAGGTGTGTCTGCTGGGGGTGGCCGCGCCGAGTGAGCCGACGGCTTTCGACGGGCTGCGCCGGATCCGCCGGGAACGCCCCGAGGTGGCCGTGATCGTGCTCGGTCCGGTGGGTGAACTGCGCGGTGTGGCAGGGGCGTTCGCGGCCGGGGCGGCCGGGTACGTGCCGAGCGACGAGCGGATCGGGGTGGTCGAGCGGGCGATCGGTCGGGCCCGGGCGGGCGAGGCGGCGGTGGCCGTGGACGTGCTGCGCGGGGCCTTCGACCAGTTGCTGCGGCCGGTCGCCGAGCCGGACGACGAGGCGGTGCGGCTGCTGCGGCTGCTGACCCGCCGTGAGGTGCAGGTGCTGGCCCGGATCGCGGACGGGGAGGACACGGCGGCGATCGCCGCCGGGATGCGGATCGCCGCGAGCACCGCCCGGACGCACGTCCAGCGGGTGCTGATGAAGCTCGGTGCGCGGACCCGGCTGGAGGCGGCCGCGGTGGCGGCCCGTACCGGGCTGCTGGAGCGGATGGCCGGTGGCTGAGGGGGGTTCGGGTTCCGTGAAACCGGCTCCCGGGCGGCCCGTTCACATGGTCCTGGGCACTCCGGCGGGCAGGGAGAATAGCCTCAGTCGTACACACGTCATCGACGGCCGCCGCTGATCCGGCGGACCGTCGCCCGCTGGAGGTCTCATCATGAGTAAGTACCTGGTCACGGGTGGCGCCGGCTACGTCGGCAGCGTGGTGGCCGCCCACCTGCTGGAGGCGGGGCACCAGGTGACCGTCCTGGACGATCTCTCCACCGGTTTCCGCGAGGGCGTCCCGGTCGGTGCCGAGTTCGTCGAGGGTCGGGTCCAGGAGGCCGGCCGGGTGCTGGACGGTTCCTTCGACGGCGTGCTGCACTTCGCCGCCTCCTCGCAGGTCGGCGAGTCGGTCGTGAACCCGGAGAAGTACTGGCGCAACAACGTGGCGGGTTCGCTGGAGCTGGTCGCGGCGATGCGTACGGCGGGTGTGCGTAAGCTGGTGTTCTCGTCCACCGCCGCCGTCTACGGCGAGCCGGAGGTCGTGCCGATCGCGGAGACCGCCCGCACCTCGCCGACCAACGCCTACGGCGCCACCAAGCTCGCCGTGGACCACCTGATCACCAGCGAGGCCGTCGCGCACGGCCTGGCCGCCGTCTCGCTGCGCTACTTCAACGTGGCCGGTGCGTACGGCGCGTACGGGGAGCGCCACGACCCCGAGTCGCACCTGATCCCGCTGGTGTTCCAGGCGGCGCTGGGTCAGCGCCCGCACATCGCGGTGTACGGCGAGGACTACCCGACCCCGGACGGCACCTGCATCCGCGACTACATCCACGTCGCGGACCTGGCCGACGCGCACCTGCTGGCGCTGGACGCGGCCAAGCCGGGCGAGCACCTGATCTGCAACCTGGGCAACGGCAGCGGCTTCTCGGTGCGCGAGGTGATCGAGTCGGTCCGGCGCGTCACCGGCCGGGAGATCCCGGTGCAGGCGGCCGGCCGCCGGGCCGGCGACCCGGCCGTGCTGGTGGCCTCGGCGGCCCGCGCCCACGAGGCGCTGGGCTGGACGCCGCGCCGCCCGAACCTGGACGACATCGTTGCCGACGCCTGGAAGTTCGCCCTGGAGAAGCACGGCAAGTAGGCCGCAGGACCCCGCAGGCGCCGCTCCCGGAGGTTCGGGGGCGGCGCTTCGGCGTTGCCCGCTTCGACCGGTGATGGCGTGAAATCCCGCCACTCGCGCACCTCCTGACGAAACTTCACCAAACCGCCACGAGGGGGTTTCCCGGCCCGTACGCTGAGTGCGGTACCGGTGGGGGCCGGCGCCCTTTTTCGGTCTCACCGGCCACCGGTGGGCGGGCGGAGTGACGGGCCCGGACCGCGGGTGCCGGGGCCGGTCCCCGCCCCCGGGCTCGGGTCGGTCTGAGCAGGGGGGTAGTGACGATGGGGCGGATCCGCGTCCTGGTGGTCGACGACCACCGGATCTTCGCCGAGGCCCTGGCCGCGGCGCTCGCCGCCGAGCCCGACGTGGAGGTGGGGGCGGCCGGCAGCGGGGCCGCGGCCGAGCGGGCGCTGGAGCGTGCCGCCGTCGAGGGGCGGGCCTTCGACGTGGTCCTGATCGACGCCGACCTGGGGGCCGACGGCGCTGCTTCGGCGGGTGTCCGGAGCCGGCCCGGCCCGGACGCGGCCGACGCGGCCCGGCGGCGGCCGGCCCCGGCGGTGCCGCCGCCCCGCCACCCGGTCGGCCCGCCGGTGGCGCAGTCCGGGGGACGCCAGGTGGACCTGCTGCGCCCGGGCGGGCGCGGCGCGGAGCCGTCCCGCTCCGACGCGTACCGGGCCGACCAGCTCAGGACCGCGCCTCCGGCACCGGACGGCATCACCCTGCTCGCCCGGGTCCGCCGCGCCCATCCGGGGCTGCGGGCGGTCGTGCTGGCCGCCGCCGACGACCCGCACCGCGCCGCCCGGGCCCTGCACGCGGGCGCCACCGGCTGGGTGGCCAAGGAGAGTTCGCTGGCCCGGCTGCTCTCCGTGGTCCGGGGGGTGCTGCGGGACGAGACGCACCTGCCGCCCGCGCTGCTGACCGGGGTGATCCGCGAGCTGACCACCGCCCGGCGGGACCGCACCGAGAGCGAGCGGCTGGTCGACACCCTCACTCCGCGGGAGAAGCAGATCCTGCGCTGCATGGTCGCGGGCCTGGGCCGGCAGGCGGTCGCGGAGCGGCTCTACCTGTCGCCGCACACCGTCCGGACGCACATGCAGAACGTGCTCGGCAAGCTCGGGGTGCACTCCACGCTGGCCGCCGTCGCGGTGGCCCGCCGGGCCGGGGTCAGCCCGGCCGAGCCGGCCCTGCCGGCGCCGCCGTCCGTCGCGACCGCGGTCGACCGGACGTGAGCTCAGGGGCGCGGGTCAGCCCGGGATGTTGTCGAACGGGGCGACCAGCTGCCGCAGGAGCGCGGCGAGTTCGCCCTGCTGGCCGGAGCTGAGCTGGGCGAGCAGTTCGCGTTCGTGCGCGAGCAGTCCGGCGAGCGCCTGGTCGGCGCGGTCGCGGCCGTCGTCGGTGAGCCGGACGAGCACGCCGCGCCGGTCGTCCGGGTCGGGCAGGCGCTTGACCAGGCCCTTGCCGGTGAGGCGGTCGATGCGGTTGGTCATGGTGCCGGAGGTGACCAGGGTCTGGGTGAGCAGTTGGCCGGGGGAGAGCTGGTAGGGGGAGCCGGCCCGGCGCAGGGCGGTCAGGACGTCGAACTCCCAGGGCTCCAGCCCGTGCTCGGCGAAGGCGGTGCGGCGGGCGCGGTCGAGGTGCCGGGCGAGTCTGCTGACCCGGCTGAGTACCTCCAGCGGCTCCACGTCGAGGTCGGGGCGCTCTCGGCGCCACGCTGCGACCAGCCTGTCGACCTCGTCCTCCATGACGATCAGTGTATCGGTGGATGTGTCGATGTGAAGTCTCTTGACGTCGAGAAATGTGCCAGCAAGGCTACCTGGGATATCTTGATGTCGAGATACTTGCGAGGTGGACCATGACCAGTCCCGTCTGGGACCCGGCGCAGTACCTGCGCTTCGCGGACGAACGCACCCGTCCGCTGCACGACCTGCTCGCCCGCGTCCCCGCCCTCCCGAACCCGAGCGATCCCGTGATCCTCGACATCGGCTGCGGCCCCGGCAACTCCACCGCGGTGCTGCGCGCACGCTGGCCGCACGCCCGCCTCACCGGCGTCGACAACTCCGCCCCGATGCTCGCCACGGCCCGCACCGACGGTGAGCCCAGCGCCGACTACCTGCTCGCCGACGCCCGCGACTACGACCCGGCCCCGGCCGGACCCGACCTGATCGTCTCCAACGCCACGCTGCAGTGGATCGACGGCCACCTCGACCTCGTCCCGCGCTGGGCCGGCGCCCTGCGGCCCGGCGGCACCCTCGCCTTCCAGGTCCCCGGCAACTTCGACGCCCCCAGCCACACCCTGCTCGCCGAACTCCGGCGCAGCCCCCGCTGGCGCGACCTCCTCGGCGACGACGCCGCCAGGGCCGGCGTCCACCCGCCCGAGCGCTACCTGGACGCCCTCACCGCCGCCGGCTGCACGCCCGACGTCTGGGAGACCACCTACCGCACCCTGCTCCCGGGCCCGGACCCGGTCCTCGCCTGGGTCAAGGGCACCGCCCTGCGCCCCGTCCTCACTCGGCTGGCCGACCCCGCCCGCCGGGCCGCCTTCCTCGCCGAGTACGGGGCGCTCCTGCGCGAGGCCTACCCGGCCGGGCCGTACGGCACCGTCTTCCCGTTCCGGCGGATCTTCGCCGTCGGGACCAGGGCCTGATCCCGGGGCGGGAGGGCCGTCGGCCCTTCCGCCCGCCGACCGGTCGCTCCGCCGCCGGTCCGCCCGCAGGTCAGTCCTTGCGCCCGCCGACCAGCCTCGGGTGCCGCTCCAGGCCCTCCAGCCCGTGCCAGGCCAGGTTCACCAGGTGCGCCGCGACCTGCGCCTTGTCCGGCTTGCGGACCTCCAGCCACCACTGCCCGGTCAGCGCCACCATGCCGACCAGCATCTGCGAGTACATCGGGGCCAGTCGCGCGTCGAAGCCCCGGGACTTGAACTCCAGGCCGAGGATGTCCTCCACCTGCGTCGCGATGTCGCTGATCAGCGACGCGAAGGTGCCGGTCGACTGGGCCACCGGGGAGTCCCGGACCAGGATCCGGAAGCCGTCCGTCGAGGTGTCGATGTAGTCCATCAGCGCGAACGCGGCCTGCTCCAGCAGCTCCCGCGAGTGCCCGCCGGTCAGCGCCCCCGTGACCATGTCCAGCAGCAGTTGCATCTCGCGGTCCACCACCACCGCGTACAGCCCCTCCTTGCCGCCGAAGTGCTCGTACACCACCGGCTTCGACACCCCGGCCCGCTCGGCGATCTCCTCCACCGAGGTGCCGTCGTAGCCGCGCTCCGCGAACACCGTCCGGCCGATCTCCAGCAGTTGCTCCCGCCGCTGCTTGCCGGTCATCCGGACCCGCCCGCCCCGGCGGCGCGGCGCCGGGGCGGGCGCACCTCCCGAGGCGCCCCCGCCCGCCGGTGCAGCGGTTCGCGGACGGGCCGGCGCCGCGTCGGGCGCCGCGTCCGTCCGCGTGCTCTGGTGGCCGCCTGTGCTGTCTGCGCTGCTCCCGTTCACCCCTACATCATGCTGGAAGCGACGACTCATGCGGCGCGGCGGGCGGCGATCCGCTGTGCGTCCGGCCAACGGACGTCCCGGACCCAGCCGGCCAGCTCGAACCAGCGGATCAGCCGGGCCGAGGAGTCGATCTGCCCGCGCAGCACCCCGTGCCGGGCGGACGTCGGGTCCGCGTGGTGCAGGTTGTGCCAGGACTCGCCGCAGGAGAGCACCGCCAGCCACCAGACGTTGCCCGAGCGGTCCCGGGAGCGGAACGGGCGGCGGCCGACGGCGTGGCAGATCGAGTTGATCGACCAGGTGACGTGGTGCAGCAGGGCCACCCGGACCAGCGATCCCCAGAAGAAGGCGGACAGCGCGCCCCACCAGGACAGCGTCACCAGCCCGCCGACCAGCGGGGGGAGCAGCAGCGAGATCGTGGTCCAGAGCCAGAACAGCCGGGAGATCCGCCGTATGGCCGGATCGCGGACGAGGTCCGGCGCGTACGTGAGCTGCGGGGTCTGCTCCTCGTCGAACATCCAGCCCATGTGCGCCCACCACAGGCCCTTGAGCAGGGCCGGGAGGCTCTCCCCGTAGCGCCACGGCGAGTGCGGGTCGCCGTCCTTGTCGCTGAACCGGTGGTGCTTGCGGTGGTCGGCCACCCAGCGCACCAGCGGGCCCTCGACGGCCAGGCTGCCGGCGACGGCGAGGGCGAGCCGCATCGGGCGGTTGGCCTTGAACGCGCTGTGGGTGAAGTAGCGGTGGTAGCCGACGGTGATGCCGTGGCAGGTGAGGAAGTACATGGCGACGGTGATCGCCGCGTCCGTCCACCCCAGTCCCCACCCCCAGGCCACCGGCACGGCGGCCAGCAGCGCGGCGAACGGCAGGAGGATGAACAGCCCGAGCGCGAGCCGCTCGGCGAGGCCCTGCTTCTCCCCGCCGCGGGTGGCGGACAGCCGGGTGGCGGCGGTGTCGGTGGGATCGGGGGATTCGGTGGGATGCGCGGCGTTCCCCGCGCTCGGCTCGCCGGCCTTGGTGGTCATGGGCGTCCCTTTGCGACATCCCTGTGCGGGAGGGAGGAGCGGAGGCTACGTTGGCGTAACCTACGGCATCGTAGGTTGCGCTCCGTGGCGAAGGGAACACGCCGCCGCACGGCGCTTGAGTGAATTCACCCGACTGGATGGATGAACCGGCGGCCCGGCTTGTTCGACCGTTCCCGGCGGATCGGGGCCTGCGGATCGCGGCAGTTGATACCCATGGCAGGGCCGACTCGGGTAGGGTCTGAGCAACCATCCGCCGTGGTGTAATGGCAGCACAGGGCCCTTTGGAGGCCTTTGTCTGGGTTCGAATCCTAGCGGCGGAGCCTCTGCACGCCTCAGGTTCGGGCGTACCGCCGAACCGCCGGTATTGTCGGTGCTGCTCGGCGGACTGTGCGAATGGCGACCGGCCTCGGTCCGGTCCGGGCCCGTTCTGCCCGCTCTGTGAACCGACCGAGGAGCCTCCCCGCATGGGTGCCAATTCGCTTGCCGCCGTTGTCGTGCTCGCCGCCGGTGGCGGGACCCGGATGAAGTCGAACAAGCTGCCCAAGGTGCTGCACGAGGTCTGCGGCCGGTCGCTGGTGGGTCATGCCGTCTCGGCGGCCCGCGAACTGACGCCGGAACAGCTCGTCGTGGTGGTCGGACACCAGCGGGAGCAGGTCCAGGAGCACCTCGCGGCGCACTACCCGGCGGCCCGTCCGGTGGTGCAGGAGGACCAGAAGGGCACCGGGCACGCGGTGCGCACGGCGCTGGAGGCGCTGGCCGCCGACGGCGTGGTGCTGGACGGCACGGTGATCGTCACCGCCGGGGACTCCCCGCTGCTGACCGGGGACACGCTGCGCCGCCTGGCGAAGGCCCACGCCGGCCAGGACAACGGGGTCACCGTCCTGACCGCCGTCGTCCCCGAGCCCTTCGGCTACGGCCGGATCCTCCGGGACGAGGACGGCACCGTCGCCGCGATCGTCGAGGAGCGGGACGCCACCGCCGTCCAGCGCTCGATCGCCGAGATCAACTCGGGCGTCTTCGCCTTCGACGCCAAGCTGCTGGTCGAGGCGCTGGCCGAGCTCACCACGGACAACTCGCAGGGCGAGGAGTACCTCACCGACACCCTGGAGATCCTGCGCACCGCCGGGCACCGGGTGGGCGCCGTGGTCGCGGAGGACCACCGGGACATCCTGGGCATCAACGACCGGGTGCAGCTCGCGCAGGCCCGCCGGCTGCTGAACGACCGCCTGCTGGAGCGGGCGATGCGGGCCGGCGTCACCGTGGTGGACCCGGCGACCACCTGGATCGACGTGCAGGTGACGTACGAGCCGGACGCCCTCGTGCTGCCGAACACCCAGCTGCAGGGCGCCACCCACCTGGGCGAGGGCTGCGAGGTCGGCCCGAACTCGACCCTGACCGACACCCTGATCGGCGCCGGCGCCCGTGTGAGCAACACCACGGCGGACCGCGCCGAGGTGGGCGAGCTGGCCACCGCCGGCCCGTACGCCTACCTGCGGCCGGGGGCCAAGCTGGCCCGCAAGGCGAAGGTCGGCACCTACGTCGAGGTGAAGAACTCCGAGCTGGGCGAGGGCGCCAAGGTGCCGCACCTCTCCTACATCGGGGACACCACGATCGGCGAGGGCACCAACGTCGGCGCGGCCTCGGTCACCGTGAACTACGACGGCGTCAACAAGCACCGCACGGTGATCGGTGCGCACTGCCGCACCGGCTCCGACAACATGTTCATCGCCCCGGTGACGATCGGGGACGGCGCCTACACCGCGGCCGGTTCGGTGATCACCACCGACGTCCCGCCGGGCGCGCTCGGCGTGAGCCGGGCGCACCAGCGCAACATCGAGGGCTGGGTGGAGCGCAAGCGCCCGGGGACCACCTCCGCGCAGGCCGCGAAGGCCGCGACGGACGGGGCCGCGGACGCCTGACGGGGCGGGCGGGAGCCTGAGGGCGGTCCCGGGGCGGACGGTTTCTGCGTGGGCGCGTAACCTTGGGGTCATACGTGCGCCACTGGGCTTACGGCCCGTGTCCAGGCGTACCGACAATCCCCCCGACCCCGTGCGAGCCGGCTGCGCCTGCCCGCACGGGACGACGGGGTTCAGCGTCAGCAACGCGAGGAGACGGTGCAGTGAGCGGGATCACGACGTCGGGTGAGAAGAAACTCAAGCTCTTCTCCGGCCGTGCCCACCCGGAACTGGCGAGGGAGGTGGCCGAGGCGCTCGGGACCGAGCTCGTCCCGACCAAGGCCCTGGACTTCGCCAACGGCGAGATCTACGTCCGCTTCCTGGACTCGGCCCGCGGCGCGGACTGCTTCGTGATGCAGAGCCACACGGCTCCCATCAACCAGTGGATCATGGAACAGCTGATCATGATCGATGCGCTGAAGCGGGCCTCCGCCAAGAGCATCACCGCGATCCTGCCGTTCTACGGGTACGCCCGCCAGGACAAGAAGCACCTGGGCCGCGAGCCCATCTCGGCGCGCCTGGTCGCCGACCTGCTGCGCCAGGCGGGCGCCGACCGGCTGATGGCCGTGGACCTGCACACCGCGCAGATCCAGGGCTTCTTCGACGGCCCGGTGGACCACCTGTTCGCGCTGCCGATGCTGGCGGACTACGTCGGCGGGAGGGTGGACCGCTCCAAGCTGACCATCGTGTCGCCGGACGCCGGCCGGGTGAAGGTGGCCGACCAGTGGTGCGACCGGCTGGACGCGCCGCTGGCGATCATCCACAAGCGCCGCGACATGACCCAGGCCAACACCATCCTGTCGGCCGAGGTCGTCGGTGACGTCAAGGACCGGGTCTGCGTCCTGGTCGACGACATGATCGACACCGCCGGCACGATCTGCGCCGCGGCCGACGCGCTGTTCGACAACGGTGCGGCGGACGTCCTGGTGGCGGCCACCCACGGCGTGCTCTCCGGCCCGGCCGCGGACCGGCTGAAGAACTCGCGGGTGAGCGAGTTCGTGTTCACCAACACGCTGCCGACCCCGGCGCAGATCCAGCTGGACAAGATCACCACGCTGTCCATCGCCCCCTCGATCGCGGCCGCGATCCGCGAGGTGTTCGAGGAGGGTTCGGTCACGAGCCTCTTCGAGGGCGTGCACTGACGAAGCCCGACGGCGGCGGCCCCGGTCCGGATC
>NZ_JBHVPH010000056.1:0-25802 GCF_042887425.1 Kitasatospora sp. NPDC057940
GCGCCGATGGTACTGCAGGGGGGACCCTGTGGGAGAGTAGGACGCCGCCGAACAATCATTCACAGAGAACCCCCATCCGGGAAACCGGATGGGGGCTCTCTGCGTTGTGGTTCACTCGTCCTGGAGTTCCTCGTCCTCTTCCCACCGTCGCGATTGCGCCTGGGCCGATGACCGGCCGTCGGGTTGAGGCGGTACCGGCGCCGTTCCCCACGCCGGCCGGGTCAGCCAGGAGTCCCTGTCGTTGGTGAGCCGGGCGATGCCCGTCCCGTCCGGCCGCATGGTGTAGAGGTCGGCCTCGGAGCCGGCGGGGGCCTGGGCGAACACGATGGACTTGCCGTCGGGCGCGTAGGACGCGGTGCCGTAGAAGACGTTGGACGGGGCGGGGGTCAGCGCGCCGATGGCGGTGCCGTCGGGGTGGACGGTGTAGATGCCGCCGCCGGGGGCGTCGGCGCGGCCGGCCGGGTAGGTGGTGAAGAGGATCTGGGTGCCGTCGGGGGACCAGTTGGCGCGGTCTCCGGCGCGCAGTTCCCACGGGGTGAGCTGCCGCAGCCCGGTGCCGTCCGCGGCGACGACGTAGATGGCGCGGCTGTTGGCGGGCTGACCGGTGGCACCGGTGCGGTACTCGAAGGTGAGCTGCTTGCCGTCGGGGGACCAACTGGGGTTGCTGACCTGCCCGGAGTACGGCTTGTCGTTGGTGAGGAAGGTGAGCCGCTGGACGTCGGTGCCGTCGGGGCTCATCAGGTAGAGGTCCGAGTACTGGATCTGGTTTCTGTCGGCTTGGTCGAGGGCGCCCCAGGAGCGGCTGAAGGCGAGTTGCTTGCCGTCGGGCGAGTAGGCGGGGGCGCGTTCGTCCTCGTTGGTGCAGTCGGCGGTGCCGGTCTCGCAGAGCTGGTCGATCTGGTGGGCGCCGTCGCCGTTGGTGGAGACCGTCCAGAGGCTGGCGGCGCCGCTCCGTGGGTCGGTCCGGTCGAAGGCGATCGTGCTGCCGTCCGGAGACCAGTCGGGGCGGTCGTCGCGGGTGCGGTCGGGCGGCTGGGTGACCTGGTGCCAATTGGTGCCGTCGGGTGCGAGGGTGACGATGGCGCTGGTGGTGCGGGCGGTGTTGAGGAAGACTCCGCCGACGATCAGACCGTTGTGCGCGGTGGCCGCAGGCGTTCCGGCGGCGGCGCCGACCACGCCGGGGCTCGCGGTGGCGGTCGTCGACTCGGCGGCGGTGGAGGGGGCGTCCGCCTGGATCTCGGACAGGGGGATCTCACCGGGTTCGGCGCCGCACCCGGTGAGCAGGGCGCTCAGCAGCAGAAGGCCCGCACCGGCGCTGGCGCGGGTGCGGGCCTCGGGTGTGGACCTGGGGGACTGCCGTGTGCGGGTCATCCGTGTCATATCCGCTCCGACCTTTCCGACCTCTCCGGCGTTCGCTCCGTCTCCGATGCAGGACGAAGGCCCCTCAAAGGGGCTGTCACTGTGTCAGACGGGGAGCGTCGGCGACCGGGCGACACGCGACGTCTGGCGTTCGGTCGGTCACACGGAGTAGAAGGTCTCACGGAGGGCGGCACGGAGTGGCGGCGTGGAGCGGTGGTGCGGGGTGGAACCGGGGCGGGGCCGGTCAGCCCCGGGCGGCGCGGCGCTCGGCCTTGGCGAGGGCTTCCGCCTCGTCCTCGGCCTCGGCGACCTCCAGGGTGGGCGCGGTGCCGTCGAGGTGGGAGGGCAGCCACCAGGTGTCGTCCGGGCCGGAGGGCTTGCCGGGGTACTCGCGCTGGGCCTGGTCGAGCATCTCGCTCATGGCCGCACGCAGCCGTCTGGTGACCATGACGGGCTTGTCGTTCGGGCCCAGGTGAATCGGCTCGCCGATCATGATGGTGACGGGGACGTGGCGCTTGGTCAGGGTCTTCGGGCGGCCCTTGGTCCAGAGCTGCTGGGTGCCCCAGAGGATGACGGGCAGCAGCGGGGTGCCGGAGTCGGCGGCCATCCGGGCGGCGCCGGTCTTGAACTTCTTCAGCATGAACGAGCGGCTGATGGTCGCCTCGGGGAACACCCCGACGACCTCGCCGGCCTTGAGGGCGCGCACGGCGGCCTCGTACGCGGGCTGTCCGTCGGTGCGGTCGACCGGGATGTGCTTCATGCCGCGCATCAGCGGGCCGGAGACCCGGTGCTTGAAGACGTCGTCCTTGGCCATGAAGCGGGTCTTGCGCTTGCCGCCGCGGTAGGCGCCGAGGCCGGCGAAGAGGAAGTCAAGGTAGCTGATGTGATTGCTGACCAGTACGGCTCCGCCCCTGGCGGGGATGTTCTCGGCGCCTACGATCTTGATCCGCACGTCGAGCGCACGGAAGGCGGTGAGTGCGGCGCCGATCACCGGCGGGTACACGAACTCTGCCACGGTCAGTCCTGACTTCCACGGGCCGGAGCCCGGTACGGCGGGTACCCGCGTCGCTGAGCGGGGGCCGACCGGAGCGCGGCACGCCGCGGCGGTCACGGGTGATTCACGGAGATGATCCCCCGAACGAGTGCCTGCTGTCACCTGAGGCGTGCGGTCAAGCGGATATTCGCGGTGTGATCTCCGTGATGAGTTCGGGTGGGAACTTTTCCCTCCCCGGCGACCTGGAGACCCCGCTCTGTGCCGGAGGGCCGGAGGCCCAAGGGGTGGCTAGGCTCCGGCGCCGACGCGACCCTGGGCGCGGCGGACGAAGGGGTAGACCTCACGGCCGAGGCAGTAGCCGAACGCGGCGTTGAGGAAGGCGGCGGCCAGGGCGAAGGCCGTGGCCAGCAGGCCGAGCCAGGCCACCCCGGTGAGGAAGCCGAGGGCGCCGACGACGGCGAACACCAGGCCGACTCCCTGCGCGAAGCGGGGCGGCCGCTCGTCCTCGGTCTCGGAGGGCGGGGCCAGCCGGGGGAGGAGGAAGGTCTGGTAGAGCCAGCCGTAGGGGGAGAGCCGCAGGCCGCCGAACGCGCCGAGTGCGAAGACGAGGGCCTGGACGGCCAGCAGTACGTCGCTGCCGGTGATGAGGGCGGCGGCCAGCACGATCGAGGTGAGCGCGGCGGCGAAGCGGGGACCGCGGGGGTCGATCTGCACGAGGGCTCCGGGAGGGTCGCGACGGGCGGCGGCGGGGCGCGTCAGCGACAGCGGGTGGTGGTGGCCCGGGCCAGGTCGACGACGCGGCGGGAGGTCAGCAACGGCGGTGCGGTGCGGTCGGATTCCACCCGGCGATCGTACGCGGGCCCGGCCCGGTGGTCGACCTCCCTTTTGAGGCCCGGGGCCGCTGCCGCAGACTGGGGACGGCCGGTTGGTGGTGTGCGTCGTGGTGTCGGCGCCGGCGACCACCTCCGGGCTGCTACGGGCACGGCACGACGGGAGGCTGAGGGTGCGCACCAACGGCGGGGCGGTACGGCTGTCGGAGGCGGAGCTGGGCGGGGCGCTCGGTGAGCGGGCGACCCTGGTCCAGTTCTCGACGGCGTTCTGTCAGCCGTGCCGGGCCACCCGCCGGGTGCTCGCGGAGGTGGCCGGCATGGTCGACGGGGTGGCGCACGTCGAGGTGGACGCCGAGGAGCGGCTGGAGCTGGCCCGTCGGCTGGAGATCCTGCGGACGCCGACCGTCCTGGTGTTGGACGGGGGCGGTCGGGTGGTGCGTCGGGCGGCCGGACTGCCGCGGAAGGTGGATGTGATCGCGGCGCTCGGCGAGGCGGTGTGAGCGCCGGGGGCCCAGGCGATCCTGCGGCGGATATGTAGTCCGATCAGGTGGTGTCGGGGCTGCTCTGGGGCAGGATGGGCGCAGACGGAAGTGCAGCCGCCTGACCTAAGCTACTGGCCAGTAGTGACCACTGGACTACTGCCGAGTATGCTGCCAGGAAGTTCCGGACCGGCACGGGAACCCGCTGCCCGGAGCGGGCGCGCACCGTGTTCGCGCCCCGCTTGCACAGCCGCAGCCGCCGGACGAGACCAGTACAGGAGACAGGCCGTGAGCTTGAGGATCGTTGTCTGTGTGAAGTACGTGCCGGACGCGACGGGTGACCGTCGGTTCGCGGACGACCACACCACCGACCGGGAGGGTGTGGACGGCCTCCTGTCGGAGCTCGACGAGTACGGCGTGGAGCAGGCGCTGCGGATCGCGGCGGCGAACGAGGGCGCCGAGGTGACGGTGCTGACGGTCGGGCCGGACGACGCGAAGGACGCGCTGCGCAAGGCGCTGTCGATGGGTGCGGACAAGGCCGTGCACGTGAACGACGAGGACATCCACGGTTCGGATGTGATCGGGACGTCGGCGGTGCTGGCGAAGGCGCTGGAGAAGACCGGGTTCGACCTGGTGATCGGTGGGATGGCGTCGACGGACGGTTCGATGGGCGTGCTGCCGGCGCTGCTGGCCGAGCGTCTGGGCGTGGCGCAGGTGACGCTGCTGTCGGAGGTGTCGGTCGAGGGCGGTGTGGTGCGGGGCCGTCGTGACGGTGACGCGGCGACCGAGCTGGTGGAGGCGGCGCTGCCGGCGGTGGTGTCGGTGACGGACCAGTCGGGTGAGGCCCGGTACCCGTCGTTCAAGGGGATCATGGCGGCGAAGAAGAAGCCGGTCCAGTCGCTGGACCTGGACGATCTGGGCATCGAGGCCGACGAGGTCGGTCTGGCGGGTGCGTGGACGGCGGTGGAGTCGGTGGCGGCGCGTCCGGCGCGGACCGCGGGCACGGTCGTCAAGGACGAGGGCGAGGGCGGCAGGCAGCTCGCCGGCTTCCTCGCCGACCAGAAGTTCATCTAGTCCCCCCCCCCGTTCGCGCATCCAACGATCGATCAGGAGCAACGAATCATGGCTGAGATCCTGGTTCTGGTGGACCACGCCGACGGTGTGGTCCGCAAGCCGGCCCTCGAACTGCTGACCCTGGCCCGCCGGATCGGCGAGCCGTCCGCGGTCGTGCTGGGCGCCGGTGCCGCCGCCGCCGACCTCGCGGCCAAGGCCGCCGAGTACGGTGCGGCCAAGGTGTACGTCGCCGAGGGCGCCGAGTTCACCGACCAGCTGGTCGTCCCGAAGGTGGACGCCCTCACCCAGATCGCCAAGGCCAACGACGCCGCGGCCGTCCTGGTCACCTCCTCCGGCGAGGGCAAGGAGGTCGCCGCCCGCGTCGCGCTGCGGCTGGGCTCCGGCATCATCACCGACGCCATCGACCTGGAGGCCGGTGACGGCGGTCCGGTCGCCACCCAGTCGGTGTTCGCCGCGTCCTTCCAGGTGAAGTCGAAGGTGACGAAGGGCGTGCCGGTCATCACCGTCAAGCCGAACGCGGTGGCCCCCGAGGCCGTGGCGGGCGCGGGCGCGGTGGAGAACGTGGCGGTGGAGTTCACCGGCAACGCGGCCAAGGTCACCTCGCGCACCCCGCGGGTCTCGACCGGCCGTCCGGAGCTGACCGAGGCCGCGATCGTGGTCTCGGGCGGCCGTGGCGTCGGCGAGGCGGCCGGCTTCGGCGTCGTCGAGGAGCTCGCGGACGCGCTGGGCGCGGCCGTCGGCGCCTCGCGGGCCGCCGTCGACGCGGGCTGGTACCCGCACAGCAACCAGGTCGGCCAGACCGGCAAGCAGGTCTCGCCGCAGCTGTACATCGCGGCCGGCATCTCCGGCGCCATCCAGCACCGGGCGGGCATGCAGACCTCGAAGACCATCGTCGCGGTCAACAAGGACCCGGAGGCCCCGATCTTCGAGCTGGTCGACTACGGCGTGGTCGGCGACCTGTTCGCCGTGCTGCCGCAGCTGACCGCCGAGGTGAAGGCCCGCAAGGGCTGATCCCCGCACAGGGCAGTCGGAGGGCGTGGCACCGAGTATTCGGTGCCACGCCCTCCGGCGTTTCCGGCACGGGCCGGCACGGGCCAGGTGGACGGCGGCTGGTGACCGCTGCCCACGGACGGTCCGGGTGCGGCCCGTAGAGTCGGCGCGACAGCGTGAGACGAGGGCGAGGACGGAAGCATGGCACTGCTGACCGCACTTCAGGGCGACTACGGGGACGCGGCGGACGCGCTGCGGATCGACGGGCGGGCGCTGTCCCGCGAGGAGCTGCTGGGCGCGGCGACCGCCGTCGCCGACCGGGTGGCCGGTGCGCCCGCGCTCGCCGTGCTCGCCCGGCCCGCCGTCGAGACGGTCGTCGCCGTGGTCGGCGGCCTGCTGGCGGGCGTGCCCGTGGTGCCGCTGCCGCCCGACTCCGGGCCCAAGGAACGCGAGCACATCCTGCGCGACTCGGGTGCGGTGCTGCTCGCGCACGCCGTGGGCGACACCGTGCCGGGTGAGGTGCAGGGGCTGCCGGTCGACCCGGCGGAACGCGCCGCCACCACGTTCGCCGAGCCCGCGCCGGACGCCACCGGCTTCGTCCTCTACACCTCCGGCACCACCGGGGCGCCCAAGGGAGCCGTGATCCGGCGCCAGGCGATCGCCGCGGACCTGGACGCGCTCGCCGCGGCCTGGCAGTGGACCGCCGAGGACACCCTCGTCCACGGCCTGCCGCTGTTCCACGTCCACGGACTGATCCTCGGCGTCCTCGGCGCCCTGCGAACCGGCAGCCGGCTCGTGCACACCGGGCGGCCCACCCCGGAGGGGTACGCGGCCGCGGGCGGCAGCCTGTACTTCGGGGTGCCGACCGTCTGGTCCCGGGTGGCGGCCGACCCCGGGGTGGCGGGTCGGCTGGCCTCGGCCCGGCTGCTGGTCTCCGGCAGCGCGCCGCTGCCGGTACCGGTGTTCGAGAAGCTGGCCGCGCTCACCGGGCACGCCCCGATCGAGCGCTACGGGATGACCGAGTCGCTGATCACCGTCAGCACCCGGGCGGACGGCGAGCGCCGGCCCGGCAGCGTCGGCCTGCCGCTGGACGGGGTGCGCACCCGGCTGGTCGGCGAGGACGGCGAGCCGGTGTCCTCCGACGGCGAGAGCGTCGGAGAGTTGCAGGTCGCCGGGCCGACCCTGTTCAGCGGGTACCTCAACCGGCCCGACGCGGATGCCGAGGCCTGGACGGCGGACGGCTGGTTCCGCACCGGGGACGTCGCCGTGATCGGTGAGGACGGCTTCCACCGGATCGTCGGTCGCGCCTCCGTCGACCTGATCAAGAGCGGCGGCTACCGGATCGGCGCCGGCGAGGTGGAGGCCGCGCTGCGCGACCACCCCGCGGTCGCCGACGCGGCGGTGGTCGGTGCGCCGGACGAGGACCTCGGGCAGGCCGTCGTCGCGTACGTCATCCCGGACGGCGCCGTGACGGGGGAACAGCTGACGGCCTTCGTGGCGGAGCGGCTGTCCGCGCACAAGCGGCCGCGCCGGGTCGTGCTGGTGCCCGAACTGCCCAGGAACGCGCTGGGGAAGGTGCTGAAGAAGCAGCTGTTGGCGGAGGCGGACCGGCAGGGATGAGGGGGCGTCGGGCGAGCGGCCCGATGACTGGCCTTCACCCTGATGCCCCGTCGGTGCTCACCGGCCGTGAACCCTTCCATTGGCTCACTCCACTGCGCGCCGTGAGCGGACGCGTGCCTACCGTGACACGCAGGCAGAACTGAATCCCTGGGCGGCATGCCACGGCTCCCGGTCGCACGACCGGAGGCCGTGGCATGCCGGGTGGGGTCTGCCGAGCCGTACGTGCCGTCTCACCGGGACGTGCGTGTCCGTAGCCGATTCCGCAGCCGCCCCCGTGGTGGCAGTTCGCAGCAGTGAGGGAAGACAGCAGGATGACCACCGTCAACACCGGCGCGCCGGGTGCCGCCGACGAACCGACCGGGCAGCACGCTGCCGCCACCGTCGACCAGCGGGCGGCCGCCGTCCGCCCGGTCCGCCCCGTCCGTCCCTCGCGGGCCGCCCGGGTGCGCCGGGGGATAGGCATGGCGGCCGTGATCGTGGCCGGTGCGGGTGTGATCGGCGTCGGCCCCGGCGTCAGCCCCGCCGCCGCCGAGTCCGCACCGGCGCACGCCGGGTGGGACGGGTCGCGGTACTGGTTCAAGAACAGTCAGGGGCAGTGGCGCTGGACGACGCACTACGACGTGTACGTGGCGCGGACGGGGGGCGGATCCTCCTCCGCGGCGAAGGCCCCGTCGACGGGCACGAAGTCGAGCGGGGGGATCAAGCAGGGGTGGGACGGGTCGCGGTACTGGTTCAAGAACAGCAAGGGACAGTGGCGCTGGACCACGCACTACGACGTGTACGTGGCGCGGACGGGGGGCGGATCCCCGTCGTCGTCCGGGTCGTCCGGATCGTCCTCGTCGGGCTCGGCCGGCGGCGCGGTGGCGGGGGACCAGAACGTCGAGTCCGCCGTGCAGTTCGCGCTGAGCCAGCTGGGCAAGCCGTTCCGGACCGCGGGCAACGGGCCGGACGGGTACGACTGCTCGGGCCTCGTCCAGCAGGCCTTCCGGCGCGGCGGGGTGAACCTGCCGCGGGTGGCCAACGACCAGTACGCGGCGACCACGCCCATCAGCGCCGGCCAGCTGCGCCGGGGCGACCTGCTGTTCTGGTCCCCCAACGGCACCAAGCGGGGCATCCAGCACGTGGCGATCTACCTGGGCAACAACCAGTACGTCGAGGCGGCGCGGCCGGGCACGCTGATCCGGATCTCGGGGATCAGCAGCGGCTACTACCCGTCGTACATGGGGCGGCCGTAGGCCGGGTGCTGCTAGGGCGTGTCTGACAATTCGCGTCGTGCGCCCGGCAGGAATTGCTCAGACACGTCCTAGGCGCGTGAGCCGGGGCGTTCGGGAGTTGTGGCCCGGGCGCCCCCACCGGGGGTGGGCCCGGCCCGCCGGAGCCCGTCGGGAAGCGGCTGGTCAGAGGTCGGTCGGGCGGGGGAGGGCGCCGCGGGCGCCCAGGGCGGTGACGGCGAAGGCGCCGGCGGCCACGGCGGTGGCGGCCGCGGCGGGGAGGTCGGCGCCGTGGGCGAGTCCGGCGGCGAGGGCGCCGCAGAAGACGTCGCCGGCACCGGTGGTGTCGACGACCTGGACGGCGGGGGCGGGCAGTCGGGCCGACCGTCCCTCGGTGGCGACCAGCGCGCCCTCGCCGCCGAGGGTGAGTACGACGCCGTCGGCGCGGCGGGCGAGGGCCCGGGCGGCCTCCTCGACGGTGGGGGCACCGGTCAGCTGGCGGGCCTCGACGGCGTTGGCGACGACCAGGGGGCGGCGTCCGGTCGGACCGGTGTCGGGGAGCGAGCCGGCCGGGGCGGCGTTGTGCACCCAGTGGGTGCCGTCGGCCGGCAGGGCGGCGGCGGTCGCGCGGATGCACTCCTCGGGGACCTCACCGCTGGTGAGGAGCACGTCGACGGGGAGCAGGTGCAGGCGGGCGAGTGCGGCGGTGACCTCGGCGGCGGTCAGGTGGGCGTTGGCGCCGGGGACGACGACGATGCTGTTCTCGCCGGCGGGGTCGACCATGACGATCGCCTGCCCGGTCGGCGCGTCGGGGTGGGTGAGCACGGAGCCCGTCTCGACCTCCGCGCCGCGCAGGTCGGTGAGCGCGGCTTCGCCGTCGGCGTCGCGACCGACCTTCGCGACCAGGTGGACGGCGGCGCCCATGCGCGCGGCCGCCACCGCCTGGTTCGCGCCCTTGCCGCCGAACCCCTGGGTGGCGGCGGTGGCGAGGACGGTCTCGCCGGGGGCGGGGAGGACGGGGCAGCGGAGGATTCGGTCGGCGTTGACCGAGCCGATGACGATGACGCGGCCGACCGGGAGCAGCTTCATCGTTCCTCTGTACGTGCTGGGGTGCGCGCGGCGCAAGCGGGCGCCGGGGGGCGCGCGAGGGGCGCGGGGAAGAATATGTCGACCGGTCTACTGAATTATGCAGACCGGTCTAGATATTGCCGAGAGGAATCTGTCGGTCGGTCTACATAGTCGGGTGGAGGGGGTGATGCGAGGTGATCTGGGGTGATGATGGCGCACAGGAAGTCGGACGGGCCGACTTCCTGTGCGTGCAGGGTGTGAGCGGGGTGCAACTTTGATGTAGACCGGTCTACATATTTCTCCCGGAAGGCGGCTGGCCTGGGCACATGCCCCTGTCAAGGGGCGGAGCGGGGCGCAACGGCGGGCGCGGTGGGGAGGTATGGGGAGCGGCGTGGCGCGGGTACCACCACGGGTGGCGCTGGTTCGGCCGACGGGGGCGCTGCCCGGTGCGAACGGCATCGGGGCAAGTCGAGGGCAGGGGACGTTGTGATCGTCTGGGTCAATGGCACATTCGGGGCGGGCAAGACGAGTGCCTGCCGCGAGCTGGTGGAACTGCTGCCCGGGAGCGTGCTCTTCGATCCCGAGCTGGTGGGCTTCGGCCTGCGCCGGATGCTCCCGGCCGACCGGCTGGCGACGGTGTCCGACTTCCAGGACCTGGCGGCCTGGCGCCGGCTCGTCCCCGAGACGGCGGCCGCGCTGCTCAGTGAGGTCGCGGGCCCGCTGGTGGTCCCGATGACCCTGCTCAGGGAGGACTACCGGGACGAGATCTTCGGCGACCTCGCCTCCCACGGCATAGCGGTGCACCACTTCGTCCTGGACCCAGAAGAAACGATCCTGCGTCACCGCATCGCCCACCGCGACGAGTGCCCGGGAGATCCGGAGGCCAGCGAGCGGGTCCGCACGTGGTGCTTCGAGCACGTGGCCCGCTACCGGGCCGCCCGGCGCTGGCTGGTCGAGGACGCCCGGATGCTCGACACCAGCGAGCTCACCCCCCGCGAGACCGCCCACCGGATCGCCGAACTGGTCCGCGTCGGCGCCGCCCGCTGCCCGATCGTCCAGACCCCCGACCCGACCGGGGACACCGTGGCCTCCGCCGTCCTGTTCTTCGACGAACAGGACCGCGTCCTGCTGGTCGACCCCGTCTACAAACCCGACTGGGACTTCCCCGGAGGCGTGGTCGAGCGCGGCGAGGCCCCCACCGACGCGGCCCTGCGCGAGACCGCCGAGGAACTGGGCCTGCGGCTCGACCCGACCGGGCTGCGCCTGCTCGCCGTCGACTGGGAGCCGCGCACCGGCCCGCGCCGCGGTGGCCTGCGCCTGATGTACGACGGCGGTCAACTGGACGCCCCCGCCCGCCAGAACCTGCTGCTCCAGGCGGAGGAGCTGCGCGACTGGCGCTTCGTCACCCTGGACGAGGCCGCAGACCTGCTGCCCCCGAGCCGCTACCGCCGCCTCGCCGCCGCCCTGGACGCCCGCCGCAGCGGCGAGTTGCGCTACCTGGAGGCGGGCCGCCGGGTCGCGCTCGGCCTGGCCAGTACGGCCGACGCGGCGTAGCCGCCTGGGGCGCCTGGCGAGCCCGGGTGTCGGGCCGCTCTGGGTGCCGGGCCGTCCAGAGGCGGTGGCCGGCGCTCCGGGTGTCGGCCGACGGCCCAGGTCGTTGGCCGATGGTCCGGCGGGGGCGGGAGGATGGGGGGCATGCCGTTCACACTGAGCCACCCCGCCGCCGTCCTGCCCCTGCTGCGCGCCGCCGGTGAGCGCGGACCGCTGGTCGCCTCGGCGCTGGTCGCCGGATCGATGGCGCCCGACGTCCCGTTCTTCGCCGAGTCGCTGCTGCCCGGGGTGTACGGCCACGGCGGTCTGACGCACCGCTGGTGGGCCGTGCCGACGCTGGACGTCGCGATCGCGGGCGCGCTGGTGGCCGGTTGGCACGGTCTGCTGCGCGCGCCGCTGGTGGCGCTGCTGCCCGACCGGTGGGCGGGCGCGGCCGAGGCACTGACGGTCCGGCGGCCCGCCGGGGGCGGGGCGGGTACGGGGGCGGCGTGGTTCGTTGCGTCGGCGGCGATCGGTGCGGCCACCCACGTCGGCTGGGACGCGTTCACCCACGAGGGCCGGCTGGGTGTCCGGCTGCTGCCGGTGCTGGACCGGGAGGTGGCCGGGGTTCCGCTCTACTCGGCGCTGCAGTACGGCAGTTCGGCGCTGGCCCTGGCCGCGATGGCGGGCTGGGCGGTGCGGGCGGCGCGGGGCGTGGAGCCGGTCCGCCCGGCCGTGGCACTCGCTCCCCGGGCGCGCCGCGCCGCCGTCGCGGCCCTGGGCGCGGCGACGGCGGTCGGGGTGCTGCACCGGCTGGTCCCGCTGCGGCGGAACCTGATCCCGGAGTTCTGCTTCGGCGCCGGGGCCGGGCTCGCGGTGGGCGCGGTCGGTTACGCGGTGGTGGCGGGTGCCGCCCGCAGGTTCCGGGGCGGGCGGCCGGTGCCGGGGACCGCCGACGGCGGCCCCCGGACCAACGTGCGTCAGACCGAGCGCAGTTCGGCGTAGCGGCGGAGGAACAGGGCCTCGGAGAGGGCCATCCGCTCCAGCTCCTGCGGGTCGACGCTCTCGTTGACCGCGTGGATCTGGGTGGTCGGCTCCTCGACGCCGATCAGCACGATCTCGGCCTTCGGGTAGAGCGAGCGCAGCGTGTTGCAGAGCGGGATCGAGCCGCCCTCGCCGGAGGCGACCATCTCGGTGCCGAAGGCCTCGGCCATGGCCTCGCCCATCGCCTCGTACGCCGGGCCGGTGGTGTCGGCGTTGAACGGGGCGCCGGTGCCCTGGCGCTCGACGGTCAGACGGGCGCCGAGCGGGATCTGCGCCTCCAGGTGGGCGACCAGCGCGTCCTGGGCGGCGTTCGGGTCGCTGCCCGGCGGGACGCGCAGGCTGACCAGGGCCTTGGCGGCGGCCTGGACGGAGGAGGTGGCGCCGATCACCGGCGGGGCGTCGATGCCGAGGACGGTGATCGCGGGGCGGGCCCACAGGCGGTCGGCGATGGTGCCGGTGCCGGTCAGGGCGACGCCGTCGAGCACCTTGGCGTCGGAGCGGAACTGCTCCTCCGGGTACTGGACACCGCTCCAGGTCTGGCCGCCGGCCAGTCCGGCCACCGCGACGTCGCCGTGCTCGTCGTGCAGCGAGGCGAGCATCCGGACCAGCGACTGCAGCGCGTCCGGGGCGGCACCGCCGAAGGCGCCGGAGTGCAGGTTGCCGGCCAGGGTGGTGACCGCGACCTCGACGACCGTCATGCCGCGCAGCGAGGCGGTCACGGTGGGCAGGCCGGGGGCGAAGTTGCCGGTGTCGCCGATGATGATGGCGTCGGCGGCGAGCAGTTCGGGGTGGGCCTCGGCGTAGCGCTCCAGGCCGCCGGTGCCCTGCTCCTCCGAGCCCTCGACGATGATCTTCAGGCTGACCGGGTAGCCGTCGCCGTACACCTGCCGCAGGGCCCGCAGGGCGGTCAGGTGCATCAGGATGTTGCCCTTGCAGTCGGCGGCGCCGCGCCCGTACCAGCGGCCGTCACGCTCGGTCAGCTCGAAGGCGGGGCTGAGCCAGGCGCTCTCGTCGAGCGGGGGCTGGACGTCGTAGTGCGAGTAGAGCAGCACGGTCGGCGCGCCCTGGGGGCCGGGCAGTTCGGCGTAGACGGACTGGGTGCCGTCCGGGGTGTCCAGCAGCTGGACGTTGGTCAGGCCCTCGGCGGCGAAGGCGTCGGCGACCCAGCGGGCGGCCTTCTCGCACTCCTCGACCGGGAACTGGCGCGGGTCGGCGACCGAGGGGAAGGCGACCAGTTCGGCGAGGTCGGTGCGGGCACGGTCCATCAGGGACCGGACGGCGTCGGCCAGCGGCTGTGACATCGGGGCTCCGAGGGGAAGGCTTCGCCCGAGGGGTGGTGCGGGCGGAGGGGCGGTTTGGGTACCGTCGATCATAGGCGGACTCGAACAGTCCGATTGGGTGGTTTCGCCAGGCGATCCCGGCCGGCGCACCGTCTGGTGGATCGGCCCGACGGGTAGGTCCGGGTTCGATCCGAATTCGGTCCGGGTTCGGTCTGGCGTTCGGGGCGGCGCGGCCAGCGGCGGGCTCGGCGGACGCATAGGATTGCTCGACGTGACTGACTCCGGAAGCTCCGATTCCCGCAGCCCACTCGACACCGAGGCCTCGCCGCTCGACGCCGAGGTACCCGGACGGCCGTCAGGCCGGCCGTCAGGCCGGTCGTCAGGTCAGCCGTCAGGCGAGGCGTCCGAGGGGGCGCCCGAGACGGTGTCCGAGACCGGGACGGCGCCCGAGACCGAGGCCGAGACGGTGTTCGAAGCCGATACCGAGGCTGGGTCCGAGTCCGAAGCCGAGAGCGAGGCCGAAGCCGAGGCCACGCCGAGGGTCGGCCGGTCGGCGCCCGAGCCGCTCGACGGCGTCTGGGACGTCGTGGTGGTCGGCGCCGGACCGGCCGGAGCCTCGGCCGCGCACGCCGCCGCCGTCCAGGGCCGGCGGGTGCTGCTCCTCGACAAGGCCGAGCACCCCCGCTACAAGACCTGCGGCGGCGGCATCATCGGCCCGTCCCGGGACAGCCTGCCGCCCGACTTCCGGCTTCCGCTGCAGGACCGCGTGCACGCCGTCACCTTCGCCTACGACGGGCGGTTCACCCGGACGCGTCGGTCCCGGCGGATGCTGTTCGGCCTGGTCAACCGGGACGAGTTCGACCTGCGCCTGGTGCAGGCGGCCAAGCAGGCCGGGGCGGTGCTGGTCACCGGAGTGACCGTCACCGGCGTCGAGCAGCGCGGCGGCGAGCACCGGACGGCGCTGGTGACGGCCGCCGACGGACGCACCTTCGAGGCGCGCGCGGTGGTCGGCGCGGACGGCAGCGCGAGCCGGATCGCCCGGCACGTCGGCGTCACCTTCGACCAGATCGACCTCGGCCTGGAGGCGGAGATCCCCGTCCCGCCGCAGGTCGCAGCGGACTGGTCGGGCCGGATCCACCTCGACTGGGGCCCGCTGCCCGGCAGTTACGGCTGGGTGTTCCCGAAGACCGAGTCGAGCAGCCTGACCGTCGGCGTCATCTCGGCGCGCGGCGACGGCGAGCGGACCAAGCAGTACCTCGCCGACTACATCCGGCGGTTGGGGCTGTCCGGCTTCACCCCGAGCGTGGAGTCCGGGCACCTGACCCGCTGCCGGGCCGAGGACTCGCCGCTCGCCCGTGGCCGGGTGCTGGTCGCCGGGGACGCGGCCGGACTGCTGGAGCCGTGGACCCGTGAGGGCATCTCCTACGCGCTGCGCTCGGGCCGGCTGGCCGGCGAGTGGGCGGTGAAGGTCGCGGAGTCGGGCAAGGCGGCGGACGTGCGGCGCGAGGCGCTGAACTACGCGTTCGCCATCAAGGCCGGGCTGGGCGTGGAGATGCGCGCCGGCAAGCAGCTGCTGGGCGCCTTCGAGCGGCGCCCGTACCTGTTCCACGCGGCGGTCTGCCTGGTGGCGCCGGCCTGGCGGGCCTTCGCCCGGACCACCCAGGGGCACACCACCTTCGCGCAGGTGCTCCGGCAGTACCGGGCGGCCAGGAAGCTGGCGGCGATGGCGTCCCGGTGACGGGAGGCGCATGCTGCCCTGGCAGCCGGGAAGGTCCGTCAGGCACCTGATGCGCGCACCTGAGGCGCGGGCCGGCGCTCCGTCGTTCGCGGAGCGCCGGCCCTTGCTGCCCTACCGGCCCAACGGGCCGTGCCCTCCGGCTATTTGAGCCCGGAGTCGAGTGCGTTGATGAGCGTGCCGGAGGGGGTGTCGCCGGACATCTCCCAGATCATGCCGCCGAGCAGGTTCTTCGACTTGAGGTAGGCCGTCTTCTGGGTGATCGACCAGGCGTCGTCGAAGGTCCACCACTGGCCGCCGGCTCCGGTGTAGCCGTACGTCGCAATGGACTTGGGGTCGTGGTACACGGTCAGGTTGGGGACGCCGGTGATGAGGTTGTTGTAGCCGCGGGTGCCGGCCTCCTCGCTGAACTGGCCCGGGGCCGCGCCGTTCGCGGACTGCCACACGCCGGAGGCGCCGCCGTCCGCCACGCCCTGCCAGCCGCGCCCGTAGAACGGGAAGCCGATGGTGAGCTTGCGCGGGTTGACCCCGGCGCCGAGATAGGTCTGGACCGCCGCGTCCACGCTGAAGTGGAAGTTGTACGGGTCGTTCGGGTCGGCGTAGAGGTTGGCCTGGGAGCCGGTGCGGTTGGGCTCCCAGGAGTTGTCGCTGCCGGAGCCGTGGAAGTCGTAGCCCTGGACGTTGGCGATGTCCAGCGAGCTGAAGATCTTCGTGAGGTCCCAGCCCGCGGCGACCTTCGCCGGGTCGGCCGGGGTGAAGGCGGTGAGCAGCTTGTGGGAGCCGCCCAACGCGTCGAGCTGCTTGCGGAATTCGGCCAGCAGCAGGGTCAGGTTGCCCTTGTCGTTGGCGCTCCAGTGGTTGCCCGCGTGGCCGTCGGCGGAGCCGGGCCACTCCCAGTCGAGGTCGATGCCGTCGAAGATCCCGGCCGCCACACCGTCGCCGCCGGCGCCGTTGTAGACCGGCAGGTTGCCCTTGATCCACACGTCGAGGCAGGACTTGACGAACTTCTGGCGGGACGCGTCGGTGGCGGCGACGTCCGAGAAGTACTTGGAGTACGTCCAGCCGCCGAGTGAGACGACCACCTTCAGGTTCGGGTACTTGGCCTTCAGCTTCTTCAACTGGTTGAGGTTGCCGCGGAGTTTGCCCCAGCCGTCGTCGGCCACGCCGTCCACCGACTGGTCGGCGCTCATCGGGCGGGCGTAGTCGGCGTCGGCGTCACCGGCGCCGGTGCCCTGGTCCGGGTCCTGCGGGTTGGCGGTGGTGCCCTTGGTGACGCCCGCCAGGCAGGTCAGGTTGACCGGATCGATGTTCTCGAAGGCGTAGTTGACGACGTCGAGCTTGGCCGCGCTGCCGGAGGTGTCGAGGTTCTTGACGAAGTACTGGCGGCCGTAGATGCCCCACTGGACGAAGTAGCCGACCCGGGCGTACTTTCCGGCGCCGACCAGGTCCGAGGTGGTAGCGGTGAGCGGGGCGGAGGCGGGGGAGGTGTTGTCGGCGGGGTCGCGGGCCTTCACGGTGAACGTGTAGGTGGTGGACGGGGACAGGCTGCCGACCGTCGCGGTCAGGGTGCTGCCGCTGACCGTCGCCACCTGCGTGCCGCCCTGGTAGACGTCGTACGCGGCGACCCGGACGTTGTCGGTCGCGGCGTTCCAGGCGAGCGTGATGTCCGACGAACTGATCGCCGTGGTCCGGAGGTTGGTCGGCGCGGTGGGCGGGACCCGGTCGGTCGACGGGTCGAAGGTGGCGGCGGTGACGGGCGGGCTGAGCGGTCCGGTGTTGCCTCGGCTGTCCTTGGCCCGGACGGTCAGCGTGTAGGTGGTGGCCGGGGTGAGCCCGGTGAGCAGGGCGCTGGTGGTGGTGCTGGAGCCGACCACGACGGCGCCGTTGAGCACGTCGTAGGAGGCGACCGGGAAGTCCCCGCCGGTGGCGACCGGCCAGGTCAGTGCGAGCGTGTGCGCGGTGGACTCGGTGACCGCCGGGGTGCCCGGCGCGGACGGCGGGACGTCGGCGGTGCCGTCGCACTTGTCGCCGTTGACACGGCAGTTGGCGGGGGTGGCGACCGGGCCGTTGCCGACGAACCAGAAGCTGTACGGCTCGGTGGTGCCGTGGGCGTTGACGGTGGCGTTGTAGAACGCGTTGGTCGCGGTGACGTGCCGGCCGTTGACGGTGGCGGTGCCGTTGTAGCTGTTGCCGATGGTGACGCCGACCGGCAGGTCGAACTCCAGGGTCCAGCCGGTCACGGCGGCGGCGTTGTCGTTGTGGACGATGTAGGTGCCCTGCCACCAGGAGCCGTTGTCGGCGGTGGTGAAGGTGGCGGTGAGTTTTCCGGCGGCGTTCGCCGGGGTGGCCAGCGCGGTGAGCGCGGCGAGGGGCAGGAGCAGGACGGAGAGCAGTGCCAGCAGTCTGCTGCGCACGCGCGGGCGCCTGGCCCGGGATCGAGCGGACATGGTTCTCCCTGTGGCTGTGGGGGTTGGACAGGGTGACGTAGAACCGCGGTGCTTGGTGCGTGTGCGAGGGGTGCCCGCGCCGTGGGGAGACGGGGCATGGGCACTGTAGGAGGACTGGACCAATGCGTCAACAGGTCTGTACCACTGGGGAGTTGGAGGATCGGTCGGGGCGGTGCGGGCCGGTCGGGGGGATGGCGGGGGCGAACTCCGTCACCTGTTCGCCCCCGTCAGCTCGTCACCGAGCGGGCTGCGCAGGTACAGCACCGAGCGGCCGTGCCGGGCCCGGGTGACCAGGCCGGTGGCGGCGAGGACGGACAGGTGCTGGCTGACCGCGCCGGGGGTGACGCCCAGCCGGTAGGCGAGGTCGGTGGTGGAGGCGGGTTCGGCGAGCAGGGCCAGCAGTCGGGCCTTCGGCGCGCCGACCAGCGCCTCCAGCGCGCGTGGCGGCACCGGCGTCCTCGGGGCGGCCATGCCCGCCTGGCCGCGTGCCGGGTAACTGATCTGCGGCGCACGCTCGTTGCTGATCATCGTGATCGCGCCGCGGGCGAAGAAGGTCGGGATGAGGACGAGGCCGCGGCCGTCGACGGCGGTCTCCCCGTCCCAGTCCGTCCACCGGCGGTTGATCGACAGGACGCCGTCCTCCCAGTGCAGCCGGTGGTCCAGGTCGGCGAAGAGCGCCGCCGCACCGTGCTGGGAGAGCAGCCGGGCCCGGTAGACCAGGTCGGCGTCCAGGACCGCACGGGCCTGCGGCCACCAGGACGGCGCGAGGCAGACCTCCCAGTACTCCTCCAGCGCGTCGGCGATCCGCTGCAACAGCCGCTCCGGGTCGGCCAGTCCGGCGGCGAGCCCGGCGGGCAGGGGCAGTCCGTGCGGCAGGAAGACCTGCTCCAGTTCGGGGCGCAGCTGCTCCGGCGGCAGCGCGCGGACGGTGGCCAGCTCGGTGCGGAAGTCGGCGGCGGGCGAGGCCGGGCGGGGCGTCAGGAAGTCGGGGATCCAGCGGTTCCCGGAGATGAGTGACAGCAGCAGCGTGGAGTCCAGCCGTTCGAAGACGGGCCGGAGCCGTTCGAAGGCCGGGGTCTGGAGCTGGTAGACGCCGGGGTGGGTCCACATGCGCAGGCTGAGCGAGGCCTCCTGGATCGGGGAGACGGCGAACCAGGTGGTGGCGAGGTCGGCCAGGCTGAGCGTGAAGCGGTGCACGGGGGTGGTCTCCTGCGACGCGGCGCATGGGCGCCGGGGCCGGGGTGCGTGGGGCGCGTGGTTTTAGCCAGAGCCTAAAGGAGTACCGGACCCGGACCGTCAGGCGGTGTGATCAGCACATGACCACCACCTCGCCGGCGGAGACGTCCGGACCCGACCCCGCCATGCCCGGAGGCGCCGCCATCACGGCAACCACCGCAAGCACCGCGACGGTCGCAGACCCCGCGACGACCGGAAACGCCGCAGCGACCGCAGACCCCGGAGACGTCGCGGACCCAGGAGACCCCGCCGGCCCGCAGGCCGGCGGCGGGCTCGTCAGCGCCGTGCGACGGCGGCTGCACCCCGACCCGATGGTCCGTCGGCTGGCCGGGCTCACCCTGGTCAACACGATGGGCAGCGGCCTGTCCATGTCCGTCGCGGTGCTGTTCTTCACCCGGGTGCTCGGTCTCAGCGCCGCCCAGCTGGGGCTCGGGCTGACCGCCGCCGGCCTGTGCGGGGTCGTCGCGAGCGTGCCGGCCGGCCGGGCCGCCGACCGTTGGGGCGCCCGGCCGGTGCTGGTCGTGCTGGTCGCGGCGCAGGCGGTCGGCACCGCCGGGTACACGCTCGTGCACAGCTATCCGGCCTTCGTGGTGCTGGCCTGCGGGGTCTCGGCCGTCGACCGCGGCGCCGCAGCCGTACGGAACGCGCTCTACGCCGAGGTGCTGCCGCCCGACCGCCGGGTGGCGGGCCGGGCCTACCTGCGGGTGGTGACCAACGTCGGCATCTGCCTGGGGACGGCGCTCGGCGCGATCGCGCTCCAGGTGGACACCAGGCCGGCCTATCTGACGGCGATCCTGGCCGACGCCGCCTCCTTCGCGGTCGTCGCCGTGCTGTTCCACCGTCTCCCCGTCCTCGCGCGCGCGGCCCCGGCCGCGCCGCGCGTGGGACCGGAGGCCGACGGTGCCGGGCGTGGCAAGCGGCGCAATCCGGCGTTGCGGGACGGCCCGTTCCTGGTCGTGACGGTGTTGAACGCGGTCCTCGCCCTGCAGTTCGCCGTCCTGGAGGTCGGCGTGCCGCTGTGGATCATCCATGACACCGAGGCGCCCCGGATCACCGTCGCGGGCACCCTGATCGTCAACACCCTGCTGGTGATCGCCCTTCAGGTGCGGGCCACCCGGGGGACGGAGGACCGGTCGACGGCCGCCCGGCTCTGCGGCCGCGGGGGGCTGCTGCTCGCCGCCTCGTGCCTGGTCATCGGCCTCGCGCACGGCCTGCCCGCGATCGTCGCCGCCCTGGTGGTGCTCGGCGGCATCGCACTGCAGTCGCTGGGCGAGGTGTTCGGCCAGGCCGGCGGCTGGGCACTCAGCTACGACCTCGCGGGGGAGCGTGACCACGGCGCCTATCAGGGCGTGTACAACGCGGGTTCGGCGGCGGCGATGATGGCCGGTCCGGCGTTGGTCAGCACCGCCGTGATCGGGTTCGGCCTGGCCGGTTGGGTCGTCCTGGGCACGGTACTGGCGGCGGCCGGCCTGGCGATGGGCCCCGCCGTCCGGTGGGCCGGACGACGGGGAGGGCACGCCGGGGGCCGGTGACGCGGCCGCTCCCGGACGGGCGCGAGGACCTCGATCCCGATCAGCACCTCGGGCCGGATTGGCCCTGGCCGAGGGGCGGGTGGGCGTGCCAGAGTCGTGCGGGCGTCGCCCGGGCACCCGGGGCGGCGCCGCAGTCCGACCCACCCTCAGCCGGAAGGCAGGCCCCGCCGATGACCAGCGCAGAGCCCCTCGTCCGCGTCACCACCGCCGACGCCGTCACCACGATCACCCTCGACTCGCCGCACAACCGCAACGCACTCTCCACCCGGCTGATGGCCGAACTGCACGCCGGTCTGGCGGTCGCCGCGGCCGACCCGGAGGTCCGGGCCGTGGTGCTCGGGCACACCGGCAAGGTGTTCTGCGCGGGTGCGGACCTGTCCGAGGCGACCGGCGCGGACCCGACGGTCGGCCCGCGCGGCCTGGTCGAGCTGCAGCGGGCGATCGTCGACTGCACCAAGCCGGTGATCGCCGTGATCGACGGGCACGCCCGGGCCGGCGGCCTCGGCCTGATCGGCGCGGCGGACCTCGCCCTCGCCGGGCCGGCCGCGACCTTCGCGTTCACCGAGGTCCGGCTCGGCCTCGCGCCCGCCGTGATCTCGCTGCCGCTGCGCCCCAAGCTGGACCCGCGCGCCGCCTCCCGCTACTACCTCACCGGCGAGGTCTTCGACGCCGCCGAAGCCGCCCGGATCGGCCTGATCACCCGCGCCACCGAGTCCGCCGAGGACACCGGGGTCGCGTTGAAGGGCCTGCTGGACGCGCTGCGCCAGGGCTCCCCGCAGGGGCTGGCGGAGTCCAAGCGGCTGGCCAACGCCGAGGTGGCGCGGTCCTTCGAGCGGGACGCGGAGGGGCTGGTGGAGCTGTCGGCGCGGCTGTTCGGGTCGGCGGAGGCGCAGGAGGGGATGCGGGCGTTCCTGGAGAAGCGGCCCGCGCGCTGGGTGCGCTGACCCCTGGCCACTCCACCCCCGGGCCGCTCCACCCTCGGCTGCTCCCAGCGCGCGGCGCGCCATGCGCTGGGAGCACTGCGGCCTCAGCCGATGGCCGCGCCGGTGCGCCAGAGTTCGAGCAGCGCCTCGTCGCCGTCGAGTTCGACCTGTGCGGGCCCGATCGGGAGCCGGTTCCACAGCAGCAGGTACAGGTCGTGGGCGGGGCCGGTGAGGGTGAGGTCGGCCGGTTCGGCGCCGCCGCCCGTGCCGACGGTCGGCGGCTCCTGGGTGATGGTCAGCTGCCAGGAGCCGGGGCCGTCGGTGGCCCGGACCCCGATGGTGCGGGTCCGTTCGCTGCGCAGCCGGGAGCGGCTGCCGGCCACGAAGCCGCTCAGCAGTTCGTCGATGCCGTCGAGGGCGAGGGCGGTGTCCACCCGGGGGCCCTCGGTGCCGGCCGCCGCGTCGGCGTCGGCGCGGTGGACGGCGGTCTCGTGCGCCTGGCGGCGGGCCCAGAACCCGAGCGGGCTGGGCGACGGCAGGAAGCTCCAGCACTGGACGTCGGCCGGGGCCCGGGTGAGCGCGTCCACCAGGGCGGCGTGGCCCTCGCGGAACCAGTCGAGCAGTGCCGCGTCGGACGGCGCCGGCCCGATCACGGCCAGCCTGCCGTCCTCGTCGAGGGGCGCGGGCAGGCCCTGGGAGGGGTAGGCGGCGGCCCAGCGGTGGACGTTCCCGACGTGCCTCACCAGGTCGTTCAGGCTCCAGTCCGGGCAGGTCGGTACGGGGGCGGCGAGGTCGGTCCGGGCGGCCGCCTCGGCGAGCAGGGTGCCCTCGCGGCGCAGGGCGTCGATGTGTTCGGTGATCTCCATGGGAGGGAGTGTGGCACCGGAGCCCGCCGTCGGTCGCGGTTTTCGGACCCGCCCGGGCGGGGGCCCGGGCCCGGCCGCGGGAGGCCGCAGGCCAGGGCGGGTGCGGGGCCGGTGTGATGTTGACCGCCCGGCCGCCGGCCGGACCCTACGGGCCGGTAACGTGAGCTCATGCCGATAACCCGTTCGCTGCTCTCCGCGGTCCGAGCCGGTGGCCGCCGTGCCGCCGGCCGCCTCGTCCACCGGGGCTGGCGCTGGGTACAGCGGACCGGCGCGGTCACCCGGCAGAGCCCGGGCCCGTACCGGTTCGGCGAGTTGGGCGACGGTACGACGCTGGCGTTCCCGCTCGGCGCGGTCTTCAACGAGCAGTGGATCACCATCGGGCCGTTCTCGATCATCGGTGAGCGGGTCACCATCAGCGCCGGTTTCCTGCCCGGCCTCGACCTCGGGCCCGAGCCGATCGTGCGGATCGGCGGCGGCTGCGTGATCGGCCGGGACAGCCACATCGTGGGCCACCAGTCGATCGTCCTCGGCGACGATGTGTGGACCGGGCCCGGCGTCTACATCTCCGACCAGGCGCACGAGTACCGGTCCACCGACCTGCCGATCGGCAAGCAGTGGCCGCGCAACGAACCGGTGGAGATCGGCGCCGGGAGCTGGATCGGCACCGGCGCGGTGATCCTGCCGGGGGCCCGGATCGGCCGCAACGTGGTGGTCGCGGCGGGCGCGGTGGTGCGCGGCGAGGTGCCCGACCACAGCGTGGTGGCCGGAGCGCCGGCCAAGGTGGTCCGCCGGTGGACGGCGGAGGAGGGCTGGCAGCCGCCGCTGCGCCACGACGCGCCCCAGCCGGTGCCGGACGGTGTGACGGCGGAGCAACTGCGGGCCCTGGTGGGGTGGGACCTGCGGTTGCCGGGGGAGCAGGACTGATGCACCCGCGCCGCCGTCCCGGTGGCGCGGGTGTCGTCGGCCGGCCACGCCCTAGTGGACGGCGGGGGCCTGTTCGGCGGCGCGGGCGGCGATGGCGGCGGTGATCCGCAGGACGTCGGCGGGGCGGGCGGGGTCGAGGCCGGTCAGGGCGGCGATCCGGCGCAGCCGGTAGTCGACGGTGTTCGGGTGCAGGTGCAGGGCGCCCGCGGTGTGTCGCCGGTTGAGCCCGCCGGCCAGGTGGGTGCGCAGGGTGGTGAGCAACTCGCCGCCGTCGGCCAGCGGTTCGAGCAGTGCGGCGAGCCGGGAGCGGGCCTGGCTGGGGCGGGTGAGCTGGTATTCGAGCAGGACGTCGTCGAGCCGGTACAGGCCGGGTGGGCGGTCGAACGCGCGGGCCACGTCCAGGACTTCGTACGCGAGCGCGGCCGCGCCGGGGACCTCGCCCGGTGCGGCGGCCGCCGCTGCGGCCAGGACGGGGACGCCCCCGGCCCGGGCGGCCGCGGCGACGGTGGCGGCCAGGTGCTGCCACGGGAGCTCGGCGGGCGTGCCGGGCCGCCCGGGCGCGCGCTCCGGCGGGGCCTCCGGGGGCGGGCCGAGCGGGACGAGCACCAGGCCGCCCGAGGGGGTGAGCGCGGTGATCGCCGACTGCCGTGTCCGGTGGTCGAGTTCGGCGACGAGCCGGCGGAGCTTGCGGCGGCCGGCGATGCCCGGGTCGACGCCGGGGGCGTGCTCGTCGGGGTGGTCGGCGACGGACAGGCACAGGACGGCGTACCGGGGTGGTAGTCGGAGTCCGGCCCGGGCGGCGGCCTCGTCCGCCGGGGTGCCGGCGAGCAGTGCGGTGAGCAGTGACTGCCGGGCGGCCGCGTGCCGGTCGCCGGCTGGGCGGCGTTCGTCGAGGTAGCCGGCGCCGGCCGCGGTGGTGGCCTGGCGGAGCTGGTCGAGCAGCAGCCGGTGGAGGACGAGCAGGTCGGCGGCGTCGCCGTCGCGGGCGTGCCGGGTGACGAACTCCCAGCAGACCTCCAGCCCGAGGTGGTGGGCGAGCAGGACGGCGTCCAGCGGCAGGCCCTCCTCGGCGCGGCGGGCGGCGGCCTCCCGGACGGCGGCGAACTCCTCGTCGGGGGCGGGGAGTCCGGTGCGGACGGCGTGGGCCAGGGCGCGGATCCGGCGCTCGGTGTCGCGGGTGAGTTCGCCGGTGAGCTGTTCGCGGGGCAGGCGGTGGTACACCGGCACGCGGTCCAGCAGGGCGGCGACCACGCTCTCGGCCAACTCGCGTACACCGCCCAGGAGTCGCTGGTCGGCCGGTCGGCCGCCGATCACCGGGACGCGCCAGCCGGGCGTCCGGTCGGCGGAGTGGTCGGCGGAGTGGTCGGGCGCGCGGACGGGTGTACGGGCGGGGGTGCGGTCGGGTGTGAGGTCGGGGGCGGCGGTGGGCGCGGAGTGCGGCTCGGAGCGGGGTGTGGCGTCGGGTGAGCGGCCGGGCGAGGCGGCGGGTGCGTTGTGACCGGTCACAGAGAACACCGTCCAGGTCTGGGGAACGCCCAAGGGCCGGGCCGGAGGGGCGACCGCATGATGGAGCCACTCGGGTTACCTGTTGGTAACAAACTTCCGCCGTGGAGGCAACAGTTGAGAACCCCACTTCTCCGCTTCTCCGCAACTCCCGTGCGCCGCAGGCTCGGCGGGGCCATCGGCGCGACCGTCCTGGCGGGCGCGCTGCTGGTCGGCGCGTCGGCCGCCCCGGCGAGCGCCGCGACGTCCCCCTCCGTCGCGCCCGCCGCCGCCCGCTCCATCGCCGCCGCCGCCACCTCCGCCTCCGCCGAACTGCCGCCCGACGGTGACTCGGTGGCCTCGCCGCCCGGCGCCAACGACTGGAACTGCCGCCCGAGCGCCGCGCACCCCGATCCGGTGGTCCTCGTGCACGGCACCTTCGCCAACCGCTACGAGAACTGGCTCGCCCTCTCCCCGCTGCTGAAGGGCCTCGGGTACTGCGTCTTCGCGCTCGACTACGGCACCATCCCGGGCGTCACCTCCAGCGGCAGCGGCCTGCTGCTGCCGATCGGCGGCCTGGGCCCGGTGCCCGAGTCGGCCGCCCAACTCGGGCGGTTCGTCGACCTGGTGCTGAAGGCGACCGGCGCGGCCAAGGTCGACATCGTCGGGCACTCGCAGGGCGGCATGCTGCCGAACTACTACCTGAAGTTCCTCGGCGGCGCCGCGAAGGTCGGCCGGCTGGTCGGCCTGGCGCCGTCCAACCACGGCACGACGCTCGACGGGATCACCGAGCTCGTGCCGTACTTCCCCGGCGTCGCGGACCTGATCTACACCGTCTGCCAGGCCTGCCGCGACCAGGCGGTGGGCTCCGACTTCAACCGCACGATGGCCTCCCGCCCGGACACCGTGCCGGGCGTGAGCTACACGGTGATCTCGACCGTGTACGACGAGGTCGTCACCCCGTGGCGGACCCAGTTCCTGACCGGCCCGGCCGTCGACAACGAGGTGCTGCAGAACCACTGCCCGATCACGCTCGCCGAGCACGTGGCGATCGCGTTCTCGCCGACGGCGCTGCACCTGGTGACCAACGCCCTGGATCCGGCGCACGCCACACCGGTGTTCTGCGGCTGATCCGCACCCGTCGGAACGCCGCGGCCCGGGAGGCCTCCCTCCCGGGC
>NZ_JBHVPH010000057.1:0-25348 GCF_042887425.1 Kitasatospora sp. NPDC057940
GCCTGACACCCCGGAGCGTCCCCCCGCTCCCTCCCCCCGCCCCATCCGAACGGAGTACCCACCATGTCCCGCAACCGCACCCGGCTGGCCGCCCTCGCGGCCGCCACCGCCGGCCTCGGCCTGACCGCCCTCGGCGCCCCCGCACTGGCCTTCGGCGCGGGCGGCCCCGGCAGCGTCACGTACGACACCGGCTCGCTGGACTGGGGCGTGAAGGCCAGCTTCCGCAGCTACGTCAGCGGCCCGGCCTCCCAGGGCGGCGCCATCGAACTGACCGGCGGCGCCACCACCAACGCCGACGGCACCTTCCACTTCGGCCTGGCGAACGCCACGTACGACCTCGCCACCCACGCGCTGAGCTCCTCCTTCACCGGCGGGGTCCGCTTCACCGCCCACCACGGCGCGCTGGACGTCGCCCTCAGCGACCTCAAGGTCACCACCGCCGGGACGACCGGCACGCTCACCGCCGACACCGCCTCCAAGGAGTCGATGGGCGCCACCGAGGTCACCCGACGGGACGACGTGCCGCTGGTGACGTTCACCGTCGGGCGGGACACCACCACCGGGGTGCCGACGGCGGCGAAGCTGACCGAGCAGGGCGCCAAGGCCTTCGCGGGCTTCTACGCGGCCGGGACGGACATGGACCCGCTGTCGCTGCTGCTGAAGCAGAGCCCGGCGACGCCGTCGCCGACCGCCACGGCGACCGCCACCGCTTCGCCGACGGCCCCGACCCCGACGTCGACGCCGTCCGCCACGGGCACGCCGACCGCCTCGCCGTCCGCCACCGGCACGCCGTCGGCCACGCCCTCCGCCACGCCGTCGGCCACCTCGACGCCGTCCGCGACGCAGTCGCCGAGCGCCACCGCCTCGCCGTCCGCGAGCGCCACCCCGTCCGCGACCGGGACCCCGGCGCCCACCGGCGCCCCCGGCCGACTGCCCGTGCTGAACGGCACCCTCGACTGGAAGGTCAAGGAGAGCTTCCGCGCGTACCTGGCCACCCCGATGGCGAGCGGCAAGGTCGAGTTCGGCGGCGGCGCGGCCGACTACCGCTTCGGCGGCGCCACCGGCGGCTACAACACCACCGACCACTCGCTGACCGCCGCGTTCGACGGCTCGGTCCGCTTCCTCGGCCACCCGGGCAAGGACGGCTGGGCGCTCGACACCACGCTCTCCAAGCTGGGCCTGACGATCGACCAGGGCGGGGCCTTCCTGACCGCCGACGTGAACGGCAAGTCCCCCGACGGCAAGGCGACGTCGCTGAGCGGCGCGCGGATCGCCAAGCTGGACGTGCCCGCCTCCGCCCTGAAGCCGGTCAACGGCGTGGTGACGCTCTCCGGCGTCCCGGCCACGCTCACCGCCGAGGGCGTCCCGGTGTTCTCCAACTACCCGGCGGGCACGGCCCTGGACCCGGTCAGCGCCACCCTGGCGTTCGACAAGGACGCCAAGCTGCCGGCCACCCCGCCGACCGCCGGGTCCGGTGCCGGTGCCGGTGGCGCGAACCAGCCCGCCGGAGGCCAGGGTTCGGGCACCGGCACGGTCGGCGGCGCCTCGCTGACCACCGGCGGCGGCCTGACCGGTGCGGGCAGCGCGGGCGGTGCGGGCGGCGTGCTGGCCGCCACCGGTTCGGAGACCCCGGTGGTCCCGCTGCTGGCCACCGCGGCCGGTCTGCTGCTGGTCGGCGGCAGCGCCACCGTGCTGGTGCGCAACCGGCGCGGCGCGCGCTCCTGACGCACCCCCGGGACGCGCGACGGCCCCGGCGAGCAACCGCTCGCCGGGGCCGATCCGTTGGCGCACCCGGGCGGGTGCGCCTCGGGAGAAACGTTCAGGCGCTCAGGGGGTAACGCGCGTCCAGGTCCCGGAAGACCGCGCCGTTGAGCACGAAGGCCCGCTTGCACTCCTCGACCACCCGGCGCCGCTCCACCTCGTCCATCGCCAGCCCGGCGGCGTCCAGCCGGGCCCGGTACTCGCGCTTGAAGGCGGCCGGGTTGTCGACCTCCTCGAAGACGTAGAACCGCACGCCGTCGCCCTTGCGCTCGAAGCCCCAGGTCTTCTCGGCGATGCCGCGGATGATCTGACCGCCGGACAGGTCGCCCAGGTAGCGGGTGTAGTGGTGCGCGATGTACCCGGCCGGCCACGTCCCGGCCAGCTCCTCCACCCGCGCGACGTACGCGGCGGTGGCCGGCAGCGGCGCCAGGCCGTCCTGCCAGTCCGGCCCGCGCAGGTGCGCAAGGTCGCGCTCGATGGCGGCGGTGCGCAGCAGCGCCCGGTCGATGAAGGGCCCGGCGAGCGGGTGCTCGGCCAGGTGTCCGGCGCGGTCCTCCAGGGCCCGGTAGACGTACCAGAGCTGGCCGGTGAGGTCGGCGTAGGCCTCGATGCCGAGCCGTCCGCCCAGCAGGTGGCTCATGAACGAGGACTGCTCCGCAGCCTCGTGCTCCTCGCTGCTGGCGGTGCGGAGCGCGGTGGAGAACGGGACGGGCTCGGGCGTGGGCATGCGGCCTCCAGGATCGGATTCGGCCCCGACTGTTTTGGTTAGCCTAACCTAACAATCCGTCTTGCCGACAGGCTGTCGGCAAGACGGCCGCGTCCGGCCCCGGACACGGCGAAGGCCGGGGCCCGCGGACGAATCCGCGAACCCCGGCCTCCGGCTGCCCCGACCTACCTCGAACTGCTCAGAACTATCTGATCGAACGAGATCGGAACGACGGCTCAGTGACCGCCCTGCTCCGCCAGACGCTTGATCGAAGCGGTGACCTCGGCCTCGGCCTCGGCGCGGCCGACCCAGTTGGCGCCCTCGACGGACTTGCCGGGCTCCAGGTCCTTGTAGACCTCGAAGAAGTGCTGGATCTCCAGACGGTCGAACTCCGACACGTGGTGGATGTCCCGCAGGTGCTCCCAGCGCGGGTCGGTGGCCGGAACGCACAGCAGCTTGTCGTCGCCGCCGGCCTCGTCGGTCATCTGGAACATGCCGATGGCACGGCACTTGATGAGGCAACCCGGGAAGGTCGGCTCGTCCAGGATCACCAGCGCGTCCAGCGGGTCGCCGTCCTCGCCGAGCGTGCCCTCCACGTAGCCGTAGTCGGCCGGGTAGCGGGTCGAGGTGAAGAGCATCCGGTCGAGCCGCAGCCGGCCGCTCTCGTGGTCGACCTCGTACTTGTTACGAGAGCCCTTCGGGATTTCGATAAGGACGTCGAATTCCAACGGTTCCTCCAAGGTAGGGACTGACAGAATCCAAGTGTCTCCTACGGGAGTGAGTGCTCAGGAAAGGGGCCGGTCGGTGGGAACAGGGGTCGGGGCGGCGCGCCGCCGCAGGGGGACGGCCGCGGGACTGTTCGGAGCGGCCCTGCTGGTCGCCGGAACGGTCCTGACCTCGGGCGGAGCGTACGCGCAGCCCTCCCCGGGCCCCGGCGGGCACAGCACCGAGCACGGCGAGGGCGACGGCCGGGACGGCCGGGACGGCCGCGACGGCGGGAAGGGTGGCCGGGGGAAGGGCGACGGCAAGTCCAGGCCGGGCGACACCCCGGCCACCCGCCCGGGCGAACAGCCCGCCACCTCCGGCACCGCCGCCGGCTCCACACCCACCGGTACCGGCTCCACCGGCTCCACGGGCCCCACCGGCTCCGCCCCCGCCCCGGGCGGCGGTGCCCGCCCCGCCCCCGCCCCCGCCCCCGGCGCCGTCCTGGCCATCGTCGAGGCCGGCGGCTCCGCCGCCGCACCCACCGCCCAGGGCCTCCAGCAGGCGCTCGCCGCGGTCGTCGCCGACAAGAGCCTCGGCACCGTCACCTTCGCCGTCGCGGACGCCGCCGACGGTCAACTCCTGTACGGCTCCGGCGAGAACACCCCGGCCACCCCCGCCTCCACCACCAAGCTGGCCACCGCGATCGCGGCCCTGTCGCTGATCCCCGGCGACACCCGGCTGACCACCCGGGTGGTCCGGGGCGCGGACCCCGGCACGATCACCCTGGTCGGCGGCGGCGACCCGACGCTCACCGCGCTGCCCGCCGACCAGGTCCAGATCGGCGGCCAGGCGGCCGATGCCGACACCGCCCCCGCCTCGCTCGACGCCCTGGCCCGGCAGACCGCCGCCGCCCTCAAGGCCGCCGGCACCACCACCGTCAAGCTCGACTACGACCTGTCGATGTACGCGGGCAACCCGCAGCACAAGAACCACGACGGCCAGAACATCGCCCTGGTCGTCCCGTTGATGGTCGACGAGGCCAAGGTGGACCCCAAGAGCCGTGACGACGCGCCGGCCCGGGTCGCCGACCCGGCCGGGAAGGCCGCCGAGGTCTTCGCCGCCCTGCTCAAGGCCCAGGGCGTCACCGTCGACGGCACGGCCAGGCCCGCCGCCGCCCCGGCCGCTGCCGCCGCCCCCGTCCTCGGCCGGGTGGACTCGCCGACCGTCGCCCGGCTGGTCGAGCGCATGCTCACCACCTCCGACAACCAGATCGGCGAGGCGATGGCCCGTCAGGCGGCCCTCGCCGCAGGCCAACCGGCCAGCTTCGAGGGCGCCGCCACCGCCGTCACCCAGGAACTCGCCAAGCTCGGCGTGCCGATGGCGGGCGTGTCCCTGAACGACGGCAGCGGACTGCACCCGGGCAACGCCGTCCCGCCCGCCGTCCTCGTCCGACTCCTCGCCCTGGCCGCCTCCGACCAGCACCCGACCCTGCGCCCGGTCCTCACCGGCCTGCCCATCGCCGGCTTCACCGGCACCCTCGGCAAGCGCTACGGCACCGGCTCGGGCGCCGCCGACGCGGCCGGTCTGATCCGCGCCAAGACCGGGACCCTCAGCGGCGTCAACACCCTTGCCGGCACCGTCGTCGACGCCGACGGCCGCCTCCTCGCCTTCGCCGTCATGACCCGCACCACCGCCGCCGCCGACACCGCGCGCGCCGCCATGGACCGCATCGCCGCCCGTCTCGCCACCTGCGGCTGCCACTGACCCGCCGCCGCCCGCCCGCGGCCCCCGCCCCGTCGGGCGGGGTGAGGGTGTTCGTGGCGGGTGGCTGCCGCTGGTGGGTGGGAGCACGTACGGTGAGGGCATGACGAGCGCGAGTGGCGGTGCTGGCATGGTCGACTGGAATCTCGCGGTCGCAACCGCGACCAGGTTGGTGCGGCCGGGGCCGGAGGTGAGTCGGGCGGAGGCGGCGGCCGTGGTCGCCGAACTGCGCCGGCACGCGCTGGAGGCCGAGGAGCACGTCCGGGCGTTCACGGGGATGCGGTCGAGCAGTCTGACGGCGGCCACCGCGACGCCGGTGCTGGTGGTGGACCGCCCGGGCTGGGTGCGGGCGAACGTGGCCGGCTTCCGCACGGTGGTCCAGCCGCTGGTGGAGAAGCTCCAGGCGCGCCGGGCGAGCAGCCCGACGGCGGGGGTGTTCGGCGCGGTGGGGGAGAAGGCCACCGGGATCGAGGTGGGCGCGCTGCTGGCGTTCCTGGCCGGGAAGGTGCTCGGCCAGTACGAGACCTTCGCCCCGGCGGAGCCTTCGCTGGAGGCTCCGGACAGCCCGGCGGCGCTGTTCGACAAGCCCCGGCTGGGGCCGGAGGGCCCGGGGCCGGGCCGGCTGCTGCTGGTGGCGCCGAACATCGTGCACGTCGAGCGGGAGCTGGACGTCGACCCGTCCGACTTCCGGCTCTGGGTCTGCCTGCACGAGGAGACGCACCGGACGCAGTTCACCGCGGTGCCGTGGCTGCGCGACCACATCCAGTCCGAGGTGCAGTCCTTCCTGGCGGAGACGGACGTGGACCCCGGCGCCCTGCTGGAGCGGCTGCGGGACGCGGCGGGTTCGCTCGGCGGCGGGCTGCCGGGGGCCGGGGGCCGGGACGGCATGCCGTCGGCGGGGCTGATGGAGGTCGTCCAGTCGCCGGCGCAGCGCGAGATCCTGGGCCGGCTGACGGCGGTGATGTCGCTGCTGGAGGGCCACGCGGACGTGGTGATGGACGGGGTCGGCCCGGCGGTGGTGCCGACCGTGGCGGAGATCCGGGAGAAGTTCCAGCAGCGCCGGGACCGCGGGGCGAACCGGCTCGACCTGCTGTTGCGCCGACTGCTCGGGATGGACGCGAAGCTGCGCCAGTACCAGGACGGCGCGGTGTTCGTGCGCGGGGTGGTGGAGCGGGTCGGCATGGAGGGCTTCAACCGGGTCTGGACCTCCCCGAACACGCTGCCGACCAAGGAGGAGATCCACGATCCGGCCGCCTGGGTCGCCCGCGTCGCCCGCTGAGGCGGGCACGGACGGGGCTCGGACAGGGTTCGGGCAGGGCTCGGACGGGGCTCGGACCCCAACTGCCGCGCGGTGGTCGGTGGTGGTCAAACCCGCTCGTACGAGTGGTCCAATCGGGCAGCTGGAGGGTGAAGATACGTTTCTCCATTCACCCGAACGTGGGACGGTGGTCGTACCGGTGGCGCGGGTGGCGTAGCGGGGTGCTCCTTTCTGCCACCATCTGTGAGCGCCCGGTAACAGGGCGCTCATGAAGCTGCGCGGCCCCGCCGCGCGAGCCGCCGTCCTGTCCCCTCCGTCGAGGAGTCGTCCGCCGTGGGTCCACACCCCGCAGTCGCAGCGATACGCCTGGCCGTCCGCCGCACGCTCACCGACCTCGCCGCCGAGGCCGGTACCACCTTCACCGCGCCCGTGCGCGAGCCCCGCCAGCGCCCGGCCGGGGTGCCCCTGGTGGGCGCCGCCGTCGGCACCACCCTGATCGGCAACGCCGCCCGGCACCCGTCCGGACTGCCCCGGACCCCGGCCGCCCCCGGCTCGCCGCTGGTGCTGGTCGCCGTCAGCGGCGGCGCCGACTCGATGGCGCTGGCCATCGCCGCCGCCTTCGAGGCCCCCAAGATCGGCCTGCGGGTCGGCGCCGTCACCGTGGACCACGGCCTGCAGCCCGGCTCCGCCGACCGCGCCGCCCAGGTGGCCGAACGGCTGCGCTCGCTCGGCCTGGACCCGGTCGAGGCGATCCCGGTGCGGGTCGGCCGGTCCGGCGGCCCGGAGGCCGCCGCCCGGGACGCCCGCTATGCGGCCCTGGACGCGGCCGCCGAGCGGCTCGGCGCGGTCGCGGTGCTGCTCGGCCACACCCGGGACGACCAGGCCGAGACGGTGCTGCTGGGCCTGGCCCGCGGTTCGGGCTCCCGCTCGCTGGCCGGGATGCCGGCGCAGAAGGGCCGCTACCGCCGCCCGCTGCTGGAGCTGGACCGGGCGGCCACCCGGCAGGCCTGCTCCGCCCAGGCGATCCCGGTCTGGGACGACCCGCACAACTGTGATCCCGCCTACACCCGCTCGCGGGTCCGGCACGAGGTGCTGCCGGTGCTGGAGAAGCACCTGGGCGGCGGGGTGGTCGAGGCGCTGGCCCGCACCGCCCGGCTGTTCCGCGACGACGCGGACGCCCTCGACCAGTGGGCCTCCCTGGCCGAACGCGACCTCCGGACGGGTGAGGGCGCCCTGGACGCGGTGAAACTCGCCGAGCTCCCGCCCGCGGTCCGCCGCCGGGTGCTGCGGCGGGCCGCGCTGCGGGCGGGCTGCCCGGCCGGGGACCTGTTCGCGCGGCACCTGGAGACGATCGACCTGCTGGTCACCGGATGGCGCGGCCAGGGGCCGCTGCACCTACCCGGGGGCGTCGAGGCCACCCGCAGGTGTGGCACGCTGGTCTTTCGGCGGCAGGGCGACTGACGGGCGGGCATGTCCCGGGGTAGTCGGCCGCCGGCCACACAGACCCCGAACGTTTGAGGACGTATCCCCGGTGGACCAGAACGACATGGGCGCTGACCTCGCGAAGGTGCTCATCAGCAAGGACGAGATCGACGCCAAGCTCCTGGAGCTGGCCGAGCGCATCGACCGGGACTACGCAGGCAAGGACCTGCTGATCGTCGGCGTCCTCAAGGGGGCTGTGATGGTCATGGCCGACCTCGCCCGGGCCCTGCACTCGCAGGTCACCATGGACTGGATGGCGGTGTCGTCCTACGGCATGGGCACCAAGTCCTCCGGCGTGGTCCGCATCCTGAAGGACCTGGACACCGACATCGCCGGCCGGGACGTCCTGATCGTCGAGGACATCATCGACTCCGGTCTGACCCTGTCCTGGCTGCTGGGCAACCTGAGCTCGCGCGGCCCGGCCTCGCTGGAGGTCTGCGCCCTGCTGCGCAAGCCGGACGCGGCCAAGGTCGAGATCGACGTGAAGTACGTCGGTTTCGACATTCCGAACGAGTTCGTGGTCGGCTACGGCCTGGACTACGCGGAGAAGCTGCGTAACCTGCCCTTCATCGGGACGCTCGCTCCGCACGTCTACGGGGGCTGAGGGCTCCGTTCGGGCTACGGGTGGGAACAGGAGCCGGTTCCCGCCCGTTGGACCGGGGGGACCAAGAACGACCGCCGTGTCGCTGCGCTCCCGCCATCGGCGGGTCCGACTGCGGTACGGTCCATTAAAACCGCTCTTCACATGAGCACCGACCAGGATGCGCCGGCGGCACCCAGCCCGCGGCGCCGTTGAGTGGCAGGAGGGACGGGGCGGCAACGCCCCGCATGGATGGACGTCAAGCGATACTTCCGTGCGCCGATCATGTGGATCGTGCTGGCCGTCCTCGCCGTCATCGTTTTGATGCAGGTCGTTTCGGATTCGAACGGCTACAAGACGGTGGACACCGGTCAGGTCGTCGCGGCGATCGACGCGAAGCAGGTCAAGTCCGCGCAGATCACCACTGGTGACTCGAACACGATCAAGATCCAGCTGAAGGACGGCGCCACGCTGTCCAACGCCGGTACCGGCAAGACGCCGTCCGGCAGCAAGTTCCAGGCCTCGTACATCGGCGACCAGGGTGTTGCGATCGCCGACAAGCTCCAGGCCCAGATCAACGACAACGACCAGAGCACGCTCGCCGAGGGCTACACCATCAGCCCCGAGAAGCAGAGCACCTTCGTCAGCCTGCTGCTGTCGATGCTCCCGATCGTCATCATCGTCCTGGTCTTCCTGTTCCTGATGAATCAGATGCAGGGCGGCGGCTCCCGGGTCATGCAGTTCGGCAAGTCCAAGGCCAAGCTGCTCACCAAGGACACCCCGAAGACGACCTTCGCGGACGTCGCGGGCGCCGACGAGGCGGTCGAGGAGCTCCACGAGATCAAGGAGTTCCTCCAGGAGCCGGCCAAGTTCCAGGCCGTCGGCGCCAAGATCCCCAAGGGTGTGCTGCTCTACGGCCCGCCCGGTACCGGCAAGACCCTGCTGGCGCGTGCCGTCGCGGGCGAGGCCGGGGTGCCGTTCTACTCGATCTCCGGCTCGGACTTCGTCGAGATGTTCGTGGGTGTCGGCGCCAGCCGCGTCCGCGACCTCTTCGAGCAGGCCAAGGCGAACGCCCCGGCGATCGTCTTCGTCGACGAGATCGACGCCGTCGGCCGGCACCGCGGTGCGGGTCTGGGCGGCGGTCACGACGAGCGCGAGCAGACCCTCAACCAGCTGCTGGTCGAGATGGACGGCTTCGACGTCAAGGGTGGCGTGATCCTGATCGCGGCCACCAACCGCCCCGACATCCTGGACCCGGCGCTGCTGCGCCCGGGCCGCTTCGACCGCCAGATCGCGGTCGAGCGCCCCGACCTCCAGGGCCGGCTGGACATCCTCAAGGTGCACCAGAAGGGCAAGCCGATCGCGCCCGACGTCGACCTCTCGGCCGTCGCCAAGCGCACCCCCGGCTTCACCGGCGCGGACCTGTCGAACGTCCTCAACGAGGCCGCTCTGCTGACGGCCCGTTCGGACAAGAAGCTGATCGACAACGGCATCCTGGACGAGGCGATCGACCGCGTCGTGGCCGGTCCGCAGAAGCGCACCCGGATCATGTCCGAGCGCGAGAAGAAGATCACCGCGTACCACGAGGGCGGCCACGCCCTGGTGGCGGCGGCGTGCCCCAACAGCGACCCGGTGCACAAGATCACGATCCTCTCGCGCGGCCGCGCCCTCGGCTACACCATGGTGCTGCCGGACGAGGACAAGTACTCCACCACCCGCAACGAGATGCTCGACCAGCTGGCCTACATGCTGGGCGGGCGCGCGGCGGAGGAGCTGGTCTTCCACGACCCGACCACCGGCGCGTCGAACGACATCGAGAAGGCCACCGCCACCGCCCGGGCCATGGTGACCCAGTACGGCATGACCGAGCGGCTCGGCGCCATCAAGTTCGGCTCGGACAACGCGGAGCCGTTCCTGGGCCGCGAGATGGGCCACCAGCGCGACTACTCGGAAGAGGTCGCCGGGCTGGTGGACGAAGAGGTCAAGAAGCTCATCGAGAACGCGCACAACGAGGCCTGGGAGATCCTGGTCGAGAACCGCGACGTGCTCGACAACCTGGTTCTGGAGCTCCTGGAGAAGGAGACCCTGAACAAGGAGCAGATCGCGGAGATCTTCGCCACGATCGTGAAGCGCCCGGCCCGGCCGGCCTGGACGGGCTCGTCCCGTCGCACGCCGTCCACCCGGCCTCCGGTGCAGTCCCCGAAGGAGCTGGCGCTCACCAACGGCGCCGCCGCGATCGACACCGCCCCGGTGGACATCGTGAAGCTCCCGCCGCTGCCGACCGCGGAGCCGCCCGCCGAGGGCTGATCCCGCGCATCGTACGGAATGGATGCCGCGTCACCGGGGTTTGTACCCTGGAGACGCGGCATCCGTGCTGTTCAGCAAAGTCGTCCCAAGTAAGCGAGGCCCGCATGATCGACCCGGTGACGCTCGACGGTCCACCCACCGTCGGGACCTTCGACCAGAAGCGGGCCGAGAACGCCATCCGCGAGCTGTTGCTCGCCGTGGGTGAGGATCCGGACCGCGAGGGGCTGCTGGAGACCCCGGCCCGGGTCGCACGCGCCTACAAGGAGATATTCGCGGGCCTCTGGCAGGAGCCCGAGGACGTCCTCACCACCACCTTCGACCTCGGGCACGACGAGATGGTGCTCGTGAAGGACATCGAGCTGACGTCCGTCTGCGAGCACCACCTGGTGCCGTTCCGCGGGGTGGCGCACGTCGGGTACATCCCGTCCGCCAGCGGCAAGATCACCGGCCTGTCCAAGCTGGCCCGGCTGGTCGACGTCTACGCCCGCCGCCCCCAGGTGCAGGAGCGGCTGACCAGCCAGGTGGCCGACGCGCTGATGCGGATCCTGGAGCCGCGCGGGGCGATCGTCGTGGTCGAGTGCGAGCACATGTGCATGTCGATGCGCGGCATCCGCAAGCCCGGCGCCAAGACCATCACCTCGTGCGTCCGCGGCCAGCTGCGCGACCCGGCCACCCGGGCCGAGGCGATGAGCCTCATCATCGGCCGATAGCGGAACGGCCGGCCGGTCCCCTCGGACCGGCCGGCCGTCGGCTGCGTCACCTGCCCGCGTCAGCCGAGCCGCTGGCCGATCCACTCCAGCGAGGACGGCAGCTCACGGGTCCAGCTGTCGAAGTTGTGGCCGCCGTCGTCCAGGTAGAGCGAGTCGACCTTGAACTGCGGGTTGGCCGCGGCGACCTGCTGGGCGTGGTCGACGAACTGGAGGGTCTGCGCGAAGTCGCCCTCCTTGCGGGAGGAGACCACCAGCAGCGAGAGGGCGGGGGCCGGGAGGTTCGTCAGCCGCCAGTCGAGGTCGCTCTGCTGGGCCAGGGCGGCGTCGCCGGCGAACAGGTCACCGCCGGTGAACTGGTCCTCCTTGACCTTGTACTCGCTGTGCAGGCCCACCCCGATGCCGTAGACGTTCGGGAAGCGCATCGCCAGCCGCAGCGCGCAGCTGCCCCCGGTCGAGTAGCCGAAGACGGACCAGGAGGCGGCCGAGCGGCCGGTCCGGTAGGTGCTGCGGAGCGCCTCCGGCAGGTCCTTGGTGAACCAGGTCTCGGTGCGCGGGCCGCCGGGGACGTCCACGCACTCGGTGTCGCGCGGCGGGGCGACGGTCGGGCGGGCCATGACCACGACGGTCGGCGGCATCTTGCCGGACTTCCGCAGCTCGGCCGCGGTGCGCAGGAGCGGCAGCTCCTTGATCAGGTTGAGCGAGGTGCCGGGGAAGCCGGAGATGGCGACCAGGACGGGGAAGCGGACCAGGGCGAACTTCGGGTCGAAGTACTCGGGCGGCAGGTAGACGAACAGCTGGTCGGACAGCCCGGTCTCCTTGCCGGTGACCCGGACCGATTCGACCTTGCCGACCTCCTCGGGCGGGCCCTTGGGCAGGTCGGTGACGGTTTCCAGACCGCCCTCGTCGGTCGGCTGGAGCTGGGTGTCCGAGGCCGGGGCGCCGCCCTTGTGGTTCTCGTTGCTGGTCAGCGCGAGCTTGGTGCTGCCGGGGCTGAGCAGGTCGTCCCACGAGGTGTAGAACCCGAAGGAGTTGTTCACCGCCAGCGCCAGCACGGCCACGACCGCGACTTGAGTGACGGTCAGCAGGCCGATCCGGCCCAGCACGGGCAGCGGGCGCTGGCGCGCCAGTCGCGGCCAGAGCCACAGGGTGGTGACGAGAGCCGCAGCGCCGAGTGCGAGCAGCGAGTTCACCAGCGCGTCGCTGGTCAGTTCCATGCCGTCGGCCTTCCGGTGGGACACTGTCGGTGCACGCCTCATCGTCTGGCGGTCCGTCAGCTCCGGCCACCGCGGCTAGGCTGTCCGGATGCCCGGGCGAGCTGGGAGGGCGGGGGGAGCCACAGGCAACCGGCGCCCTAGAATGCGGCGTCCACCGTACGTACGGCGTACCGGAGGACCCTGCCGCGCCACGCGGCGGCAGGCCCTCGGCTCCGTCCCCGGCTCCACCGCAGCGCGCCCACGGCACCGGTTTACCGACCGTTTCCGGGTCCTTGGTATGCGCATTGCCTGATGAAGGAAAAGGCATTGAAGGTCCATCACACGTGCTCCCCCGGAGTGACCGGACGGCGTCCCGCAGCCTCTACGCTGAGCTTCCATGAGCGTTCCCGTGTCCGTTGAGCCGAGCCCCGAGCAGCCGCGTCGCCGACGCGGCCTGCAGACGCTTCGCACCCAGGCGGCGGCCGTTCCGAGGGCCTGGCTGCCCCGCGCGGTCGGGTACGCCTGTCTGCTGATCGGCCTGGTCGACATCGCCAGCGCGGTGTTCCCCAAGCTCCGGCACTCCAAGATGCACACCTTCACCGGGCAGCTGCCCGGCGGCACCACCTCGCTGGCCGCGGTCGGGACGATGATGGTCGGCCTGCTGCTGGTGCTGCTCGCGCACGCGCTGCGTCGGCGCAAGCGGCGGGCCTGGCGGGCGGTGTGCGTGCTGCTGCCGGTCGGCGCCGCGCTGCACATCGTGCGCTGGCACCAGGTCGGCCCGGCGGTGGTCTCGCTGGCGGTCTTCGTGGTGATGCTGGTGCACCAGCGCGAGTTCTACGCCAAGGCCGACCCGCGCACCCGCTGGCGGGCGCTGGTCAACCTGATCGTGATGGGCGCCGTCAGCGTGCTGCTCGGCCTGCTGATCGTGAGCACCCGGACCAAGTACGAGATCGGCTACCCGGCCCTGCCCGAGCGCCTCCAGCACGTCGTGTACGGGCTGTTCGGCTTCGAGGGGCCGATCCGGTACAACAACGTCCGGATGTCCGACCTGGTCGCCTACCTGCTCGGCGGGCTGGGCCTGCTGACCGCCTTCACCACCGCCTACCTGGCGCTGCGCCCGGGCAAGCCCAAGCCGGAGCTGACCCCGGAGGACGAGGAGAAGGTCCGCGAGCTGCTCACCCGGCACGGCGAGCGCGACTCGCTCGGCTACTTCGCGCTGCGCCGCGACAAGAGCGTGCTGTTCTCGCCCACCGGCAAGGCCGCGATCTCCTACCGGGTGGTCTCCGGCGTGATGCTGGCCTCCGGCGACCCGGTCGGCGACGTCGAGGCCTGGCCGGGTGCGATCAAGGTGTTCATGGCCGAGGCCCGCGAGCACGCCTGGGTGCCGGCCGTGATGGGCTGCAGCGAGGTCGGCGGCGAGGTCTGGACCCGCGAGGCGGACCTGGACGCGCTGGAGCTGGGCGACGAGGCGATCGTCGACACCGCCACCTTCTCGCTCGCCGGCCGGGCCATGCGCAACGTCCGCCAGATGGTCAAGCGGATCGAGCGCAACGGCTACTCCTGCCAGGTGCGCCGGGTCAGCGACCTCACCCCGGAGGAGAAGCACCGGATCGCCGACGCCGCCGCCCGCTGGCGCGGCACCGACACCGAGCGCGGCTTCTCGATGGCCCTCGGGCGCTTCGGCGACCCGCTGGACGACGACTGCGTGGTGGTCACCGCCCACAAGGCCCCGGAGGAGGGCGAGAGCGGCGACGACCTGAAGGCCGTGCTGCACTTCGTGCCCTGGGGGCCGGACGGCATCTCGCTGGAGCTGATGCGCCGCGACCGCGCGGCCGACCCGGGCCTGAACGAGCTGCTGATCGTCGCCGCCCTCCAGGCCGTGCCCGCGATGGGCGTGCGCCGGGTGTCGCTCAACTTCGCGATGTTCCGCTCGGCGCTGGCCCGCGGCGAGCGGATCGGCGCCGGCCCGGTGCTGCGGGCCTGGCGCGGACTGCTGGTGTTCCTCTCGCGCTGGTTCCAGATCGAGTCGCTGTACAAGTTCAACGCCAAGTTCCAGCCCGAGTGGGAACCGCGCTTCCTGGTCTTCCCGAACACCCGGGACCTGCCGCGGATCGGCTTCGCCGCGATGCAGGCCGAGGCCTTCATCACCCTCGGCATGCCGCGCTTCGGCCGCCGGCGCCAGCGGGAGGGCCTGATGCCCACCCCGGGCGCCCGCGACGTCACCGAGGCCGCCTGAGGCACCGCCGCGACGAACGGGGCCCCCGCCGAGAATCCTCGGCGGGGGCCCCGTTCGATAATGGGCGCATGAGCAACTCGCCGTCCTTCTCGCTGCCGGCCGGACTGCCGCGGCTCGACCGCTGCGCCGTGATGGGTGTGGTCAACGTCACGCCCGACTCCTTCTCGGACGGCGGCCTCTGGCACGACCCCGCCAAGGCGATCGCGCACGGGCTCGCCCTGCGCGCCCGCGGCGCGGACCTGGTGGACGTCGGGGGCGAGTCCACCCGGCCCGGCTCGCAGCGGGTGCCCGAGGAGGAGGAGCTGCGCCGGGTGCTGCCGGTGGTGCGCGAGCTCGTCGCCGCCGGGGTCGTGGTGTCGGTCGACACCATGCGGGCCTCCGTCGCCGAGCAGGCCGTGGCGGCCGGTGCCGCGCTCGTCAACGACGTCTCCGGCGGGCTCGCCGACCCGGAGATGGCCCGGGTGGTCGCCGACACCGGCGCGCCGTTCGTGGTGATGCACTGGCGCGGCCAGTCCGCGGACATGGAGCGGCTGGCGGTCTACCGGGACGTCGTGACGGACGTCGTCGCCGAGCTGGCCGTCCGGGTGGACGCGCTGCTGGCGGCCGGGGTCAAGGAGGACCAGCTGATCCTCGACCCGGGCCTCGGCTTCGCCAAGACCCCCGAGCACAACTGGGCGCTGCTCGGCCGGCTGGACGCGCTCACCGCGCTCGGCCGTCCCGTCCTCGTCGCCGCATCGCGCAAGCGGTTCCTGGGTACGCTGCTCGCCGACCCGCAAACCGGGGCGCTGCGCCCGGCCCGGGAGCGCGACGACGCGACCGCCGCGGTGTCGGTGCTGTCGGCCCAGGCCGGCGCCTGGGCGGTGCGGGTGCACGACGTGTCCGGCACGGCGGACGCCGTCCGGGTGGTCGCGGCCTGGCAGCACGCGGCCCGGCAAGGGGTGAGGGAGGGTCTGTGACAGGTGACGGCAGGCTGAGCGGCGGAACGGCCGGCCAGGCCCGCGAGGCGGACCTGGAGGCGGTGCTCGCGGCCAACCAGGCGCTCTACCAGGCGCTGGAGGAGGGGGACCTGGAGGCGGTCGAGGACGCCTGGCTGGGGGCCGCGGACGCGGACGACAAGGGCGGCGTGGTGTGCGTGCACCCCGGCTGGCCGGTGCTGCGCGGGCGGGCGCAGGTGACCCGCTCGTACATGCTGATCATGATGAACACGGAGTACATCCAGTTCTTCCTGACCGATGTCGAGGCCGAGGTCCACGGAGATGTGGCCCTTGTCACGTGCACCGAGAACATCCTCTCCGGCGGCGAGGCGGAGGAGGAGGGGGAACTCGGTCCGCTGGTCGGCGGAAAGGTCGTGTCGACGAATCTGTTCCGCCGTACCCCGGGCGGGTGGAAGCTCTGGTCGCACCACGGTTCACCCGTTCTGACCAGCGGTGACGACGAGGACGAGGACTGATTCGGGCGGCCTTCGGAAAACGCCGCCGGGCGGTCGCCCGGGAATTCCCGAGTGGTCACCGAACGTTCACGTCAATCGCCATTCCGGTGCGCGTGGCGACGGTTCGTGCCGGGTAGGACGGTCAGACGTTGTCAGCGCCCGCGGGTAGATTCGAAACGGAGTGGCGGGTGTGCTGCCCGCCTTCGCCCCGCTCGTCCATGCCATTCTCCGGGTGGGGCCCGTCCGACTGGGAGCAGTGATTCGTTTGCTGGACCGCGTCACCCTGCGGGGGCTGCGTGCCCGGGGCAACCACGGCGTCTTCGAGCGCGAGCGCATCGAGGGCCAGACCTTCGTGGTCGACCTCGTGCTGTACCTGGACACCCGCCCCGCCGCGGCCGGCGACGACCTCACCCGCACGGCGCACTACGGCCTCGTGGCCGAGGAGGTCACCGCGATCATCGCGGGGGAGCCGGTCGACCTGATCGAGACCCTGGCCCAGCGCATCGCCGACCAGTGCCTGAAGCACGAAGCGGTCGAGGAGGTCGAGGTGACCGTGCACAAGCCCGACGCCCCGATCACCGTGCCGTTCGACGACGTGACCGTGACCATTCACCGGGGCCGCGCATGACCGCCGCCGTGCGCCCCGTTCCAGTTGCAGAGGGATCTCGATGAGCACCAGCGACCCGACCGCCTCGCCGACCACGTTCGACCTGGAGAGCCGGGTGGACTCCGCCGACACCACACTGCACAGCCAGCGCTGCGCGGTGATCGCACTCGGCAGCAACCTGGGCAACCGCCTGGACACCCTCCAGGGCGCCGTCGACGCGCTCGCCGACACCCCCGGGCTCAAGATCAAGGCCGTCTCCGCGGTCTACGAGACCGAGGCCGTCGGCGGCCCGGACGAACAGCCCAACTACTACAACGCGGTCGTCGTGCTGCGCACCTCGCTGCCGCCGCGCGACCTGCTGGAGCGCGGCAACGCGATCGAGGACGCCTTCGGGCGGGTCCGGACGGTGCACTGGGGTCCGCGGACCCTGGACGTCGACATCCTGGCCTACGAGGGCGTGCTCAGCGACGACCCGCAGCTGCTGCTGCCGCACCCCCGCTCGCACGAGCGGGCCTTCGTGCTCGCCCCCTGGCTGGACGCCCAGCCGGAGGCCGAGGTGCCAGGGCACGGGCAGGTCGGCGAACTGCTGGACGCGCTCGGCGGCCCGGGCGCGCAGGGCGTCCGGCGGCGGGACGACATCCGGCTGACGCTGCCGGAGTGACCGGCCCCGGCCCGGCGGCCCGGTGAGGGCGGCCGGGGAACTCGACCGGGGGGCCCGGCCGTACGAGTAGGTGTCCGCCGTTCGCGCGGGTACCCGCCCGGCCGGGCCCGGTACGGTGGCCTGGCGCCGTTGTGCCGGGCCACCGGGCGGCGGCCGGCTCTGGTAACCCCGGGAAGGACCTCCTCCGAGTGAAGCTGCTTCGCCTCCGCCTGCTGGTCGGCATCACCGCTGCTACCACGGCGCTGTCCTGGGCCGGTGCCAAGCTCTGGGCCTCCCTGGACACGCTGCCGGCCGTGCCGGTCGCGGCACCGGTGGTGCTGGCGGCGGTGGCGGTGGTCCTGCTGGCGACCGCCCTCTCGCTGCGGTCCCGGCTGAAGGCGGTGCGCGAGCGGCAGCCCGGCGCGAAGGGCGTCGACCCGCTGCTGGCGGCCCGGGCGGTGGTGCTGGGGCAGGCCAGCGCGCTGGTCTCGGCGGTGGTCACCGGCGTCTACGCGGGCGCGGGGATCTTCCTGCTGGGCGAGCTGGACGTGTCGGCGCGCAAGGACCAGGCCGTCACGGCCGGGCTCGCGGTGCTGGCCGGGGCGGCGGTGATCGCGGCGGCGCTCTGGTTGCAGCACGTGTGCAAGCTGCCGGAGAACCACGACGATCCGAGCGGCCCGGCGCCCTCGCCCCGCTGAACAGGTCTTTTTTCGTGATCTTGAGTGAAACGCCGGGTACGTGCGGTAAAACTTGCGCACTGTCAAGGGCGGAAGAGGACCCTGGGCTGACACGGCCCCAATTCGCACGCTAGTTTCTTGGCATGTCTCGCGGACGCCACCGTCATTCCTCCGTCCTCGGCCGGATCTTCCCCCCCACCGCCGCCGGCGTGCTGCTCGTCGCCGCGCTGGCCGCCCTGCTCTTCAGTCAGGACGCCGTCCTGGTGCGTTCGGTGGGTGTCGCGGCGGTGGTCGCGACGCTCGGCTTCGCGCTGCTGCTGCGGCAGCGGGACAAGGCGGCCCGGGCGGCCGCCGAGATGGCCGCGGCGCAGCGGCTGCGGGCCGAGGAGCGCTTCGAGGAGCAGCTGGCGGAGGCCGAGTACGCGGCGGAGGTCGCCGAGGAGCGGGCCACCCGGTTCGGGCGGCGGCTGACGGCGGAGAAGTCGCGGCTGGCGAAGGCCGAGACCGAGATCGCCCGGCTGCTGCGGGAGCGGGCCGTGACGGTGGCCGAACAGGCGCTCAAGGAGGCCGAGGCGGCCCAGCGGGCGCTCGCCGCGAGCCGCCCCAAGTACCCGGCCAGCCCGGCCGCGTTCGTCCGTGCGGCGTCCGTGCTGCGGCTGCTGGAGCGGCGGGCGGCGGAGCAGGAGGCGCGGCGGGAGCGGACGGCGGGCTCGGCGGTCGCGCTGCGGGCGCGTACGGCACCGGCCGCTGCGGCCCCGGCGCCCGTGCCCTCGGTGGTGGCGCCCTCGGTGCCGGCGCCGGTGGCCCCCGCGGTGCCCACTCCGGAGCAGGCTCCGGTGGCACAGGCACAGGCACAGGCACAGGCACAGGCACAGGCACAGGCACAGGCACAGGCACAGGCACAGGCACAGGCACAGGACCAGAGCCAGGCACAGGCCCCGGCGCCGGTGCGGCCCGCGCCGGTGCGCCCGGCGCTGACCGCCACGGTCGGGCAGCTCGGCGGGACGCCGTCCGCTCCGGTCGCGGCGCCCGCGCAGGTGGAGCGGCAGCGGCCGCGGTCGGCGCAGTCCGGGGCGGTGCGCGGGCCGGGCTTCAGCTTCTTCGGCCGGGGTTCGGGCGCGGCCGTGCGGGCGGCGGCCCCGGCGCCGGCGGTGGGCAGCGTCGCCGAACTGGGCGAGCGCACGGACCTGGCCGACGTGGTGGGCGACGAGGCGGTGGCCGCGCAGGCGAAGGCCGAGGCGCAGGAGGCCCGGGAAGCTCGTGAGGTGCAGGAGGCCGTGGCCGGCTCGCAGGAGTCGCAGCCGGCGGCCGAGTCGGCGCCGGGTGCGCCCGCGGTGGTGGACCTGACCCCGGAGGACGAGACCGAGCTGATCCAGCTGCCGGAGCTGCGCGCCTCGCGCTGAGCCCGGGCCGGGCACGCGAAAGCGGCGCGGGACGTCGGTGTGACCGATGTCCCGCGCCGCTTTCGTTCCAGGCGGTGCGCCGGGCCGGGAGGGGCCCGGCGGGGCGTCAGAGCTGGACGCCGAAGTCCTGGGCGATGCCCGCCAGGCCGGAGGCGTAGCCCTGGCCGACGGCGCGGAACTTCCACTCGCCGCCGTTGCGGTAGAGCTCGCCGAAGATCATGGCGGTCTCGGTGGCGGCGTCCTCGGAGAGGTCGTAGCGGGCGATCTCGGCGCCGCCGGCGGCGTTCACCACGCGGATGTACGCGTTGCGGACCTGGCCGAAGCTCTGGCCGCGGGCGACCCCGTCGTAGATGGTGACGGGGAAGGTGATCTTGACGGCCTCGGCCGGCAGGCCGGCCAGGTTGACGTTGATCGACTCGTCGTCGCCGGCGCCCTCACCGGTGCGGTTGTCACCGGTGTGCACGACGGTGTTGTCCGGGCTGCTGGTGTTGTTGAAGAAGACGAAGTGCCCGTTGGAGAGCACCTTGCCGTCCGCGTTCAGGACGATCGCGCTGGCGTCGAGGTCGAACTCGGTGCCGGTCGTGGTCCGGACGTCCCAGCCCAGGCCGACACTGACCGCGGACAGGCCGGGGGCCTCCTTGGTCAGCGAGACGTTGCCACCCTTGGAAAGGCTCACTGGCATGGCGATTGCAGTCCCTTCGTTCGCTTTTTCCGGGACAACGCAATACTCCGGTGGGTTGGTTCCGCGAAGCCCGTGAATTCTTCGTGGACGCCAATCCGCCGGCAAAGGCCTGACAATGTCCTGGTCAGATCCGGGGGAACCGGCCCTGCAGCGACCAGATGTTCGGATTGTCGGCCAGCTCGGGGTGCATATCGAAGAGATCGGCGAGGGTGTCCTGGAGGAAGTCCCGGGCCTCGCGCCGCAGCTCGCCGTGGCGGACCACGGCGGGCGGCTCGTCCGGCAGCCAGGTCGCGGTGATCTCGACCCAGTTGAAGCGGCGGGCGAACCGCAGCAGCTCGGTGTTCTGGGTGAAGTCGAGGTCCGCGGTCTGCACCCGGGCGGCCCGGCCGCCGTCCGGGTCGCGGTCCAGCTCCTCGACGATGTCGCACAGCGCCCAGGCGAAGTCGAGCACCGGCACCCACCCCCAGCCGGTGGACAGCTCGGCGCCCTCGGCGTCCAGGTAGACGTCGCCGCAGAACAGGTCGTACCGCAGGGACCGCACCGGGACGGAGCGGTAGTCCGTCTGCGGGGGGTCGGGAAAGCGGTTGGAGAGGGAGTAGCCGAGCTCGATCACGTACGCCATTGTCCGGGCTGCGGGCGGTGGCGCGGAACCGGGCCGCCGGCCGCCGCGGATAACCGGGTGACCGGGCGGTACGGGCGCGGGATGATGGACGCATGCCCGAGCCCATCCGCGTACGGGGGTCGGTGGTCGTCCCCGACACCGAGCTCGTCTGGCGCTTCTCGCGTTCCTCCGGCCCCGGTGGCCAGCACGTCAACACCTCCGACAGCAAGGCCGAGCTGCGCTACGACCTGGCGGCGTCCAGAGCGCTGCCCGAGGTGTGGCGCGAGCGCGCGCTGGAGCGGCTGGCCGGGCGGCTGGTGGACGGCCGGGTGCTGGTGATCCAGGCCTCGGAGTTCCGCTCGCAGTGGCGCAACCGGGAGGCGGCCGCGGCCCGGCTGTCGGCGGTGCTGACCGAGGCGTGCGCGCCGCCGCCGAAGTCCCGCCGGGCGACCAGGCCGAGCCGGGGGATGGTCGAGCGCCGGCTGTCCAACAAGCGGCGCCGCTCCGAGCTGAAGCAGGGGCGGCAGTCGCCGCGGGGCGGCGAGTAGCCGGGGCGGTTCAGCCGAGGGCGCGGTAGCCGCCGCGGAAGTAGAGCAGCGGCCGGCCGGCCGGGCTGGGTACCGCGGCCTCCAGGACACGGCCGAGCAGCAGGGTGTGGTCGCCCGCCGGTATCCGCTGCTCGGTGCGGCACTCGACGGTGGCGAGCGCGCCGTCGATCAGCGGGGCGCCGGAGCGGGGGCCGCGGTGGTGCGGGGTGTCCGCGAACAGCAGCCGGTCGCTGAGCCGACCCTTCATGGCGAAGCGGGAGCCGAGCGCCTTCTGCCCCTCGGTGAGCAGCGAGACCGCCCAGGTGTCGGTGCGGGAGAGCACCTCGTCCATCCGGGAGTCCTCGCGGACCGAGATCAGGACCAGCGGCGGCTCCAGCGACACGGACAGGAAGGACGTGGCGGTCATGCCGACGTCCTCGCCGTCCTCCGGGTCGTGGACGGTCACCAGGCTCACGCCGGAGGCGAGCTGGGAGAGTGCCGCCCGGAACTCGTCGGGCGTGGCGTGGGAGGCAGCTTCGGGCTGCGGGGACGAGTACACGTACCGCACGGTAGTCGGCGGCCGCCGGAATCGGCATCGGGCCGAGGTCGTAGGACCAGCGGCGCACGGGGTGCGGTTGCGGCCGGGTTCGGGACTCACCCTCAGGAGTGAAGCAAGGGGCCTGCCGGGCGGCAGCGGGCTTCAGGGCGGGGCCAATGCGGTCGACCAAGGGAAATATCCCGATAGCGCTTTATGTCCCGCTATGGGGCGGATGAGCTGATTAAGGGTGCATTAGTGTCGTGTGATTTAAGTCACAAGTGATGGCCTATTGCTGACCGAGCGTGCCGAACGCTGTGCTCCCTGTGATTCAGTTCTTCTGGCAATCGGACGATAACCAATCAAGAACTATCCGAAGCAGCCGGGGAGCCCCCGCATGGAAGCCGAGTCGGAGCCGTACGTCCGTCTCGCGACCCTCCGCACCTTGCACCGGGTCGTGGCGGACCTCAACGCTGCCCGCAGCCTGGCGGGCACGCTGCAGGCCGTCGTCGAGGGTGCGGTGCACGGGCTCGGCTTCGACGCCGCCGCGGTCAGCCTGGTCCGCCCGGACGGGGACCTCGTGGTGGCGGCCGTCTGGGAGCTGGAGGAGAGCACCATGGGCGGCCCCTCCGTCCTGCTCGGCCAGGTCGGCTCCCGGGAGTCCTGGGACCGGCTGCTCGGCGTCAGCGACCACTGGGGCACCCTGCGCTTCCTGCCGTACGACCGCGGCTGGGCCGTCGCCAGCGACATCCCGCGCTGGATCGGGGACGGCCCGCTGCCCGTCTACGCCAACGACTGGCACCCCGCCGACGGACTGCTCGCCCCGATGTACAGCGCCGGCGGCGACCTGCTCGGCGTCCTCTCGGTGGACCGCCCGCGCAGCGGCAAGCGGCCCGGGGCGTGGACCCGCGAGGCGCTGGAGATGTTCTCCCTGCAGGCCTCCATCGCGATCGGCAACGCCCGGCTGCGGGCCGAGATGCAGCGCGCGCTGGCCCGCCTGGAGAAGGAGCAGCAGGCCCTGCGGGCCAGCGAGGAGAGCTTCCGCCAGGCCTTCGAGTACGCGCCCAGCGGGATGGCCATCACCGAACTGCACGGCGCCGGGCGCGGCCAGCTGACCAGGGTCAACGACGCGCTCTGTCGCCTGCTCGGCCGCCCCCGCGCGGTGCTGCGCCAGCAGAGCTTCGCCGACCTCGTGCACCCGGAGGACCGGGCGCTGTTGGAACGCACCAGTGCCGAGAGCGGCCGGGCGGAACTGCGGCTGTCCCGGCGGGACGGCGGCTACCAGTGGGTGTGCCTGCGCAACTCGATCGTGGCGGACGCGGCCGAGGGCCCGAGCTTCCTGCTCACCCACGTCGAGGACATCGAGGACCGCAAGCGGCACGAGTTCCAGCTCGCCCACCGGGCCAGCCACGACGCGCTCACCGGCCTGCCGAACGGCGCCGAACTGAAGGCCCGGCTGGGCCGCCGGCTCTGCGCCGAGCCGCAGACCGTCGGGGCCCCCGCCGGGCCGGGCGAGCCGGCCTACCCGGCGCCGTACGGCTACCCGGCCGACTCCTACAGCGCGCACGCCGCGTACGACCGGCTGGAGGGCGCGGACCCGTACGGCGGGCCGGTGCACGGCTACGGGATGCCCGAGGGCGGCCCGCCGTACGGCCTCGCCCCGGGCTACGGGGAGCACGTGCACGCGGTGGTCCCGGCCGACCAGGGCCCGGGCGGCGAGGCGTGGTCCGTACCGTTCCGCTCCGGCGTCGCGGCCTCGCTGGACAAGGGGCTCGCGGTGCTCTTCTGCGACCTGGACGGCTTCAAGTCGATCAACGACCGGTTCGGCCACAACGCGGGCGACGCGGTGCTGGTCGAGGTCGCCCGGCGGCTGAGCCAGGCCGTCCGGGACGGCGACACGGTGGCCCGGCTCGGCGGCGACGAGTTCGTCGTGCTGGCCGACGGGATCGGCCGCGAGGAGGCCAAGGACCTGGCCCACCGGCTGCGGGGCGCCATCATCCCGCCGATGCGGATCGACGGCCGGGCGATGCGGGTGGGGGTGAGCCTCGGGGTCGGCTGGGCGGGTTGCGGGATGAGCATCGAGGAGGTGCTGCACACCGCGGACGAGCGGATGTACGACGAGAAGCGGGCCCGGGGCGGCGCGGTGCGCGGCGCGCGGGGCGAGCGTTCGCACCGACGGGCGGGCTGAACCCGCCCGGTCCTGGTTACCCACGGGTTGTCAAGGGTTCTTTTCCGGCTGTCACAAAGGACAGGTAGGGTTCCCGGGTACGACAGCGTCCATGATCTGCGCCGGCGGCCCCGCATCCCGGCGGCGCGAACCGGATGGGGGAGTTGACCACCGTGACGACCGCCGGCAACAACGGAGCGCCCGAGGGCGGTGCCCCGCAGGACGACGACCCGTTCGGCTACCTCTACCGCCCGGCGGAGGGTGCCTCCGGGCAGCCGGCCGAGCCACAGCAGGGCGTGCCCCGGACGCCGTACAGCCGTCCGATGGAGGTCGGCCGGGCCCAGTACGGGCAGCAGCCCTACCAGCCGCGGCCGCAGCAGCCCCAGTACGGTCAGCAGGCGGGGCCGCAGCAGGGCTACCCCGGCGGCCAGCAGCCGTACCCGCCGCAGCAGCAGCCCGAGTACGGCACCGCGCCCACCCAGCAGACCCGTTACGCCGAGCACTCCCGGCCGCAGCCGGGGGAGGACCGGTCGAGCAGCGGCCGGAGCAAGGGCGCGGTGATCGGTGCGGTCGCGGTGGTCGCGGCCATAGCGATCGGCGCCGGGATCGCGCTCTCCAAGGGCGACCCGGACGGCGACAAGACCGCCAAGGGCGGCGTCCAGACCACCGCCGCGGCTCCCCCCAGCACCCCGGCGGCCGGCAGTTCGTCCCCGACCCCCTCGGCCTCGGCGAGCACCACCGCCCCGGCCGGGCCGTTGACCGTGGACGCGGGCCAGCTCCAGGCCCAGAACGCGCCGTCCGGCAACGGCATCAAGGGCACCAAGTCCGCCGACGGCAGCTACCTGACGCTCCAGCCCGGCGGCTCGGTGACCTGGAGCGGCGAGGTCGCCGCGGCCGGCACCTACAAGCTGAACGTGCACTACAACAACACCGGCGGGGACCTGAAGGGCGCCGCCTCGGTGAACGGCAAGGACTGGCCGAGCGGGCTGCTCTTCAAGAACTACGCGTCCGGCAAGGACCCGGCGTCCTCCTGGTTCAACACCTGGATACTCCCGCAGCTCCAGGCCGGGGCGAACACCATCACCTTCACCGTGCCCTCCGGTTCGATCCTGATCGACCAGATCACCCTCGAACCGAATGCGACCGGCTGACCGGCAGAGCGGCTGACCGGCAGAGCATCTGACCGGTTGATCGGCTGAGCCGAACGCGAGACGGCCGCCCGTCCCCGTGGGGGAAGGGCGGCCGTCGGCGTTCCGGCGGGCCGTCAGGCGGGCTTGACCACGTCGAAGCGCTCGCCGCCGAGGACCCAGCGGCCGCGGCGCATGACGGCGACCAGGTCGTAGCCCTCGGAGTCGAGCACGACCAGGTCGGCCTGCTTGCC
>NZ_JBHVPH010000058.1:0-20060 GCF_042887425.1 Kitasatospora sp. NPDC057940
CCCGCGGCCGGGTACGGCTACCCGAACGCGGGCGGTGCGGCCCCGGCCGTCCCGCCGGCGCCGGTGCCCGGCGTGCCGCCGGGCGCCGCCGTCCCGCCGGGGGTTCCGGCGGTCGGCCCCGGCTACTTCGCCGCGCTGAGCTACCGGGGCCCGGACGGCTCCGAGCAGAAGCTGCTGCACCGCAGCGAGCCCGGCACCCCGCACCCCGAGTGGAAGATCCTCCAGGACCTGCGGCGGCTGAACGTGCCGCCGGAGCAGGTGCTGGAGCTCTACACCGAGCTGGAGTCGTGCGACCTGCCGGGCGGCTACTGCAACCGCATGATCGCCGCGTCCTGGCCGAACGTCCGGCTCACCCACACCGCCGCCTACGGCCGCGACCACGCGTCCCGGCAGGCCGGCATGGCCGAGCTGCTCGACCACCTGGACGAGCTGCACCAGCTGGCCTCCGGGGCCCAGCGGGTCCGCCCGTCCCGGGTGCCGCTGCCCGCGCCGGGGACGGTCCAGCCGCTGCCACCGCTCCCGCCGCAGCAGCTCGCCCAGGAGCTCGGGGCGGCCTTCGGCCAGAACGTGTTCCGCTACGAGCAGCGCGCGGTCTCCCGCCAGGGCGTGCCCGAGCCGGTGTCGCAGGCCCTGGTGTGGGCGGGGCTGCCGCGCGACTTCGGCCCGTTCTTCTGGGCGCAGGCGCAGGAGGGCCGGCCGATCCCGACGCTCGCCGAGCTGGCCGCCGAGCGCGGTCTGCCCGCGGCCCCGGACTTCGGCGGCTACCTGGTGCTCGGCAACGACTACGGCCGCCAGCTCTGCGTCCAGTACGGCACCGCGAACGTGGTCGCCGTGGACGTCGACGGAACCGGCCAGCCGCCCCGGTTCGTCAACACGGGTGTACCGGAGTTCGTCCGCGCGCTGGCCCTGCTGGGCCGGATGTGGCGGCTGCGGTACGGGCTGACCCCGGACCAGGCCGGTCGCTGGACGACCGACTTCCAGGCGCAGCTCGCCGCGATCGACCCGGCGGCCCTGCAGACGGCGGACACGTGGTGGGCCGTGCTGCTGGAGCAGTTCTGGGACGGCCTGCTGTAGCGGGTCGTCGCGGATCCTCGCAGGTGGGGAGGGGTCGTTCCGGTGTTTGGGACGACCCCTCCGGCATGCCGTCCCGGCTGTGCCTCGTTGGGGTTTCGCCCAGATCTGCGCAAAATAGGTCAAGAGGATGGGTCTATTCGCCCGGTCCTCGACGTATTCCGGTCCGCCAGGCGTCCGATTTCGGCCCTGGCCGCCGAACCGGTTCCGGATCCGTCCGTTCCGTCCGATCATGGGCTCCGCAGCCCGCGACATGAGGGGAAGAGCCCATGAGCGACGCCGTCCCCGAGTACGGCTTCACCTCTGCCCGGCGCGGTTACGCGCCCGAGCAGGTCGACCGAGCCCTCACCGCCCTCACCGCGCAGCGCGACGAGGCGTGGGAGCGGCTGAGCGTCCTCGGCGCCGGGCTCCGGCAGATGGAGGCCAGGCTGGCCGACATCCGCCGGGCCGCCGAGGAGGCCCCGGAGCCCGACTACGAGGTGCTCAGCGAGCAGGCCGCCGGACTGGCGGTGATGGCCCAGAACGAGGCGAGCGCCGTCCGGGAGAAGGCCGAGCGCTTCTCCGAGGACCTCCGGGACGAGGTCTACGAGGCCGGCCAGGCCCTCGGCCACGCCGCCAAGGAGTACGCCGACACCACCCGCTCCGAGGCCGACCAGGCCGCCCGGCGCACCGACGAGCGCACCCGCGCCGAGGCCGAGGGCATCCGGGCCGAGGCCGACCGGGAGAGCCGCAGCGCCCGGGACGCCGCCACCTCCTACGCCGCCAAGGTGCGGGTGGCCGCCGCCGAGGCCGGTGAGCAGGCCGAGGCCACGCTGGCCGAACTGCGCCGCAAGGCCGACGAGACCTTCGCCCAGGCCCAGACCAGGGCCGACGCCGAGGACGCCCAGGTCTCCGCGACCGCCGAGCGCCGGGTCAAGGAGGCCGAGCAGCACCGGGAGACCGTGCTCGGCCGGATCAAGCAGCTGGAGACCGACGCCCAGGCCAAGGCCGACCAGCTGATCGAGCAGGCCCGCCGGGAGGCCGAGCGGATCAACGCGGCGAGCGAACGCGAGCAGGGCGAGTTCGACGGCCGTCTGGAGACCGTGCAGAAGCACCTGGACCACATCAAGGCCACCCTGGCCTCGCTCACCGGCGCGGCGGTCGGCGCCATCGAGCCGGAGCGGCTGGCGGCGGCGGTCGCCGGGCCGGCCGTCGACGCGGCGCCGGTGGACGCGGCGCCGGTGGACTCGGAGGCGGACACCGGCGAGATCGAGGTGGCCGACCTGCGGAAGGCCGTCGCACCGGCGGCGCGGGAGAAGCCGGTGGCCGGGCCGCGGATGCCGGTCGTGGGCGGGGCCGCCGGGGCCGCGAGCGGTTCCGGTGCGCCCGCCGGGGCGGTGGCGACCGGTCCGGTCGCGCCGGCCGCGGCGCCGCCGAAGCCGGTCGGACCGCCCCGGTCGGCGGAGGCCGACGGGGACGGCGAAGGGGCCGAGAAGGAGCCGCAGGAGGAGACCCGGATCATCCCGAAGATCGTCATCGTGGACGACGGCGCCGGCTACGCCACCCCGAACACGGTGAGCTACCGGCGCCGCTGACCGCCGCGTCGGCGGCTCGCCCGCGATCGGCCGGGTGAGCTTCGCGTCCTGGGCCCTGACCGCCTCCCACCTGGGGCGGTCAGGGCCTTCGCGTTGCGGTCGGCCAGTCGGCCAGTCGGCGACGGCAGCCGGCCAGGGCGGCGGACCGGAGCCGGCCAGGTCGGTCCTCGAAGACGTACGACGTCGGCCTGTCACGCCGGTGACCGCCGCATCCGTGGCGGCGGTGGTGGGCCGGAACGCGGTCCGGCAGGGCGGCGGCCATGAGTGAGGCCGAGACCCGTGGCGCCCTCCAGGAAAGGGCGCCACGGTTCCCGGCGCTTGGGCGGGCGCCCCCACCCAGGGTCGCCCGGCCTCGCACCTCCGACCCCCATCGGGGGTGCGACAGTGCCGCCACAGCCATCCCCCACGGTTGGGTGCGGCGGGCACATTCACCATGGTGCGCGATCTCCATGGACAGGCAGTGACAGGAGTATGTCCAGTTCGTGGCAGATCGCGGAGCCGAATCTGACCAGGGGCCGGACGGTTCGTCCACCGGCCGGTCCGGTGTTCCGTCCAGTGGTTCGTCCGCGGTCCGGTCGCGGTCCCGTCCCGGGCTCCGCGCGGGGCCGTTCGTCGCCCCGGACGGTGGTTCGTTCCCGCCCGGCCCCGCCGGGCCGTAGACCGCGTGCGCGACCGTGCCGCGGCGTAGGCTGGATACCCCCGGCCGCTCGGCGTGCCGGGCCGTTCGCGTTGCCCCGGCAGGCCTCTGCCGCCCGGAGGCAGCACCAGCCACGGGACGAAGAAGAGACCCTGATGAGTCTGACCGGACTGCTCGATGTCGTCGCGCGGGACTCGGCCCTCGCCGAGGCCATCGAGGCGGCGACCGCCACCGGAGCCGCGGCCGGCGGCCGCCGCCACCTGGACCTGGTCGGACCGCCCGCCGCCCGGCCGTTCGCCATCGCCGCGCTCGCCCGCGCGCTGGCCGGCCAGGCCGCCGGCGAGCGGGGCCGCCCGGTGCTCGCCGTCACCGCGACCGGCCGGGAGGCCGAGGACCTCGCCGCCTCGCTGCGCTCGCTGCTGCCGCCGGACGCGGTCGCCGAGTACCCGGCCTGGGAGACCCTGCCGCACGAGCGGCTGTCGCCCCGCTCGGACACCGTCGGGCGCCGGCTGGCCGTGCTGCGCCGGATCGTGCACCCGCGGGCGGACGACCCGGCGGCCGGCCCGGTGCAGGTGGTCGTCGCGCCGGTCCGCTCGGTGCTCCAGCCGCAGGTCAAGGGGCTGGCCGAGCTGGAGCCGGTGGCCGTCCAGCGCGGCGAGTCGCACGACCTGGAGGAGGTCGCCCGACGGCTCTCCGCCGCCGCCTACGCGCGTGTCGAACTGGTCGAGAAGCGCGGCGAGTTCGCCGTCCGCGGCGGCATCCTGGACGTCTTCCCGCCGACCGAGGAGCACCCGCTGCGGGTGGAGTTCTGGGGCGACGACGTCGAGGAGATCCGCTACTTCAAGGTCGCCGACCAGCGCTCGCTGGAGATCGCCGAGCACGGCCTGTGGGCGCCGCCCTGCCGTGAGCTGCTGCTCACCGACGAGGTGCGGGCGCGGGCCGCCGAGCTGGCCGCCGAGCAGCCCGGGCTGGCCGAGATCCTGGACAAGATCGCCGAGGGCATCGCGGTCGAGGGCATGGAGTCGCTGGCGCCCGTCCTGGTGGACGACATGGAACTGCTGATGGACGTGCTGCCGCTCGGCTCGGTCGCCGTGGTCTGCGACCCCGAGCGGGTCCGCACCCGGGCCGCCGACCTGGTGGCGACCAGCCAGGAGTTCCTGCACGCCTCCTGGGTGGCGGCCGCGGCCGGCGGGGACCGGCCGATCGACCTGGAGACCATCGACGTCTCCGCCGCCTCGCTGCGCTCGCTCGCCGAGGTGCGCGAGCACGCCGCCGAGATCGGCCTTCCCTGGTGGTCGGTCAGCCCGTTCGCGACCAGCGAGTCCACCGTGAACGAGGTCCTGGAGTTCGACGCCAACACGCTCACCCTCGGCATGCACGCCGTCGAGGCCTACCGGGGCGACACCGCCCGGGCGATCGCCGACGCCAAGGAGCGGCTGGCCGCCGACTGGCGCGTCGTGATGGTGACGGAGGGCCACGGGCCCGCCTCCCGGCTCGCCGAGGTGCTCGGCAACGAGGGCATCCCGGCCCGGCTGGTCGCCGACCTCGCCGAGGCGCCCACCCGGGACGTCGTCTACGTCTCCTGCGGCTCGATCGAGCACGGCTTCGTCGACGAGGCCCTGAAGCTGACGGTCATCACCGAGACCGACCTGTCCGGCCAGAAGTCCTCCACCAAGGACATGCGCCGGATGCCGTCCCGGCGCCGCAACGCGATCGACCCGCTGGCCCTGGCCGCCGGCGACTACGTCGTCCACGAGGCGCACGGCGTCGGCCGGTACGTCGAGATGGTGCAGCGCACCGTCCAGGGCGCCACCCGCGAGTACCTGGTGCTGGAGTACGCCCCGGCCAAGCGCGGCCACCCCGGCGACCGGCTGTTCGTGCCGACCGACCAGCTCGACCAGGTCACCAAGTACGTCGGCGGCGAGGCCCCGACGCTGCACCGGCTCGGCGGCGCGGACTGGGCGAAGACCAAGCAGCGGGCCAAGAAGGCGGTCAAGGAGATCGCCGCCGACCTGATCAAGCTGTACTCGGCGCGGATGGCCGCCCCCGGCCACACCTTCGGCCCGGACACCCCCTGGCAGCGCGAGCTGGAGGACGCCTTCCCGTACGCGGAGACGCCGGACCAGCTGACCACCATCGCCGAGGTCAAGTCCGACATGGAGAAGTCCGTCCCGATGGACCGGCTGATCTGCGGCGACGTCGGCTACGGCAAGACCGAGATCGCGGTGCGCGCCGCGTTCAAGGCGGTGCAGGACGGCAAGCAGGTGGCGGTGCTGGTGCCGACCACGCTGCTGGTGCAGCAGCACTTCTCCACCTTCGCCGAGCGGTACGCCAACTTCCCGGTGTCGGTGAAGGCGCTCTCCCGGTTCCAGAGCGACAGCGAGGCCAAGGCCGTGCTGGAGGGCCTGTTCGAGGGCTCGGTGGACGTCGTCATCGGCACCCACCGGCTGTTCTCCTCCGAGACCAGGTTCAAGGACCTCGGCCTGGTCATCGTCGACGAGGAGCAGCGCTTCGGCGTCGAGCACAAGGAGCAGCTGAAGAAGCTGCGCGCCAACGTCGACGTGCTCACCATGTCCGCGACGCCGATCCCGCGCACCCTGGAGATGGCCGTCACCGGCATCCGCGAGATGTCCACCATCACCACCCCGCCGGAGGAGCGGCACCCGGTGCTCACCTTCGTCGGCCCGTACGACGAGAAGCAGATCTCGGCCGCGATCCGGCGTGAACTCCTGCGCGAGGGCCAGGTGTTCTACATCCACAACCGGGTGGAGTCGATCGACAAGGCGGCCGCCCGGCTCAAGGACCTCGTCCCCGAGGCGCGGATCGCCACCGCGCACGGGCAGATGGGGGAGAACCAGCTGGAGAAGGTCGTCGTCGACTTCTGGGAGAAGGAGTTCGACGTCCTGGTGTCGACCACGATCGTGGAGTCCGGCATCGACATCTCCAACGCCAACACCCTGATCGTCGAGCGCGGGGACACCTTCGGCCTCTCCCAGCTGCACCAGCTGCGCGGCCGGGTCGGCCGGGGCCGCGAGCGCGGCTACGCGTACATGCTGTACCCGCCGGAGAAGCCGCTCACCGAGACCGCGCACGAGCGCCTGGCCACCATCGCCCAGCACACCGAGATGGGCGCCGGCATGTACGTCGCGATGAAGGACCTGGAGATCCGCGGCGCCGGCAACCTGCTCGGCGGCGAGCAGTCCGGGCACATCGCCGGCGTCGGCTTCGACCTCTACATGCGGATGGTCGGCGAGGCGGTGGCCGAGTTCCGCGAGTCGCTGGCGAACGGCGGCGAGCCGGAGGAGGAGCCGCTGGAGGTGAAGATCGAGCTGCCGGTCGACGCGCACGTGCCGCACGACTACGCGCCCGGCGAGCGGCTGCGGCTGCAGGCGTACCGCTCGATCGCGGCGGTCAACTCCGAGGCGGACATCCAGCAGGTCCGGGACGAGCTCGTCGACCGCTACGGCAAGCTGCCCGAGCCGGTGGAGAACCTGCTGCTGGTCGCGGCGCTGCGGCTGTACGCCCGGCGGTGCGGCATCGCGGACATCACCCTCCAGGGGGCCAACGTCCGGTTCGGGCCGGTGGAGCTGCGGGAGTCCCAGCAGCTGCGGCTGAACCGGCTCTACCCGCGCAGCCAGGTCAAGGCGGCCGCCCAGCAGCTGCTGGTGCCGCGGCCGAGCACCGGGCGGATCGGCGGCAAGCCGCTGGTCGGGCGGGAGCTGCTGGGCTGGTGCAGCGAGTTCCTGTCGGCGATGTTCGACGACCTGGCGGGGTCGAAGAAGTAGCGCCCCGGCGGTCCGGCGGGAGGGGCGGGTCCGGCCGGGCCCGCCGCCCGTCCCGTCCCTGCTCCGTCCCCGTCCCGTCCCCGTCCCGTCCCCGCCCCGGGTAGGTTCGGGGTGTGACGACGAATGTTCCGGACGCGAAGCTGATCCTGCTGACGACCACCCACCGGGTGGCCCCCGGGTTGCTGGCGTGGCCGGCGTGGGAGGCGCTGCGGTCGGCGGGGCGGGTGCTGGCGGCGGACGAGGGGCACCCGCAGGTGGCCGCGGTGCGGCAGGCCGGGGTGGCGGTCGAGGTCGTGGCGGCGGGGTCGGCACCGGCGCTGGCGCGGCTGCTGACCGGGCAGCCGGGCGGGGCCGGGCCGACGGTGTGGCTGGGCAGCCCGGACGGGGATCCGGGGCTGACGGACGCGCTGGCGCGGCTGGCGGTGGAGCACGCCGGTGAGGTGCCGGAGATCGAGGTGCTGCCGGGGTCGTACGACCTGCCGGGGGCGCGGCTGCTGGACCTGGTGTCGGTGATGGACCGGCTGCGCTCGCCGGGCGGTTGCCCGTGGGACGCCGAGCAGACGCACGAGAGCCTGGTGAAGTACCTGGTCGAGGAGGCGTACGAGCTGGTCGAGGCGATCGAGGAGGGGGACCGGGAGACGCTGCGCGAGGAGTTGGGCGACGTGCTGCTCCAGGTGTTCTTCCACTCCCGGATCGCCGAGGAGGACCCGGCGGAGGCGTTCTCGATCGACGACGTGGCCGGTGACATCGTCGAGAAGCTGATGTACCGGCACCCGCACGTGTTCGGGGACGTCGAGGCGGAGGGCGCCGCCGAGGTGGAGGCCAACTGGGAGCAGCTGAAGGCGGCCGAGAAGGCGGACCGGGAGTCGGTGCTGGACGGCGTGCCGGCCGGGCTGCCGTCGCTGGCGTACGCGGCGAAGCTGGTGTCGCGGGTGCGCCGGGCGGGCTTCGCGGGCGTGCCGGACGAGCCGTACGCGCTGCCGGCGGAGCTGACGGCGCGGTCGGCGGGCCGGCTGCTGCTGGCGGTGGCGCAGCGGGCGCACGACGCCGGGGTGGACGTGGACGCGGCGCTGCGCTCGGCCGCGCGCGGTTACCGGGACGCGGTGCGCGCGGCCGAGGGCCTCGGGCCGGTCGGCGAGTAGCGGGCCCGGGCAGGGCCTCAGGCGGCCGTGGCGGTGTTCTCGATCGGCCGCCGCTGCCGGGGGACGACTTCGCCGATGGCCTCGCCGACGAGGGCGAGGAGCTCGGCGAGGCGTTCGAGGTCGAGGCGGGCGGGCAGTTCGGCGAGCGAGACGATCCGCTCGCCGTCGGGGCCGGCGACGCAGAACAGGTCGATGGGGCCGAGGTGCTTCTCGGCGGTGTCGACGAGGGCGGCGACGTCGCTGGGGCGGCGGATGTCGCCGCCGACGCCGACGACGGGGCAGCCCGGCCGGTCGAGTTCGGTGGCGAGGTCCTCGGCGACGCCCGCACGCTGGTCGGCGATCAGCACTCCGGCGGCGCCGGCGGCGGTGAACCGGCGGGCGAGCTCGGCTCCCGATCCGCCGTCGAGTACCGCGATGACGACGACTGACCCGCTGACCCGCATGGTCTGCTCCTCCCTGTGGGCGACACCGCACCGGCGCCCACGATTTCTGCGGAGGATCGTAGGCAGGTCCTGACCCTCCGCAACAGGGATTACCCCTCAGGTGACCAGGGTCACGCCCGCCACCCGGCCAAGAGCTGTCCAAGAGCTGTCCACGGACCGTCCACGGACTGTCCACGGAGCGTTGGCGGGCCGTCCGCCGGGTGTCGACGATCCGGCCCCGCCGGTCGCGGCCGCCGGAGGCGGTGCGGCCCCGACCCACCGGATACGGTCGACGCATGCCAGTGCAGCCCGATCCCACCGCCCCGCAGCTCTTCACCTGGGAGTTCGCCACCGATCCGTACCCCGCCTACGCCTGGTTGCGCGAGCACGCCCCGGTGCACCGCACGACGCTGCCGAGCGGGGTGGAGGCCTGGCTGGTGACCCGCTACGCGGACGCGCGGCAGGCGCTGGCGGACGGCCGGCTGTCGAAGAACCCGGCGCACCACAGCGAGCAGGCGCACCGCACCGGGCGGGTGGGAATTCCGGGGGAGCGCCAGGCGGACTTGATGACGCATCTGCTGAACATCGACCCGCCGGACCACACCCGGCTGCGCCGGCTGGTGTCGAAGGCGTTCACGCCGCGCCGGGTGGCGGAGTTCGAGCCGCGGGTGCAGCAGCTCACGGACCGGCTGATCGACGGCTTCGCGCAGCGCGGTTCGGCGGACCTGATCCACGAGTTCGCGTTCCCGCTCCCCATCTACGCGATCTGCGACCTGCTGGGCGTGCCGGCCGAGGACCAGGACGACTTCCGGGACTGGGCCGGGATGATGATCCGGCACGGCGGCGGCCAGCGCGGCGGCGTGGGGCGGGCGGTGAAGCGGATGCGGGCGTACCTGCTGGAGCTGATCCACCGCAAGCGGGCGGATCCGGGCGAGGACCTGATCTCGGGCCTGATCCGGGCGAGCGACCACGGCGAGCACCTGAACGAGAACGAGGCCGCCGCGATGGCGTTCATCCTCCTGTTCGCGGGGTTCGAGACGACCGTCAACCTGATCGGCAACGGCACGTACGCGCTGCTGCGCAACCCGGAGCAGCGCAGGCTGCTGCAGGAGTCGGTGGTGCGCGGCGAGACGGCGCTGCTGGACACCGGGATCGAGGAACTCCTGCGCTACGACGGGCCGGTGGAGATGGCGACGTGGCGCTTCGCGACGCGGCCGCTGTCGATCGGCGGGGTGGACATCCCGGTGGGCGATCCGGTGCTGGTGGTGCTGGCCGCGGCGGACCGCGATCCGGCCAGGTTCGCGGACGAGAACACCCTGGACCTGGCCCGTACGGACAATCCGCACCTGGGTTTCGGCCACGGGATCCACTACTGCATCGGCGCCCCGCTGGCCCGCCTGGAGGGGCGGAGCGCGCTGGCCACGCTGCTTTCCCGGCTGCCGGACCTGCGGCTCGCGGAAAACCCGGAGAACCTGCGCTGGCGGGGCGGCCTGATCATGCGTGGCCTGCGGGAACTCCCGGTCGAATTCACTCCGGAGACCCGCTCTCCGCACGCGCCGCCGGTCACGCCGACCGACGCCCCGACACGCTGACGACACGTCTCCGGCGGCTCTCGACGCCGGGTCTGAACCAGCATCAATCCGGACATACCGCCGCCGGTGGTAGGCGATTGACCACACGCCGTAATTTGTGTGTGATATCGGCGATATGAGCTTGTTATTGGTCTGATGATCTGTCTACTCTCCCTGGAGTTCGCAGCTGCGGACCTCGTGCGCGGAACGCCGAATCCTGCCCGCCGCGCCACGGGAAACCGACCAGACCCTGGGCAGGGGCGGGGGAACCAGGTTTGTTGCCGTTCCCCAACGGCTTGGGGTGAAGCCGCCCGAGCGGAATCGTTTCCGCTTTCGGCGGCCGGGCCACCTCCCGGTCCGAACCCGACAGCTCACCTCGCAGGCGTGCGGAGAGGGACCTCTTCATGCTGTTCGTTGGAACTGGCCGCCACCGCCGTCGCACCCAGGCCGAGAAGGCCATCGCCGTCGCCGGTGTGGCCGGCGTCGGACTCGCGATGCCGCTCCTCACCGCCACCGGCGCCTCCGCCGCCCCGGCCTCCACCTGGGACGCCGTCGCCCAGTGCGAGAGCGGCGGCAACTGGAGCATCAACACCGGCAACGGCTTCTCCGGCGGCCTGCAGTTCACGCCCAGCACCTGGAAGGCGTACGGCGGCACCTCCTACGCCCCGCAGGCCAACCAGGCCAGCAAGGCGCAGCAGATCTCGGTCGCCGAGAAGGTGCTGGCCTCGCAGGGCCCGGGCGCCTGGCCCGTCTGCTCCCAGAAGGCCGGCCTGACCAAGGGCGGCGCCCCGGCCTCCGTGGACACCTCCACGGACGCCAAGCCCGCCAAGCAGCCCGCCGCCAAGCAGACCCAGCAGGCGCAGGCCCCGAAGCCCGCCCAGCAGCCGGCCAAGCAGGCCGCCCCGAAGCCGGTCGCCCAGCAGCCCGTCCAGCAGGCCCCGCAGCAGACGCAGCCGCAGACCCAGGGCTTCTCCGGCAAGGCCGGCTGGGACGCCGACGCGAAGGTGTACTGGTACCAGAACAACGGCGCCTGGTACTGGACCAGCCACCAGAGCGTCTACCAGCAGTACGCGGGCCAGCCCGCCGCCCAGCCGCAGTCCGCGCCCCGCGCCGCGCAGCCCGCGCAGTCCGCCCCGGCCGCGCAGCCCGCCGCCGCGCAGGGCGGTCACGACTACACCGTCCGGGCCGGCGACACGCTGTCGACGATCGCCGCCGCCCAGGGCGTGTCCGGCGGCTGGCAGTCGGTGTACGACGGCAACCGCGGCACCGTCGGCGGCAACCCCAACCTGATCATGCCCGGCCAGGTGCTGCACCTCGGCTGAGCGGCCCGGGCCAGGAGCGGCCCGCGCCACGCGGGCGAAGGGGGACGGGACCCGTCCCCCTTCGCCCGCATTCCCCCGTATTCGCCCGCTTCGCTCGGGCAAGCAGGTGAACTACTGGTGGGTAGCCGGGCCACACGCTGAGACGGGACCGAGGCCAGCGCGGCCCCGGGGGCCGGGGCGGTTAGGCTCTGGTCGTAACGACTCCGCAATCGTCCCGCCGGCAGCACCCAACGTCAGCCGGACCCTGCTTCCGCAAGGAGATGCCTCGTGCCGTCCATCGATGTCGTCGTAGCCCGTGAGATTCTCGACTCGCGTGGCAACCCCACGGTCGAGGTCGAGGTCGGCCTCGACGACGGCAGCACCGGCCGTGCCGCTGTCCCGTCGGGTGCCTCCACCGGTGCCTTCGAGGCGCTGGAGCTGCGCGACGGTGACAAGAACCGCTACTTCGGCAAGGGCGTGGAGAAGGCCGTCCTGGCCGTCATCGAGCAGATCGGCCCGGAGCTGGTCGGCTACGACGCCACCGAGCAGCGCCTGATCGACCAGGCCATGCTCGACCTGGACGCCACCCCGGACAAGTCCTCGCTCGGCGCCAACGCGATCCTGGGCGTCTCGCTGGCCGTGGCGCACGCCGCCTCCGAGGCCAGCGACCTGCCGCTGTTCCGCTACCTGGGCGGCCCGAACGCGCACGTGCTGCCCGTTCCGATGATGAACATCCTCAACGGCGGTTCGCACGCGGACTCCAACGTCGACATCCAGGAGTTCATGATCGCCCCGATCGGCGCGGAGTCCTTCTCCGAGGCCGTCCGCTGGGGCGTCGAGGTCTACCACACCCTCAAGGGCGTGCTGAAGGAGCGCGGCCTGTCCACCGGCCTCGGCGACGAGGGCGGCTTCGCGCCGAACCTGGACAGCAACCGCGAGGCCCTGGACCTCATCACCGAGGCCATCCAGAAGGCCGGCTACGTGCCCGGCCGCGACATCGCGCTCGCCCTGGACGTCGCCGCGTCCGAGTTCTACGAGGACGGCGCCTACCAGTTCGAGGGCAAGGCCATCTCCGCCACCGAGCTCATCGAGTACTACGCCGAGCTGGTCGACGCCTACCCGCTGGTCTCCATCGAGGACCCGCTGGACGAGTCGGACTGGGACGGCTGGAAGGCCATGACCGTCAAGCTGGGCGACAAGGTCCAGCTGGTCGGCGACGACCTGTTCGTCACCAACCCGGCCCGCCTGGCCAGGGGCATCGAGACCGGCACCGCCAACGCGCTGCTGGTGAAGGTGAACCAGATCGGCTCGCTGACCGAGACCCTGGACGCCGTCGAGCTGGCCCAGCGCAACGGCTACCGCTGCATGATGTCGCACCGCTCCGGCGAGACCGAGGACGTCACCATCGCCGACCTGGCCGTCGCCACCAACTGCGGCCAGATCAAGACCGGTGCCCCGGCCCGCTCCGAGCGCGTCGCCAAGTACAACCAGCTGCTGCGCATCGAGGAGATCCTCGACGACGCCGCCGAGTACGCCGGCCGCGGCGCCTTCCCGCGCTTCCGCTCCGCGGAGTAGCAAGCACAGCCGCTCCGCGGAGCAGCAGGCTCAGCCGCTCCTCGGAGCAGCGGGCACGGTCGCTCCGCCGACCGGTGAGCACGCCTGACCGGTGCCCCGCCGTTCACCCCGTAGGGTGGACGGCGGGGCACCGTCGCGACCAGGAGGGGAACGGGAGATGGCAGGCTGGAGGATCCCGGGCTTGGCGGCCCGGCCTCGCTTCACGAGCCGGGCGACCGTCCTCGTCCTGGTGCTCTGCTCGCTGGTGGCGATCCTCGCCTACCCGACGCGGCAGTTCATCTCCCAGCGCGCCGAGATCTCCGCCCAGCAGGCGAAGGCCGACCGCTCCCGCCAGCAGGTCGAGCAGCTGCGCCGGGAGAAGGCCCGCTGGCAGGACCCCGAGTACGTCAAGGCGCAGGCCCGCGCCCGGCTGCACTACGCGATGCCGGGGGAGACCCCGTACATCGCGGTGGATCCGGCCGGTCCGGCCGCCGCCCGGCCCTCGGCGTCCGCCACCGGTTCCGCTTCCGCCGCCGGCCCGGCCGCCTCCGACGGCGCGCCAGGCGGCTCGGCGCGGGCCGCCAAGCCCTGGTACGCCAGCATCTGGGACTCGGTCGACGCCGCCGACACCACCGACGCCGCCGCCCCGGCCCCCGCCTCCCCCCGTCCGCTCCCACCGTCCCCCGCTGGAGACACCTCCCCCCATGACCACTGAGAACCACCCCGCCGTCTCCGACGCCGACGTCGCCGCCATCGCCGCCCAGCTCGGCCGGGTGCCGCGCGGCCTGCGCGGCGTGGCGCACCGCTGCCCCTGCGGCAACCCGGACGTCGTGGAGACGGCCCCCCGACTGCCGGACGGCACGCCCTTCCCGACGCTGTACTACCTGACCTGCCCCAAGGCCGCCTCGCTGATCGGCACCCTGGAGGCGGACGGCGTGATGAAGGAGCAGACGGCCCGGCTCGCCGAGGACCCGGAGCTGGCCGCCGCCTACCAGAAGGCGCACGAGGACTACATCGCCCGGCGCGATGCCATCGAGGTGCTGGAGGGCTTCCCGAGCGCCGGCGGCATGCCGGACCGGGTGAAGTGCCTGCACGTGCTGGTCGGCCACTCGCTGGCGGCCGGCGAGGGCGTCAACCCGCTCGGCGACGAGGCGATCGGCCTGCTGGAGGACTGGTGGGCCAAGGGCCCCTGCGTCTCCCCGGCCGAGGTCGAGGCCGCCGGTGAGCGGGTCGCCCGCAACCGGGCCAAGGACCAGGACCACCAGGCCGTGATCGAGGCCAAGCAGCAGAAGGCCGCCGAGCGCGCCGCGAAGAAGCGGGCCGCCGAGGAGTCCGACACCGGGGAGTCCGCGTGAGCATGACCCGGGTGGCCGCGATCGACTGCGGCACCAACTCGATCCGGCTGCTGGTCGCCGACCTGGACCCGGCCACCGGGGAGATCACCGACCTCGACCGCCGCATGATCATCAACCGGCTGGGCCAGGGCGTGGACCAGACCGGCCGGCTGCACCCGGACGCGCTGGCCCGCACCTTCGCGGCCTGCCGCGAGTACCGGGAGGTCATCGCCGGGTTCGGGGTCGGCCCGGAGCGCACCCGCTTCGTCGCCACCAGCGCCTCGCGGGACGCCGAGAACAGCGACGAGTACGTCGAGGGCGTGCGCGCGATCCTGGGCGTCGAGCCCGAGGTGGTGAGCGGCGAGGAGGAGGCGCACCTGTCCTTCGTGGGCGCCACCAAGGAGCTGACCGGCGGTCAGTTCCCGGCGCCGTACCTGGTGTTCGACCTCGGCGGCGGCTCGACCGAGTTCGTGCTGGGCGGTGCGGACGTGCAGGCGGCGCGCTCGGTGGACATCGGCTGCGTCCGGCTCACCGAGCGGCACTTCGGCGGCGCCGAGCTGCCCTCGCCGGAGCAGATCGAGACGGCCCGGGCGCACGTGCGGGCCGAGCTGGACAAGGCCGAGGAGGTCGTCCCGCTGCGCGGCGCGGCCACCCTGGTGGGCCTGGCCGGGACGGTCACCACGGTGTCCGCGATCGCCCAGGACCTGCCGGCCTACGACTCGGCGGCGATCCACCACTCGCGGATCGGCCGGGAGCGGGTCGCCGGGATCGCCCGCGAGCTGCTGGGCGCCACCCACGCCGAGCGCGCGGCCATCCCGTCGATGCACCCGGGCCGGGTGGACGTGATCGCGGCCGGCGCGCTGGAGCTGCTGGAGATCATGGAGCGGACGGGCGCGGCCGAGGTGGTCGTGAGCGAGCACGACATCCTGGACGGCATCGCCTGGAGTATGGCCTCCTGACCTCCTGCGAGCCTTACCCGACCGGCCCCGGCACCCCTTTCGGGGGTCCGGGGCCGGGGCGCGCCCGGACCGGTGCGGGAAAGTTCGTGAATTTCTTCACATGGCGATCCAGTCATTCGTCGCACCTGCTCGCCCGCTACGTCCGAAATGTGGGACCGAAGGTCTGCTCGCCGTGACGACCCCTGGATCGCAGGTCAAGCCTCGGTTGAGGTTTGAAAATCGAAATCACGAGCGGGAACCCGGGCACCGTACGGATCGTTGCTGCTCAGCAGGGTGGTGTTCCGGCGTGTGCTCGGGAGGGGGCGCGCAAGGCCGTGAGCCGACGCGCTGAGCCCGGATTTGCGGCCGCGCAGTGTAGCACGGGGTGTCCAGAAGCTTGTGACCGGGCTCACGAAGGCTGCTCCGGACGGTGCTGGATACTTTCGGATATGAGCACCACGGAGCGTCCTCGCATCCTCATTGTCGGCGGTGGTTACGTCGGCCTGTATGCCGCGATGCGCATCCTCAAGAAGATGCGTTACGGCGAAGCGACCGTCACGGTCGTGGACCCGCGGTCGTACATGACGTACCTGCCCTTCCTCCCCGAGGCGGCCGGCGGCAACGTCGCGCCCCGCAACCTCGTCGCGCCGCTGCGCAGCGCCCTCAAGAAGGCGGAGGTGCTCACCGGTGCGGTCACCGGTGTGGACCACGCCCGCAAGGTCGCCACCATCCAGCCCGCGGCCGGCGACAGCTACGAGCTGCCCTTCGAGTACCTGGTCGTCGCGACCGGCTCGGTCTCCCGCACCTTCCCGATCCCGGGTCTGGCGGAGCACGGCATCGGCATGAAGACGGTGGAGGAGGCCATCAGCCTCCGCAACCACGTCATGGCCCAGCTCGACAAGGCCGAGTCCACCGCCGACGAGGAGGTCCGCCGCAAGGCCCTGACCTTCGTCGTCATCGGCGGCGGCTTCGCCGGTGTCGAGACGATCGCCGAGGTCGAGGACATGGCGCGCGACGCCGCCAAGATCTACAAGACCGTCAGCCGTGACGACATGCGCTTCGTCCTGGTGGAGGCGGCCAACCGCATCCTCCCGGAGATGGGCCCGGACCTCGGTCTGTGGACCAAGGAGAAGCTCGAGGAGCGGAAGATCGAGGTCTACATCGAGACCTCGATGGACTCCTGCGTCGACCAGCACGTGGTGCTGAAGAACGGCCTGGAGATGGACGCCTCCACCATCGTGTGGACGGCCGGCGTGAAGCCGAACCCGGTGCTGGCCAACTTCGGCCTGCCGCTGGGCCCGCGCGGCCACGTCGACACCGCGCCGACCCTCCAGGTCCAGGGCTTCGACTACGTCTGGTCCGCCGGCGACAACGCCCAGGTCCCGGACCTCGCCTCCGGCGAGGGCGCCTGGTGCCCGCCGAACGCGCAGCACGCCGTGCGCCAGGCCGCCGTCCTCGGTGACAACGTCATCTCGGGCATGCGGGGCTTCCCGCAGAAGAACTACGAGCACAAGAACCTCGGTGCGGTCGCCGGCCTGGGCCTGCACAAGGGCGTCGCGATCCTCTTCGGCAAGGTCAAGCTGAAGGGCCGTCTGGCCTGGTGGTTCCACCGCGCGTACCACGGCGCCATGGTCCCGACCATGAACCGCAAGGTCCGGGTCTTCACCGACTGGACGCTGGCCATGTTCCTGAAGCGCGAGATGGTCGGCCTCTCCCAGATGGAGCAGCCGCGCCTGCCGATCCAGGAGGTCACGGCGCCCACGAAGCCCGTGGAGGCCGCCAAGCCGGCCGCCGAGAAGGAACTCGCCAGCAAGTAAGCGACTGAGACCCCGGTGTGGGAGCACCGGGGTATGAGTCGGAGGCCCTCCGCCCGGCAGTGTCGCCGGACCACGACCTCCGTGGTGCTCAGCCGGCCGTGCGACCGGGCGGAGTACAGAAGTAGAAGGGCCCCTGCCGAAACCCTCCGGCAGGGGCCCTTTCTCGTCGTCCGCCCGCTGGGCGGGCCCGTGAGGGGCGGTCAGTCGGTCTTGATGCTCGCCAGGATGTCCAGCTTGGACGCCCGGCGGGCGGGCCAGATCGCGGCCACCAGGCCGACCACCCCGGCCAGGGCCAGGAACAGCGCCAGCTGGCCGAACGGCAGGACGGTGGTCAGGCCGCTCAGGCTGGACTTCAGGGTGCCGTTGATCGCCCAGGCGATGAAGCAGCCGAGCAGCAGGCCGATGCCGGCGCCGAACAGCGAGATCACCACGGACTCCAGGCGGACCATCCGCTTGATGCCCCGGCGGTCCAGGCCGATCGCCCGCAGCATCCCGATCTCGCGCTTGCGCTCGAAGACCGACATCGCCAGCGTGTTGATCACGCCCAGGATCGCGACCAGCACGGACATCGCCAGCAGGCCGTACATCAGGTTCAGCGCGAAGGTGATGGTCTGGCTGAAGTCGTCGCGGACCTCCTGCTTGGACTTGACGTCGATCACCGGGTTGGCGCCGGTGGCGTCCTTGAGGGACTGCTTGAGCGCGGCGGTGGCGCCGTCCTTGCCCTTGACCAGGACGTCGGTGATGAAGGGCTTCGGCTCGTGCTTGGCGACCTCGCTGTTGGCCAGCAGGGCCGAGCCGAGCATGCCGCCCTTCTCGTACACGCCGCCGACGGTGAGCTGACCGGTGGACTGGTCGGGGTAGGAGACCGCCACCGTCGAGCCGGCGGTGACGTGGAGCTTCGTGGCGAGGTCCTGGTCCACCAGGACCTTGCCCTGGCCGAGCGCGGCGGTGGCGCCGCTGGTCAGCTTGACCTCGGCGAGCTGGTCGAAGGTGCCGGCGTCCATGCCGGTGATCGTCACGCCGGTGCCGTCGAACTTCCAGCTGGTGGTCGTCACCGCGGAGGAGGCGGCCACCCCGGGGGCCTTGGCGATCTGCCCGGGCACCTGCTCGGACAGGCTCATGTGGTTGGCGCCCGAGACCATGTAGTCGGACTTCATCGAGCTGGTGACGGCCTTGTCGATCGCGCCGCCGACCGAGGCGCCGATCACGGTGAGCCCGCTGACCAGGGTCAGGCCGATGGTGAGCGCGGCGGCGGTGGACGCGGTGCGGCGCGGGTTGCGGACCGCGTTCTGCTGGGCGAGCTTGCCCGGGGTGCCGCCGAGCCCGCGCAGCAGCGGGCCGATCAGCGCGACCACCGGGCGGGAGAGCAGCGGCAGCAGGACGAACACGCCGATCAGGGCGAGCAGGGCGCCGAGGCCGACCGGCAGGCGGCCGCTGTCGTTGCCAGTGGAGGCGCCGAAGCCGATCAGCGCGAGGCCGCCGGCGGTGAGCGCCGAGCCGATCGAGTTGCGGACCAGCAGGCTCTTCTGGCTGGTCGGCTGGTCGCCGCTGCTCATCGCCGCGACCGGGGCGATCCGGGCGGCGCGCACGGCGGGCAGCAGGGCGGACAGCACCGTCACGAGGACGCCGACGGTCAGGGTCACCGCGATGGTGAGCGGCTTGATGACCAGCGTGCCGTGCGGCATGTTCTCGTTCAGCCGGCCCATCAGGGACTGCATGCCGGCGCCGATCCCGATGCCGGCGAGCAGTCCGGCCACCGCCGCGATGGTGCCGATCGCCAGGGCCTCGACCAGCACCGAGCGGGTGACCTGCTTGCGGCTGGCGCCGATCGCCCGCAGCAGCGCGAGTTCCTTGGTGCGCTGGGCGACCAGCATGGTGAAGGTGTTGGCGATGATGAAGATGCCGACGAAGAGCGAGATCCCGGCGAAGACCAGCAGCATGGTGCGCATGCCGTCGGTGGCCTTGGTGATCATCTCCTGCTCGTCGGCCTTGAGCTTGGCGCCCGTCTCGACGTCGAAGTGCTGGTCGGACGGCACCTTGGGCTGGACCTGGGCGAGCAGCGCGTCCTCGCTGGTGCCGGGCTTGGCGGTGAGCACGATGCTGCTGAAGTGGCCGGGCTCCAGCAGCAGCTGCTGGGCGGTGGCGCGGTCGAACAGGGTGAGGGTGCCGCCGCTGTTCACCACCGGGTCGTCGGTGGTGAAGACGCCGGTGAGCTTCGCCTCGATCACCGGGCCGTTGATGGCGATCCGGACGGTGTCACCGATCTTGTAGCCGGCCTTGTCGGCGGTCTTGCGGTCGAGGGCTATCTCCTTGCCGTTCTTCGGGCCCTGGCCCTCGGCCATCGGGTAGCGCGGATCCTTGCCGTCCGCGGCCGGGGCGAAGTTGGCGCCCTTGGCGGCCCAGAACTGGCCGATCAGGTTGCCGCTCCGGTCGGCGACCCCGGTGAAGCCGCTGACCACGCCGCGGGCGTTGGCGGTGCCCGGCAGGGCGGCCAGCTGCTGGACGGTGGCGTCGGTGAGCGAGGCGTTGCCGCTCTCGCTCTTCACCTTGGTGCCGGCGCGGGAGCCGGCCGAGTAGTCCACGACCTGGACCGAGACGTCCGAGTAGCTCTTGGAGTTGTTGTCCCGCATGGCCTTGCCGAAGGTGTCGGAGAAGACCATGGTGCCGGCGACGAAGGCGGTGCCGAGCATGACGGCCAGTGCCGTCATGAGGAGTCGGCCCTTGTGGGCCAGCACATTGCGCAGTGCGGTGCGGTACATGGGGTGTCCTGGGTTTCGCGTAGGGGCGGCGGCTGGGCTGGCGGGCCCTGGCTGGTGGTGGCTCTAGCTGGTGCGGCCCTTGGCGTCGAAGCGGCGCATGCGGTCCAGGACGGTGTCGGCGGTGGGGTGGTGGAGTTCGTCGACGATGCGGCCGT
>NZ_JBHVPH010000059.1:0-12834 GCF_042887425.1 Kitasatospora sp. NPDC057940
GGGGCGGCGGCGGGGCGGAGGCCGGACTGCGGCCGAGCACGACGCCGTGCGCGGCGCCCGGACCGGACGCGCCACCGCGCAGTGCGGCCGGAGGAGGCGGCGGCGGGGCCGACGCCGGGTTGCGGCCGAGCCCGGCCTGCGGCGGCGCAGTCGGCGCCGGGGCAGCGGGAGCCGGGGCAGCGGGCGGACCGCCCAGGCCGGGCGGGCCGCCGGGCGCGGCGAGCACGGTCGGCGTGTGATCCACCGGCGCGGCCGGCTGCGGGGCGGCGGCGGGCGGGGCCAGGACGGTCGGCGTCTGCTCCACCCCGCCGGGCGGCCCGGACGGCGCACCCGGCAGGCCCATCAGCCCCGGCACGGCGTCCGGCGACGCGAGCAGCGTCGGCGCCGGCTCGACGGCCGCGGGCGGCACGGGCGCGGGCGGCGGGACGGCGGCGGGCGGCGGGACCGGCGGCATGCCGTAGCCGCCCTCCGGCGGCATCAGCACGGTCGCGGCCTCGGCCCCCGCCGGCGCGGGCGCGTCGGGCAGGTCGGAGCCGGTGGTCCGCAGCCCCTCGGGCATCAGGACGGTGGCCGCCTCGGCCCCGGGCGACGGCACCGGCACCGGCACGGGGGCCGGGGCCTGCGGCGGAACGGCGAAACCAGCAGGACCGGCAGGACCGGCCGGCACGGCGGGCGCGGCAGCGACCGGCGCGGGCGGCTCGGCCACCGGAGCCGTCGGAGCAGCCGGCGCCGGAGCAGCGGCAGCCGGAGCCCCCTGGCCCCCCAGCCGCTCCGCCTCCGCCGCGATCGCCGCGGCCCCCGCCTCCTGCAGCCACTGCGGCGGGCTGAGCAGGAAGGACGTCGCCTCGACCGGCCCGGGCGCGGGCTTCGCCGCCCCCGCCGGGTTGGCCGCGACCGGCCGCCCGTACGCCTCCTCGTACTGCCGGACCACCTCGTTGACGGGCAGCGCGGGCCAGAGCGTGGTCGCGCCGGAGTCCCGGGCGATCACCAGTCGCGCCTCGCCGGCCGACCCGTCCCCCGCACCCGACGGCCCCGCCGTCCCGTCCCCGGGTGCCACCGCCCAGCAGACGAAGCCCAGGTCGAACTCCCGGACCCGTACCTCGCGCTGCTGCGGCTGCGGCACCCCTCCGTTGATCCAATCCTCGGCGAGCTCCTGCGCCTGCGCGTACGTCACCACGCCCGGTTCACCCCTGTCCCCATCCTCGTCGTCCCCGCTCGCTCCACCGCCGCGGCCACGTCAGTCCACCGGGACGGCCCGGGCGAACCCGCCGTCCACCATCAGCTCCGCGACCGTCTCCAGTTCCGGCGGGCTGCCGGCCAGCCGCAGCAGGAACGCGTCGAAGTCCTCGCCGCAGGGCAGCAGCAGCCGGGCGCAGCGGTCCTCCGGGGCCTCCGGCGCGCCGGTGTCGCGGGCGTCGTCGTACAGGTGGAACCAGACCGAGCCGACCCCGTCGCCGCGCACCTTGAGCGCGACGATGCCGCCCTGCACGTAGGCGACGCCCAGGTAGTCCTTGGTGAGGTGGTCGCGCAGGCACTTGTTGGCGTACACGACGTCCTGGGTGCCGTACTCCTCGCTGAGGGTGAGGAAGGGCTGGTCGAGCAGCATGCCGAGCTCGGGGTCCAGCGCCACCCCGACCGGGGCGCGGCCGCCGCCCAGCTTGAGGAAGGTGCGGTAGGCGCCGGGCAGCCGGTAGCCGAGGCGCTCCTCGGCGCGCTGCACCAGGTCCTCGGGGACGCCGATCGGATCGCCGCCGTCCTTGGCCAGCGAGAAGTGCACGGGCCGGCGCTCCTGCAGCGGGCGGGTGCCGCGGCGGGTGTGGTCGGCGGCGGAGGTGGCCAGTCCGGCGTGGTGCCGCAGCAGCGCCTTGACCTCCACCGGGACGAGCTCCATCCGCCGCCAGCCGGGGGCGGCCCGGCCGACCGCGTGGTGCCAGGTCCAGCCGGGCGGGGTGGCGACGGCGGTGTCCAGGTCGGCCCAGAGCGGGTGGCCCTGGGTGAACAGCGCGGCGTTGGCCGACACGTAGTCGGTCAGCCGCAGCTCGTCCACGCCGAAGCCGTCCGGCGGGTCGGCGACCTCGGCCGCGGCGGCGGCGTACGAGCCGAAGTCCGGGTAGCCGTACTCGTCCACCCGGACCCCGGCGGGGTGTCGCTCCGCGCGGACCGGGTCCGGGAACTGCACCACCTGACCTGCGTACGCCGCGTTCGGTGCGGCGGCGACGCCGGGCCGACCTGTCGTCATCTGGGAGCCCCCACTGGCTGCTGCAAATTCTCGAAGCGCTTGCTGGACACCAGCGTAGGGGGTCGTCTCCGGGCCCGGGCCCCCGCCCGGGAGAAGGGGAATCGTCAGAGCCGCTGCCCGAGCGCCCCGGCCAGCACCCCGGCGATCCTGGTCTGCTGCGCCTCGGTGAGGTGCGGGTGCAGCGGCAGGCTGAGCAGTTCGCGGGCGGCCCGTTCGGCGACCGGGAACGTCCCCGCGCGGTGGCCGAGGTGACGGAACGCGGGCTGGAGGTGGACCGGGACGGGGTAGTGCACCCCGGCGCCGATCCCGGCGGCGCGCAGCGCGGCGAGGACGGCGTCGCGGTCCCGGCCGGGGCCGATCCGCACCGCGTACAGGTGCCAGACGTGCTCGTTGCCGGGCGCGGTGCGCGGCAGGGTCAGTCCGTCGAGGCCGCCGAGCAGGGCGTCGTAGCGGGCGGCGGCGGCCCGGCGGGCGGCGTTCCAGGCGGGCAGCCGGCGCAGCTTGGCCCGCAGCACGACGGCCTGCAGCGCGTCCATCCGGGAGTTGAAGCCGAACCGCTCGTGCCGGTACTTCTCGCGCGCGCCGTGGTCGCCGATCAGCCGGACGGCGGCGGCGAGTTCGTCGTCGTCGGTGAGCACCGCCCCGGCGTCGCCGTAGCCGCCGAGGTTCTTGCCCGGGTAGAAGCTGGTGGCCGCGATCCGCCCGTAGCCGGTGCGCCCGTGCTGCCGGGCGCCCTGGGACTGCGCCGCGTCCTCCACCACCGGCCGTCCGTCGGCCAGTTCCAGCAGCGGCCCCATCGGGGCGAGCTGGCCGTTCAGGTGGACGGGCAGCAGCGCGACCGCGCCGGGCAGCACCCCGGCGGCCCGCTCGGGGTCGATCAGCAGGTGCGCCGGGTCGGCATCGACCAGCACCGGGCGCAGCCCGGCCCGCTGCACGGCCTCGGCGGTGGCGACGAAGGTGTTGGCGGGCAGCACGACGCCGCCGCCGGGCGGCAGGTCGAGGGCGCGCAGGGCGAGTTCGAGGGCGTCGGTGCCGTTGCCGGCGCCCACGCAGTGCCGGGCGCCGGTGAAGTCGGCGTACTCCCGCTCGAAGCCGTCCACTTCGGGGCCCTTGACGTAGCCGCCGGAGGCGAGCACCCGGTCGAAGCCGGCCCGGACCTCGGCCGCGACCTCGGCGTGCGCGGCCGCCAGGTCGACCAGCGGGATCGGGTCGGCCGGCGGAATGCCGGCCGGCGGGATCGGTTCGACCAGCGGGATCGGTTCGACCAGCGGGATCGGTTCGACCGGCGGGATGTCGGCGCTCACCGGGCGGCCGCCCGGTCCCCGGACCCCACCGGGACGGTGGCGCCGCCGAGTTCGAGACTGAGCGAGGCCGCCTCCAGCAGCTGGAGCACCCGCACCCCGGCGCGGCCGTCGGTGAGCGGGGCCCGGCCCTCGGTGATCGCGGCGGCGAACTCGGCCATCACGTTGCGCAGCGCCTCCTGCTCGACCAGCGCGGGCGCGACCATCTCGCCGACCCGGTAGGAGATCAGCGCCCGGTGCCGGATCGCGTCGGTCAGCTGGTCGGGCGGGGTGAGGTCGACGCCGCGGTCGTGCACGGCCAGCCGGGCCTGCGGGTTGAGGTCGTCCCAGACCAGGGTGCGCCGGGAGCCGCCGATCAGCGTGGTGCGGACCTTCGTCGGGGAGAGCCAGTTGACGTGGCAGTGGGCCAGCGCGCCGTTGCTCAGCCGGACCGTCAGGTACGCCACGCAGGCCCGGCCGGCGCCGATCGGGTCGGCGCCCTGGGCGGACACCCCGACCGGTTCGACGCCGGGCGGCAGCACGAAGTCGAGGATCGACAGGTCGTGCGGGGCGAGGTCCCACAGCACGTCCACGTCGGGCTGCACCAGGCCGAGGTTGATCCGCACCGAGTCGAAGAACTGGATGTCGCCGATCTCGCCGCCGTGCACCAGCTCGCGGATCCGGCGCACCACCGGGGTGTAGCAGAAGGTGTGGTCGCACATCAGCACCAGCCCGCTGCGCTCGGCCAGGTCGACCAGTTCGGCGGCCTCGGCGGCGGAGGTGGTGATCGGCTTCTCCACCAGCACGTGCTTGCCGGCCTCCAGGGCGGCCCGCACCAGCCGGTAGTGCGCGGCCGCGGGCGTGGCCACCGCGACCGCCCCGACCCGATCGTCGTCGAGCACCCGCCGGTAGGAGCCGGTCGCCCGGACGGTGCTGTACTCCCCCAGCACGGTACGGGCCTTGGCCTCGTCCAGGTCGCACAGCCAGTGCAGCCGCAGCGCCGGGGTGTCCTGCGCGTTGCGGACCAGCTTCGGGCCCCAGTAGCCGGCCCCGACCACGGCGAGGCCCACCGGGCGTTCCGGCGCCGGCCGGGGCGGTTCGCCCGGCGTGGGCACGTGCCCGCCGGGCGCCTGGTTGGCGGCCTGCGCGTCCCAGGCTCCCGAGCGCTGCCGTGGTCCGTTCCGACCGGGCTGCTCCGACGTCATCCACGAGCCCCTTCGCTCCGCCGCCGGGGCGGGCGCGGGCCCACCCCGGCGGCCCCAACGTCCGGCGCGGGCACCGGGTCCGGCCCCGTCCGCGCGTCCGCGGACGGTCGGCCGGATCCCCTTCGGCCTCGCTGCCGGAACGGTACCGGCCGTGCCGCCGGCCCGGGGGTGGTTTCGGGAAATCGGCGGACAAGTCGTGACGACGGTGTGCGGATCCGGCCCCGGTCCGGCGAGGATCGGGTGACGGCCCGGCCGGTCCCGCACGGTCGTTCGTCCGCCCTCGCACCCCGGTTGTGCGGATGTCGGTGTCGTTTGACAGGCTTGCCCCGGACCGTCCCACCGGTCCTTCCGTCAGCGGGAACAGAGGAGGAGGACGACGCATGACCACCGGTGAGCCCGCGGGCCCGCCCGTGCTGCGCCACCACCGCGACAGCCTGCTGCCCGCCGTCGCCGCCGCGCTGTCGCTCAAGGGCGGCGAGGTGCACACCCTGGCCGGGGACAAGGACGCCCGACGGCCGGTCCTGCACCCGTTGGTCGGCGAGTTCCTGGACACGCTGCCCGTCGAGGCGCGCGAGCGGTTCACCGGCCGCTGCCCGGAGGCCGTCCTGCTCTCCCAGCACCTGGCCGCGGTCGACGGCCGGCGCTCCAAGCGCGCCGCCCGCAAGCCGATGACCCTGCACGAGGCCCGCAAGGCGCTGAAGGGCGCGCGGATGACGACCGTTCGCATCCGGGAGGAGGGCGATCCGGCGCACGGCACCCACGCCCCGCCGTGCCGTTCCTGCGCGCCGATGCTGGAGCACTTCACCGTGCAGAGCGTCGCCGTCGGGCCGCCCGCGCGCTGACCGCGCCCTCGTACGCCCCCTGTCCCCGAGCCCTGGAGTCCGCCCTGAACCCGCCCAGCCCGCCCCCGCCACCGCCGGCCACCCTGTCCGCCGCCCCCGCCGGGCGGGCCCGCCCGCGCTTCCCCGCCGACGTCGCCGCCGAGCTCAAGGCGGCCGGCTGGCACCCCGGCCGCTGGCAGATACGGCAGGCCGAGGAGTGGGCCGACGCCCTGGTCGGGTACGGCGGGCCGTCCGGCCTGCGGCACGCGGTGTTCCCGGCGGCGGTGGAGGCCTGGGCCGAGTTCGGCGGCCTCGCCTTCGACCTGGCCGGACCGGGCCGCCAGCTGGCCCGCACCCCGTTCCTGATCGACCCGCTGTGCGGGCTGCACCAGCCGCGCACCCTGCTCGACCTCGGCCGCGCCCTGGGCACCCAGCTCGCCCCGCTCGGCGAGGAGGCGTACGGGCAGGCGCTGCTGGCCGTCGACGAGGAGGGCCGGGTCTACAGCCTGGACCACACCGGCGAGTGGTTCCTCGGGCACGGCATCGACCAGGCCGTCACCACCCTGGTCCTGGGCACCGCCCCGGAGCGGCTGCGCACCGCCGACGGGACCTGACGGCGCCCCGGCGGTCCCGGGGCGCTCCGCCGACGCGCGCCCGGGGCTGACCGCCGGGCCGGGCCCGGCGGCGCGTCACCGCAGCCGTTCGGCCCGGACCGCCAGCCGGGACGGCAGCACCGCCTCGACCCGGAACCCGCCGTCCGCCTCCGGCCCGGAGGAGAAGGTGCCGCCCAGCGCGATCACCCGCTCCCGCATCCCGACCAGCCCGTTGCCGCCGCTGGGCAGCTTCGCCGCGCCCCCGCCGCCGCCCGGGCAGGCGTTCACCACGCTCACCCGCACCCCGTTGGGCGCGTACGCGAGCAGGACGGACACCTGTGCGCCGCCCGCGTGCTTGTGGGCGTTGGTCAGACCCTCCTGGACGACCCGGTAGGCGGTCTGCTCGGCCTCGCCGGTGAACTCCTGCCGGCTGCCGCTGACGGTCAGCGTCACCGCCATGCCGGCCGCCCGGGACTGGTCGACCAGCCGGGGCAGCCCGGCCAGCGAGTCCGGCTCCGGCTGGCGCTCGTCGTCCATCCGCAGCACGCCCAGGATCTCCCGCAGCTCGTTCAGCGCCTGCCGCCCGACCTCGCCCATCAGCTTGGCGCTCTGCGCGGCCTTCTCCGGGTCCTTGGCGACGATCCGCTCCAGCGCCCCGGCGTGCACCACCATCAGGGACACCCGGTGCGCCACCACGTCGTGCATCTCCCGGGCGATCCGGGTGCGCTCCTCCAGCCGGGCCCGGCGGGCGCGCTCCTGGGCCTGCTCGGCCAGCAGGTCCAGTTCGGTCTCCAGGCCGTGCGCGCGGTCCTTGAGCGAGTCGATCAGCCGCCGCCGCGCGCCCACGTACAGTCCGGTGACCACCGGCGGGACGGTCAGGCCGACGGAGACCAGCACCGAGATCAGCACCTGGCCCCAGAGCGGCGGCTGCTCCACCGCCGTGTCGCCGGGCGTCAGCATCGACACCATCATCACGGCGACGGTCTCGGCGAAGGCCAGTGCGGACAGCGCCACCACCCGCCAGCGCCGGGTGGGCCACTCCCAGGTCGCCGCCAGCGTGTACAGCGACACCACCAGCAGCACGACGCCGAGCATCCCCGGCATCGCCACCAGGGTCACCAGCACCGGTACGGCCGGCCAGCGGCGGCGCAGCACCAGCGACCCGCCCGCCACCACGCCGAGCAGCGAGATGCCGGCCAGCCCGGCGGCGCCCAGGTGCACCCGGCCGAAGAGGAAGGCGATCGTGCTGAGCGCGCACTCCAGCGCGGCGAGCACCGCCAGCCCGATGTCCAGGAAGGCGCTGCGCGGCCGCTCCCACCACCAGAACGACCGGACCGGCGCGCGCTCCCCAGGCGACTTGCTCATGGCCGACAGCCTAAGCGGCAACCCCCTCCCCTCCCCACCGGGATTGCCCCCGACACCTCGCCGGACCTCCAAGTGGTCCAGACCACATGCGGCCAGCGGCGTCACTGTCCGCCATCCGGCCACCTCGCGGACAGCGACCGCCCCGACACCTATGCTGGTCGCGTCGGACAGCGCGGTCCGCACGCGTCACACCCGCCACACGCGGGCGGACCTGTGACGATGAGCCGTTGCCGAACCCCACCACCACAGGGAGCCAGCCGTGACCGCTCCGGTCCCCACCCCGGCGGACAGCCCCAATGTCCACGCCACCGGCCCAGTTGCCGACAACACGGCCCTGCGGGCGGACATCCGCCGCCTCGGCGACCTGCTCGGCGAGACGCTCGTCCGCCAGGAAGGCCCCCAGCTGCTGGGCCTGGTCGAACAGGTCCGCCTGCTCAGCCGCACCGACGGCGAGGCCACCGCCGAACTCCTCTCCGACATCGACCTGGACACCGCCGCCAAGCTGGTCCGGGCCTTCTCCACCTACTTCCACCTCGCCAACGTCACCGAACAGGTGCACCGCGGCCGCGAGTTCGCCACCCGCCGCGCCCGGGAGGGCTCGCTGCTCGCCCAGACCGCCGACCAGCTCGCCGAGGCGGACCCCAAGCACCTCGAGAACACCCTGGCCCACCTCGCGGTCCGCCCGGTCTTCACCGCCCACCCCACCGAGGCCGCCCGCCGCAGCGTCCTCAACAAGCTGCGCCGCATCGGCGAACTCCTCGACCGCATCCACCGCGAGGAGATCGCGGCCGGCCTCTCCCAGGCCGACCCGGCCCGCACCAGCAGCGCCCGCCGCCAGGCCGACCGCCGCCTCGCCGAGGTCATCGACCTGCTCTGGCAGACCGACGAGCTGCGCATCGCCCGCCCCGAGCCCACCGACGAGGCCCGCAACGCCGTCTACTACCTGGACGAGCTCTACCGCGACGCCGTCCCCCAGGTCCTGGAGGAGCTGCACGAGGAGCTCGGCCGGGTCGGCCTGACCCTGCCCGACGGCGTCCGCCCGCTCACCTTCGGCACCTGGATCGGCGGCGACCGCGACGGCAACCCCAACGTGACCCCGCAGGTCACCTGGGACGTCCTCAACCTCCAGCACGAGTACGGCATCAAGGACGCCCTGGCCGCCGTCGACGACCTGCGCAGCACCCTCTCCACCTCCGAGCGGCTGGCCGGCGCCTCGGTCGAACTGCTCGCGTCGCTCAACACCGACCTGCACCAGCTCCCCGAGCTCAGCCCCCGCTACAAGCGGATGAACGCCGAGGAGCCCTACCGCCTCAAGGCCACCTGCGTCCGGCTCAAGCTGGAGAACACCCGCGAGCGGCTCGCCCAGGGCACCCCACACGTCGCGGGCCGCGACTACCTCGGCACCCGCGAGCTGATCACCGACCTGCGGCTCATCCAGGACTCCCTGCGCTCCCACCGCGGCGAGCTGATCGCCGACGGCCGCCTCGCCCGCGCCATCCGCACCATCGAGGCCTTCGGCCTCCAGCTCGCCACCATGGACGTCCGCGAGCACGCCGAGGCCCACCACCACGCCCTCGGCCAGCTCTTCGACCGCCTCGGCGAGGAGGCCTGGCGCTACGCCGACATGCCCCGCGAGTACCGGCAGAAGCTGCTCGCCAAGGAGCTCCGCTCGCGCCGCCCGCTCGCCCCCACCCCGGCCCCGCTGGACGCCGCCGGCACCAAGACCCTCGGCGTCTTCAACACCATCCGCGAGGGCTTCGAGCGCTTCGGCGACGAGATCGTCGAGAGCTACATCATCTCCATGTGCCAGGGCGCCGACGACGTCTTCGCCGCCACCGTCCTGGCCCGCGAGGCCGGCCTGATCGACCTGCACGGCGGCATCGCCAAGATCGGCATCGTGCCGCTGCTGGAGACCACCGAGGAACTCCAGAAGGCCGACCTCATCCTCGACGAGATGCTGTCCGACCCCTCCTACCGGCTGCTCGTCTCGCTGCGCGGCGACGTCCAGGAGGTCATGCTCGGCTACTCCGACTCCTCCAAGTTCGGCGGCATCACCACCTCCCAGTGGGAGATCCACCGCGCCCAGCGCCGGCTGCGCGACGTCGCCCACCGCTACGGCATCCGGCTGCGCCTGTTCCACGGCCGCGGCGGCACCGTCGGCCGCGGCGGCGGCCCCTCCCACGAGGCCATCCTGGCCCAGCCCTGGGGCACCCTGGAGGGCGAGATCAAGGTCACCGAGCAGGGCGAGGTCATCTCCGACAAGTACCTGCTCCCCTCCCTCGCCCGGGAGAACCTGGAGCTGACCATCTCCGCCACCCTCTCCGCCTCCGCGCTGCACACCGCCCCGCGCCAGGCCCCCGAGGAACTGGCCCGCTGGGACGCCGCGATGGACCAGGTCTCCGCGGCCGCCCACACCGCCTACCGCGCCCTGGTCGAGCAGGACGACCTGCCGAAGTACTTCTTCGCCGCCACCCCGGTCGACCAGCTCGCCTCGCTGCACCTGGGCTCCCGCCCGTCCCGCCGCCCCGACTCCGGCGCCGGCCTCGACGGCCTGCGGGCCATCCCGTGGGTCTTCGGCTGGACCCAGTCCCGCCAGATCGTCCCCGGCTGGTACGGCGTCGGCTCCGGCCTCGCCGCCGCCCGCGCGGCCGGCCTCGGCGGCGTGCTCGACGAGATGCACGGCCAGTGGCACTTCTTCCGCAACTTCCTGTCCAACGTCGCCATGACGCTGGCCAAGACCGACCTGCGGATCGCCCGCCACTACGTCGAGCAGCTGGTGCCCGCCGACCTGCACCACGTCTTCGACCAGATCGTCGCCGAGCACGACCTCACCCTGCGCGAGGTGCTCCGGCTCACCGGCGAGGGCGAACTGCTGGAGCACAACCCGGTGCTCAAGCAGACCTTCACCGTCCGCGACGCCTACCTCGACCCGATCTCCTACCTCCAGGTCGCGCTGCTGCGCCGCCAGCGCGAGGAGGTCGCCACCGGCCGCCACGAGGACCCGCTGCGCGCCCGCGCGCTGCTGCTGACCGTCAACGGCATCGCCGCCGGCCTGCGCAACACCGGCTGACGCCACCGCGCGTACGGGACGGGGCCGCCGTCCGCCCTCCGGGGTGGGCGGCGGCCCCGTCCCGTACCGGAAGGGCTCGGGGCACGCGAAAGGGCCGGTGCCCGTGGGCACCGGCCCGGTGTCGTGTCAGCGCGCGGGCGGCCAGGTCCCGCACCCGGCCTACTCGCCCGGCTCGCCCGCGCGCCGGCGCTTCAGCCACAGCGCGGCGCCGCCGGCCGCGACCACCAGGCCGCCGCCGACCGCCAGCAGCCCGGCGTCCGTGCCCATCGATTCACCGAGCAGCGGCCCGAACTGCGCCGCCGCGGGATCCGCGGAGACGCCCGGATCCGGCTCGGCCACCGCGTCCGCGTGCGCCACCGCGCCGCCCGAGAGCAGCACCCCGGCCGCCCCCAGCGCACCGGCCGTGCCGACCCGCCGTCCGAACTGCTTCAGTCGGACCACCCGGAGCCGCCGCAGTCGGCGGACCGGACGAAAACCCCGCATCGAGAACTCCCCAGGACTCGTTCGCGTACCAGGCCGACGCTATCCGATCCCGCACAGGGTTCTCACACGGATTCAGGTTTGGACCGTCAAGCGTTGTACGACTGTTGCGTAACACCACTCCCGGACTTGATGGAGCGTCAGGAGTTGTAGGTGCCCTGCGCCCGCTCCAGCCCCTCGGACAGCAGCGCCTCCACCGCGTCCGCCGAGCGGTCCACGAACCACTCCAGTTCCTTGCGCTCGGCGCCGGAGAAGTCCTTCAGCACGAAGTCCGCGACCTCCATCCGGCCCGGCGGCCGGCCGATCCCGCACCGCACCCGGTAGTAGTCCGGGCCCAGCGACTTGGTGATCGACTTCAGCCCGTTGTGGCCGTTGTCCCCGCCGCCCAGCTTGAGGCGCAGCGCCGCGTAGTCGATGTCCAGCTCGTCGTGGACGGCGACCAGCGCCGAGGCCGGCGCCTTGTAGAAGTCCCGCAGCGCCGTCACCGGGCCGCCGGAGAGGTTCATGAACGACATCGGCTTGGCCAGCACCACCCGGCGGCCGGACAGCCGCCCTTCGGCCACCTGCGCCCGGCTCTTGTGCGCCTTGAACTTCGCGCCCATCCGCTGCGCCAGCAGGTCCACCACCATGAACCCGATGTTGTGCCGGTTCCGGGCGTACTGCTCGCCCGGGTTGCCCAGCCCCACCACCAGCCAGGGGCCCTCGTACTCGTCCGCCATGCCCTCTCTCCTCCTGTGCGCGCTCTACGTCATCTTCCCGGACACACCGCTGCCCCGGCCGCTCCGAGGGGAGCGACCGGGGCAGCGGTCACAGCTGGTGGGGCGAGGCTCAGGCCTCGGTGCCCTCGGCCTCGGCGGCCTCGTCCTCGGCCGGGGCGGCCTGGGCGCCGATGACCTGCAGCACGACGGCGTCGGCGTCGACGGCCAGGGTGACGCCGGCCGGCAGGGCGATGTCCTTGGCGAGGACGGAGGCACCGGACTCCAGGCCCTCGACCGAGACGGTGACCGACTCGGGCAGGTGGGTGGCCTCGGCCTCGATCGGCAGCGCGTTCAGGACGTGCTCCAGCAGGTTGCCGCCGGGGGCCAGCTCGCCCTCGGTGAGGACCGGGATCTCGACGGTGACCTTCTCGCCGCGCTTGACCAGCAGCAGGTCGACGTGCTCGATGGTGCGCTTGATGGCCTCGCGCTGCACGGCCTTGGGCAGCACGTACTCGTCCTTGCCCTCGATCGGCACGACCAGCAGGGCGTTCGGGGTCTTGAGCGCCATCATCAGGTCGTGGCTCGGCAGGTTCAGGTGAACCGGGGCGTGGCCGTGGCCGTAGACGACACCGGGGACGAAGCCGGCACGGCGGGCGCGACGGGCGGCACCCTTGCCGAACTCGGAACGGGTCTCAGCGGCGATGCGGATCTCGGACACGACTGCACTCCTCGGGAAGACTGGCGCGGGGGTGCAGGCAACGCGAAAAACCGCCGGGGCCACACCCTCAGTACGTTCGGGGGTCACTCGGCGGTAACGGCCTCTGCCGACGGACGGAAATCCGGCACCGGCAGCGCGTCGATCACGGAGCGGGCACCCGGCAAGCAGGCGCACGGCATCCCTCGCCGAGCAGTTTCACGAGTCTAACCGCATGAACGGTCTCCCGTGAAATCGGCGGCGGCCCCGACGTCTTCGCGCACTACTCCAACATCAACTCCACCGGCTTCCGTGAGCTCCAGGAAGGCCAGAAGGTGAAGTTCGACGTCACGCAGGGCCAGAAGGGCCCGCAGGCGGAGAACATCACC
>NZ_JBHVPH010000060.1:0-10259 GCF_042887425.1 Kitasatospora sp. NPDC057940
GCCGGTCCAGCAGGCGCCACGCCGGGCGGCGGGGCGGGGAGGCGGGGCCGGCGGCCCGGGCCGACCGCGCGCCCGCCGCCGTCGCCAGCCCGGCCAGCAACCCCACCACCAGCACGTCCGGCAGCACCCTGGCCCGGAACAGTCCGGCGCCCGTGCAGTGCAGCACCACCGCCGCCGCGACCGCGCAGTAGCCCGCCCAGACCGCCGCCGGGCCGCCCCAGCGCGGCCGGGGTCCGCGCCGCGACGCCACCCTGGCGGCGGCCCGGTACAGCTGGGCCACCGTCAGCACGCCCAGCAGCAGCGGGGTGACGGTCAGCGGGGCACCCGCGTCCCCCCGCAGCACGGGCGCGCCGTGCCCGAGCAGCCACAGCGCCCCCGCCAACCGGGTGGCGCCGGTCGCCCCGTTGTCCGCGTACGGCGTCGCCACCCAGAGTCCGAGCACCGGCACCCCGACGACCGCCAGGCCGACCAGCGCCGTCCGCACCCCCGCCAACAGGTCGGCCGGCAACGGGCGTCCGCCCAATTCGCCCGGCAGTTCCAGGATCGGACGGCCCATCAGCTGCGTCATGCGCCTCATGGTGCCAAGGCGACTCGCCATGCCTCGTGAAGCGGCAAACCGCCGCCGTGTCCCAGATTATTGGCTTATGCGCATTTTCAGACCCGATCCCCAAGCCGCCGGCGGACCGGCCCGGAGCGTCTGATGACCACGCCACCCACCGCCGAACACCCCGCCGGCGCCGACTCCCCCACCCCCCGGAACCGTGCCCGCAAGCCCCGGGCCACCCAACCCGACCAGGACACGGCCCGCCCCCTAAGGAAACTGACGCCCCGTGAGGCCCAGGTGCTCGCCCACCTCGCCGCCGGCCGCGACCTCCCGCAGGCGGCCGCCGCCCTCGGCATCACCCCGGCCACCGCCCGCAGCTACGTCCAGCGGGCCATGCGCAAACTCGGCGCGGCCACCGAGGCCGAGGCCGTCGCCCTCACCACCGCCCGCCCGAAGAACCCCGACCCGGCACCGCCCGACCCCGCACCGCCCGGCCCCGACGCGCCGGGCGACGTCCAGGCGGCCCCTGCCGCCGACCCCCGTACCCCCGACCCCGCGCCGCAGCGCCCGCCCGTCCTCGGCACCGAAACCGAAACCGGCACCGGCACCGGCACCGGCACCGGCGGAGAGCACGCCGGGCCCGCCCTCGCGCACCCCGGCCCGGCCGACCACGCCACCGCCGCCGCCCTCGCCCAGACCGCCCCGAACACCCAGACCGCCCCGCACGCCCCGCACGCCCCGCACGCCCCGGGAGGGAGCATCAGCACACCCGTCGTCACCACGACACCACCCGGAACCCGCGACACCCCGCCCGCGGCGCAGGACCGACCCGACGGCCCGGCCGCCGATCCCGGGCCGCCCACCCACGCGGCCACGCCGGCCGACGGTGAGCGCGCCGGGCCGGCCGGGAGCTTCGAGGAGTTGTACGAGCAGGCACACACCCGGCTGGTGCAGCAGATGTTCCTGCTGACCGCCTGTCGGCACCGGGCCGCGCACTGCGTCCGACTGGCGTTCGGGGAGGCGCGCCGGGGCTGGGCGGAGGTGGCCGGGACGGGGGATCCGGAGGGGTGGGTGCGGGTACGGGCGTGCGAGCTGGCGCTGTCCCCGTGGCACCGGGGCGGGCCCCGGCGGATGCACGCCTGGAAGCTGCCGCACCGGCGGATCCGGGTGCGGCCGGCGGACGAGTCGCAGGCGGTGCTGCCCGATCACGACCGGCTGACCGACCGGGACCGGGCGCTGCTGAAGGCGCTGCGGCGGCTGTCCCGGCCGCAGCGCCGGGCGCTGGTGCTGCACGACGGGCTGGGCCTGCCGGCGGCGGCGGTCGCAGTGGAGGTGGAGTCGACGCTGGCGGCGGCCGAGGGGCGGGTGTGGGCGGCCCGGGTGGAGCTGGCCCGGTGGGTGCCGGAGCTGCTGGGGCCGGATCCGGCGGCGCCGGGGTTCGCGGACGGCCTGAGCGGGCTGCTGCACCGGGCGGCGGTCCGGGGCTGCCCGGAGCCGCACCGGCCGCCGGTGCCGGTGCTGCGGGCCCGGCACCGGCTGTGGACCGCGAGCCGGACGGGGGCGGCGGCGCTGCTGACGGCAGCGGTGGGCGGGGCGGCGCTGGCGACGCTGGTGGGGATCCGGCCGGTGACGCTGTTCCGGTCCCCGGAGCCGCCGGAGCCGGCGATGTGCCTGTCGGCGGCGGGCGCGGGCGAACCGGGTGTGCCGGCGCTGCCGGGCGGGCCGCCGAACGTCGTCCGCAGCCTGTGGTGCAGCCCGACGCCGGGGGTGGAGGCGGTCGTGATGGAGTCGGCGCCGCAGGCCGCCGCGCGGTGGGAGCTGCCGGCGGTCGCCCGGGGGGCGGGCGCCCCGCCGCCGCAGGGCCCGGAGGTCTGCCCGCTGTGGTCACCGCTGCCGTGCACGACCGGGCCCACGCCGTACTGACGGGGTCCGCAAACGCGCGAGCGCCCCTGCCCGTGAAGGGCAGGGGCGCTCGCTGCGCGGTCGACCGACGTCAGCCGGCGATGATCTCGCGCGCCAGGCGGGCGGTCTCGGACGGCGTCTTGCCGACCTTGACACCGGCGGCCTCGAGGGCCTCCTTCTTCGCCTGGGCGGTGCCCGAGGAGCCGGAGACGATGGCGCCGGCGTGGCCCATGGTCTTGCCCTCGGGGGCGGTGAAGCCCGCGACGTAGCCGACGACCGGCTTGGTGACGTGCTCGGCGATGTAGGCCGCGGCACGCTCCTCGGCGTCGCCACCGATCTCACCGATCATGACGATGAGCTCGGTCTCCGGGTCCTCCTGGAACGCCTTGAGGGCGTCGATGTGGGTGGTGCCGATGACCGGGTCACCGCCGATGCCCACGGCCGAGGAGAAGCCGATGTCCCGCAGCTCGTACATGAGCTGGTAGGTCAGGGTGCCCGACTTCGAGACCAGGCCGATCTTGCCGGAGGTGGTGATGTCGGCCGGGATGATGCCGGCGTTCGACTGTCCGGGGCTGATCAGGCCGGGGCAGTTCGGGCCGATGATCCGGGTCTTGTTGCCCTTCGAACCGGCGTACGCCCAGAAGGCGGCGGTGTCGTGCACCGGGACGCCCTCGGTGATGACGACGGCCAGGCCGATCTCGGCGTCGATGGCCTCGACGACGGCGTCCTTGGTGAACTTCGGCGGCACGAAGATGACGGTGACATCGGCACCGGTCTTCTCCATGGCCTCGGCGACGCCGCCGAAGACGGGCACCTCGGTGCCGTCGACGTCGACCGTGGTGCCGGCCTTGCGCGGGTTGACACCGCCGACGATCTGGGTGCCGGAGGCGAGCATGCGGCGGGTGTGCTTCATGCCCTCGGAGCCGGTCATGCCCTGGACGATGACCTTGCTGTCCTTGGTAAGGAAGATAGCCATGGTGTGAAAGTCCCCTTCCTTACTTGTTGGCCAGCTCGGCGGCGCGGTCAGCGGCGCCGTCCATGGTGTCCACGCGCTGGACCAGCGGGTGGTTGGCGTCGTCGAGGATCTTGCGACCCAGCTCCGCGTTGTTGCCGTCCAGACGGACGACCAGCGGCTTGGTGACGTTCTCGCCCTTGCTCTCCAGGAGCGCGAGGGCCTGCACGATGCCGTTGGCGACCGCGTCACAGGCGGTGATGCCGCCGAAGACGTTGACGAACACCGACTTGACGTCGGGGTCGCCCAGGATGATCTCCAGGCCGTTCGCCATGACCTCGGCGGACGCGCCGCCGCCGATGTCGAGGAAGTTGGCGGGCTTGACGCCGCCGTGGTTCTCACCGGCGTAGGCGACCACGTCGAGGGTGCTCATCACGAGGCCCGCGCCGTTGCCGATGATGCCGACCTGGCCGTCGAGCTTGACGTAGTTCAGGCCCTTGGCCTTGGCGGCGGCCTCCAGCGGGTTGGCCGCGGCCTTGTCCTCCAGGGCCTCGTGCTCGGGCTGGCGGAACTCGGCGTTCTCGTCCAGCGAGACCTTGCCGTCAAGCGCGATGATCTTGCCCTCGCCGGACTTGATCAGCGGGTTGACCTCGACGAGGAGCGCGTCCTCGGCGATGAAGACCTTCCACAGCTTCTGCAGGACGTCGGCGACCTGGTCGGCGATCTCGGCCGGGAACTTCGCCGCGGCGACGATCTCGGCGGCCTTCTCCGGGGTGCAGCCCTCGTTGGCGTCGACCGGGATCTTGGCCAGCGCGTCGGGGTTCTCCTCGGCGACGACCTCGATCTCCACGCCGCCCTCGACGCTGGCCATCGCCAGGAAGGTGCGGTTGGTGCGGTCCAGCAGGAACGAGACGTAGTACTCGTCCTTGATGTCCGCGGTCTGGGCCAGCATCACCTTGTGGACGGTGTGGCCCTTGATGTCCATGCCGAGGATCGCCTCGGCCTTGGCGACGGCGTCAGCCGGGTCGGAGGCGAGCTTCACGCCACCGGCCTTGCCTCGGCCACCCACCTTCACCTGAGCCTTGACGACGGCGCGGCCGCCGAAGCGCTCCGCGATGGCGGCAGCGTCTGCGGCGGTCTCGATCACATCACCGTCAAGCACGGGCACACCGTGCTTGGCGAAGAGGTCCCTCGCCTGGTACTCGAACAGGTCCACGTGTTTGTCCTTGTTCGTGGTCGCGGATTGTGTCTCTACGAGCGTGCCACGGCAGGATCTTCGCTGCGGGTCGTCGGGGCGGTGCGGGTACGCAGAGGTACGGCCTTGCGGCCCACACAGCCACGGGCGCACACGTCAATCAACACGCGCGTCACGTCCGTCTGGCAGGTTATCCCCGTACGACGGGACTGTTTCGCCCGGGGCCTGCCCGTCCGTGGTGAGAACCGTCACAGACAGCCTACGGGGGCGGTCGGCGCACCCCCCGTCCGCCGGTCGGCCGGTTCGCACGTCCGGGTGAATCCTCACACTCCCTGGTCAGGCACCGGCAGCGGGCGCTTCTCGATCGCCGCGGCCATGATCTCCGGAAAGGCGTCCGGGGTGCAGGCGAAGGCCGGGGCCCCCAGGGCGGCCAGGGCGGCGGCGTGGGCGTGGTCGTAGGCGGGCGCACCTTCGTCGGAGAGCGCCAGCAGGGCGATGAACTGGACGCCGGCCGCCTTCATCGCGGCGACGCGCTTGAGCATGCCGTCCCGGATGCCGCCCTCGTAGAGGTCGCTGATCAGCACCACGACGGTCTCGGACGGCCGGGTGATCCTCGACTGGCAGTAGGCGAGCGCGCGGTTGATGTCGGTGCCGCCGCCGAGCTGGGTGGCGAACAGGACGTCGACCGGGTCGGTGAGCTGTTCGGTGAGGTCGACCACCGAGGTGTCGAAGACGACCAGCCGGGTGTCCAGCGTGCGCATCGAGGCGAGCACCGCGCCGAACACCGCCGAGTGCACCACCGACGGGGCCATCGAGCCGGACTGGTCGATGCAGAGGATGACGTCCTTCTTCACCGCGCGCTGGGCGCGGGCGTAGCCGACCAGCCGCTCGGGCACGACGGTGCCGTGCTCGGGCAGGTAGTTCTTCAGGTTGGCCCGGATGGTGCGGTCCCAGTCGATGTCGCGGTGGCGGGGCCGGTTGACCTTGGCGCTGCGGTCGAGGGCGCCGCCCAGGGTGGCCCTGGTGCGGTCGGCGAGCCGGCGCTCCAGATCGGCGACCACCTTGCCGACCACGGCCCGGGCGGTCTCCCGGGTGGTCTCGGGCAGCGCGTGCTTGAGCGACAGCAGGGTGCCGACCAGGTGCACGTCCGGTTCGACGGCCTCCAGCATCTCGGGCTCCAGCAGCAGCCGCTCCAGGCCGAGCCGGGCGATCGCGTCCTGCTGCATCAGCTGGACGACGGTGGACGGGAAGTACTCGCGGATGTCGCCCAGCCAGCGCGCCACCTGCGGGGCCGAGCCGCCCAGCCCGGCGCTGCGCCGGCCGCCGCGGGCCGCCCGGCCGCCCTCCTCGGGCGCGCCGCGGTAGAGCGCGGCCAGGGCGCCGTCCATCGCGGCGTCCCGGCCGCGCAGGGCGCAGCCGGTGCCGTCGGCCTCGCCGCCGAGCACCAGCCGCCAGCGGCGCAGCCGTTCGTCGGTCGTGGTCGCCATCAGGTCCTCCTTCACGGGTGTCAGGTGTTGCGGCCGGCGGCCTGCCGGGGGATCCGGGGGCGGGCTCCGAGCAGCAGGGCCACCACCGGGACGGCGGCGTCGGCCCGGGCCCGGTCGAGGGTGCCGCCCGGGGTCCGGGCCGCCGGGGCCTCGCCGAGCGGGCCGGCCGCGACCCGGCCGCCGATGGTGCTGCGGACGCCCGCCTCCAGCCCGGCGAAGGTGCGGCGCAGCAGCGGCAGGACGTCGGTGAAGACCTCGCCGGGCACGCCGGTCAGCCACTCGTCCAGCAGGGCGAGCAGGCGCGGGTCGTGCAGCAGCAGGGCGCCGCCGCCGGTGAGGAAGCCCTCGATCCAGCCGGCCGCGTCCGCCGGGGCGTTGGCAGTGGACAGGACCAGCCGCAGCCGGCCGGCGGCCTCCTCGGAGTCGAGCCGGCCGTCGTCCAGCAGCAGCCGGACGGCGCGCCCGCGCAGCAGGCCGGGGGCTCCGGTGGCCGGGCCGCCGGCCGGCTCGCGGCGGGCCAGCGAGCGCAGGGCGGCGGCCCAGCGGTCGGCCAGGCCCTCGGAACCGGCCGGGCTCTCGGAACCGGCCGGGCCCGGGGAGGCTGCCGGGGTGCCCGGGCCCGCTGATTCGTCCAGGGCGTCGGGGCCTTCCGCGGCGTCCGAGGCGTCCGGCTCCGGGCGAGCGGCCGAGCCGAGCAGGCCGATCGCGCCGTGCACCTCGTCGAGCCGGCCGCGCATCGCCGCCGCGCCCTCGGCGTCCAACCCGACGCAGGCGGGCGGCAGCCCGACGCAGATCCGGTCGGCCAGGCCGGTGGCGACCTCGCCGAGCGCGCCGTGGTCGGTGCCGCGCACGTCGCCGTAGCGCAGCGCCCGGACCAGCGCGGGCAGCGCCCCGGCCAGGTGGGCGACGTCGGTGTCCAGGGCGGCGCAGTCGGCGAGCACCCGCATCACGGCGGGCAGCGCGCCGGCCAGCCCGGCCAGCAGGCAGGTCTCCACCAGCCCGGTCAGCTCGGCGAGTTCGCCGGCGGCGCGGGCGGTGCCGACGGCCTTGCCGGTCGCCGCCTCCTCCACCGTGGTGCCCCACTGGGCGGCCTCGGCGATCCGGACCGCGAACTCGGGCTGCCAGCACAGCCGCCAGCTCTCCCGGAACGTCCCGGTCGAGTTGACCGCCGAGCGGGCCGGCACGCCCCAGTCGACGCCCAGCAGCCGCAGCCGGTGCAGCAGCCGCGAGCGGGCCGCGTCGGTGTCCTTGCGCAGGTCGAGGTCGAGGTCCTTCGGCGCGGCCTCGGGCTTGAGCCGCAGCGTGCGCTGCCAGCGGGTGAGGTCCCGCTGGAGCGGCACCGCCGGTGCCGCGTCCGGGACTTCGCCGAGCGCGTCGCCGACCACCAGGCGGTCCCGGACGAGCTCCAGGGCGACGTCCGAGCCCTCGCAGAGCACCGCGCGGACGGCGTCCAGGGTCTCGGTCAGCCCGGCCAGCGGGCGGCCGCGCAGCACCGCCAGCGTGCGGGCGAGCCGGACCGCCTCGATGACGTGGGCGGAGGAGACCGGGTGGTCCTCGGCGCGCAGCAGTTCGGCGGCCCGGGTGAGCCAGCGCGGCACCGGATCGCCCTCGGTGCCGAACAGGTGGTGGTACCAGCCCGGTGACTGCACGCCCGCGCCGTAGCCGGTGGACTGGGAGAGCCGGCGGTGCGTCCACGGCACCCAGGTGATGTCCGTCCGCACCTTCCGCGGCAGTCCGGCGAGCAGCGCCCGGTCGTGCGCGACCGTCGGCAGCACCGCCAGCGCGGGCACGTGGAAGGCCCCGCACACCACGGCGATCCGGCGGTGCCCGGCGCGGCGGGCGGCCCGGATCTGCTGGCGCATGTACGCCTCGCGCAGGTCGTCCCGCCGGGACTCGCCGAGGCCCTCCGCGCGCAGCGCCGCCATCGCCTCCGCGACGGCCGCGAACGGCGCCAGTCCGTCCGGGTCGTCCCCGCCGTCCGCACCGGGCGCGCGGTGCTCGACCACGTCCTCCCACCAGCGCTCCGGGTCGTCGTAGCCGGCCGCCTCGGCGAGCAGCGCCAGCGGGTCGGCGACCGGCCCGGCGGGCTCCCCCGGCTCCCCGGTCTCCCCGGCCTCCGGGGCGGGGCCGAGGCCGTACCCGGCGGGCAGGTCGATGAAGCGGACCGGCAGCTCCCGCTCGACGCCGTAGCGGATCGCCACCCACTCCGGGGAGAACTCGGCGTACGGCCAGAACGCGGCCCTCGCCGGGTCGTCCACCGCGTGCGCCAGCAGCGCGACCGGCGGCACCAGGCCGTTCCCGGCCGCGAGGTGGACGATGCCGTCGGCCTCCGGCGGGCCCTCGATCAGCACCGCGTCCGGCCGCCACCGCTCCAGCGCGGCGGCCACCGCCCGGGCCGAGCCCGGGCCGTGGTGCCGGATGCCGAGCAGCGCGACGTCCGCGGTCATCGCACCTCCTCGCGGGCGGCCCGGTAGAAGTCCTTCCAACCGTCGCGCTCGCGCACCACTCCTTCGACGTACTCGCGCCACACCGCGTGGTCCGCCACCGGGTCCCGGACGACGGCGCCGAGGATGCCGGCCGTCACGTCCCCGGCGCGCAGCACGCCGTCCCCGAAGTGGGTGGCCAGGGCGAGGCCGTTGGCCACCACCGAGATCGCCTCCGCCGTGGAGAGGGTGCCGCTCGGGCTCTTGACCTTCGTCCGCCCGTCCGTCGTGATCCCGGCCCGCAGCTCGCGGAACACGGTGACCACCCGCCTGATCTCCTCGGCGCCGCCGGGCAGTTCGGGCAGTTCCAGGGAGCGGCCGAGCTGGTTCACCCGGCGGGTGACGATGTCGACCTCCTCCTCCAGCGAGCCCGGCAGCGGCAGCACGACGGTGTTGAACCGCCGGCGCAGCGCGCTGGACAGCTCGTTGACGCCGCGGTCGCGGTCGTTCGCGGTGGCGATCACGTTGAAGCCGCGCACCGCCTGCGTCTCACCGCCCAACTCCGGCACCGGCAGCGTCTTCTCGGACAGGATGGTGATCAGGCTGTCCTGCACGTCGGCCGGGATCCGGGTCAGCTCCTCGATCCGGGCGAGCTTGCCGTCCGCCATCGCCCGCATCAGCGGCGAGGGCACCAGGGCGTCCCGGCTCGGGCCGTCGGTGAGCAGCCGGGCGTAGTTCCAGCCGTACCGGACGGCCTCCTCCGGGGTGCCGGCGGTGCCCTGCACCAGCAGGGTGGAGTCGCCGCTGATCGCCGCGGCCAGGTGCTCGGACACCCAGGTCTTCGCGGTGCCGGGCACGCCGAGCAGCAGCAGCGCGCGGTCCGTCGCCAGGGTCGTGACGGCGACCTCCACCACCCGGCGCGGGCCGATGTACTTGGGGGTGATCGGGGTGCCGTCGGGCAGTTCGCCGCCGAGCAGGTACGTCGCCACGGCCCACGGCGAGAGCTTCCAGCGCTCCGGGCGCGGACGGTCGTCCTGCGCGGCCAGCGCGGCCAGTTCACCGGCGAAGGCGTCCTCGGCATGCTGCCGCAGAACGTCGGTCACGGGGGGCTCCTTCGGGTCGGCCGCCGGGCACACGGGTGCCCCGGCGGCAGGGTGATCGGGGGGAGCTGGGGCCGGCGTCCCGGCCTGTGGGAACCACCCTGCACCCCGGCACTGACAAACCCCGGGGCGCTCCCGACGAGCAGTCAGCCGATGTCAGTGGCACCGCCTACCGTCGGTCGCATGGAGGAACGCTGGAGCACCGAACACGTCCTGTCCCTGGCACCTGACGCCGCGTCGCAGAAGGCGGCCGGCAAGCTCTCCTCGCCCGCGCCCTGGTCCGGGGCGGGCACCGACGGCGCCGCGCTCTGGGGCGAGTGCAAGGGCAGCGGCAGCACGCCGTACCGCACCGTGATCGAACTCGCCACGCCCGCCTACCAGTGCAGCTGCCCCAGCCGGAAGTTCCCGTGCAAGCACGCGCTCGGGCTCCTCCTGCTGTGGAGCGGCGCCCCGGAGGCCGTCCCCGCCGCCGAGCCCGCCGGGTGGGCGGCCGACTGGCTCACGTCCCGCGAGGAGCGCGCCGAGAAGCGCGCCGCGCCCCCCGCGGACCCGGCCGCCGCCCGCCGCCGGGCGCTGCGCCGCGGCACGGTGGTCACCACGGTCGTGGTCGGGGCGACCCTGCTGCTCGGCTCGATGCTCGGCGCGGCGGTGCGCAC
>NZ_JBHVPH010000061.1:0-7936 GCF_042887425.1 Kitasatospora sp. NPDC057940
CCCAAACACACCATCCCCAACCAACACACCAAAGCCACCCACAACGCCCTCACCAACCTCAACCACCAACTCACACACACCACCAGCACAAACAGGAGCACCTCGTGACCACCACCGCTGACATCACCATCACCGACCTCACCACCACCACCCCCGACGGCGCCCGACTCACCGTCGCCATCCACCACCCCGCCCACATCGACCCCCACGACACCACCCCCAGCACCACGCCCCTGATCGTCCTCGCCCACGGCTGGGGCGCGACCCACACCGTCTGGCATGCCACCGCCCGGCTGCTGGCCGCCCAGGGCCACACCGTCGCCGCCTACGACCAGCGCGGGCACGGCACCAGCACCCTTGGCGACAAGGCCCTCACCATCCAGCAGCTCGGGCACGACCTCGCCACCGTCGCCGACGCCCTCGCCCCTCACCGACCCGTCGTCATCGCCGGCCACTCAGGCGGCGGTTACGCCGCGCTCGCCTACGCCACCCAGCTCTACGCCGACGCCCCCCGTACCGCGCCCCAGCGCCTCGTCGGCCTCCTCCTCGCCGCCAGCGCCGCCGACGACCAGCAGACCCCTCCGGGTGAACTCCGCATCATGAGGACGAAGGCCTTCCAGCGCGCCCTCAAGAGCCCCCGGCTCGGCCGCCAGCTCCTGAAGAAGACCCTCCACCCCAACACCCCCGCTCACACCCAGGAGACCAACCGCCGTCTCTTCGCCAACACCAACCCCCACACCCGTCTCACCACCTTCGCCTCCACCAGCGCCATGGACCACACCCCCCACCTCCGGAACATCACCACCCCCACCACGATCCTCCGTGGCACCCACGACACCTCCGTCGGCCAGGCCCACATCCGCACCCTCCAAACCCACCTCCCCAACACCACCGTCGACACCCTCTCCGACGCCGGCCACATCCTCCCGCTCGAAGCCCCTGACCAGCTCGCCCGCCAGATCCACCAGCTCACCCTCACGTCGCAGCGGTGACCACCACCTCCCTCACCACCGAGCTGGGCAGGCTCCTGCCGTCAACCGTCCACTGCACCGAGGCCTTCGGGCCGCCGCCCCAGGGCGCGCTCCTTCCTGCGGAGCGCGCCCACATCAGTGGCCGATCGGCCCGCAGGCAGCGGCAGTTCACCGCCGCCCGCACGCTCGCCCGTCGTGCTCTCGCCCAGCTCGGCCACCCTCCGGTCCCGCTGCTCCCGGGGCCGGGCGGGGCCCCCGAGTGGCCGTCGGGGACCGTCGGGAGCATCACCCACTGCGACGGTTACACCGCTTGCGCTGCGGCACACGCGGCCGATGTCATCTCGCTCGGCATCGACGCCGAGCCCGCCCTACCGCTCCCCGACGGGGTCCTCGCCCTCACCGCTTCCGAGGACGAGCGCCACCGCCTCGACCGGCTACCTCACGGCCAAGTCCCCTGGGACCGACTGCTCTTCAGCGCCAAGGAGGCCACCTACAAGGCCTGCTACCCGCTCACCCGACGCTGGACCGGCCTGGCCGGCATCTCCGTGCGCCTCCTCCCCGACCACACCTTCACCGCGCACCACCCCCATCTGCCCGGCCGCTGCCACGGCCGCTGGACCAGCACCGACGCCGTCCTCCTCACCGCCCTCACCATCCCGCACGGGACCACGACCGGCTGAGCGCGCAGCACCGCAGCACCGCAGCGCCGAGGGGACAGCCGACGGATCGGTCAGCCGGACCCACCCCGTCCGGCAAAGGAGCCCGGCCCATGGCACTGGCCCACACGCTCACGCTCATCGCCGACCGCGCCGCCTGCCCCACCTAAAGTTTCGTCCTCAACGCGCAGGGTTGGCAGGACCGTTGTCGCCGGTGCGCACCGCTTCGATGAAGCCGGTGGTGCTCGGGCCAGAGCCGGGCAGGAAGGGGCGACCGTACGCGGCGGCAAGCTCGTCGAGCAGGGTGAGCCGGGTGTTCCAGCCATGGGCGTCGAGCCACTCGTGGGTCCGGGGACCGAGGCCGCCCTGCCACAGGTCGGTGATGTGGGCGAGGTTCGGGTCCTGCGGGGTACTGGTCACGTCCCGGCCCTTTTCCAGCAGCAGTCGGCTGCCCGGGGCGGAGAGGGTGCCGACGGCGGTGAGCAGGTCGGCCGCCTGGTCGGCGGTGAGGTAGACCAGCAGTCCTTCGGCCAGCCAGGCGGTGGGCCGCTCCGGGTCGAAGCCGACTTCGACGAGGCGGCGCGGCCAGTCCGGGTCCAGCAGGTCGCCGGGCAGCGTGGTGCGTTCGCCGGCCGGGTCGGCGCCGAGTTCGTCCAGGACCTGCTGCTTGAAGGCCAGGACGGGCGCGAGGTCGAGTTCGAAGAGGCGGGTGCCGGCCGGCCAGTCGAGCCGGTAGGCGCGCGCGTCCAGGCCTGCCGCGAGCAGGACGACCTGGTCCGCGCCGGCGGCGAGCAGGCGGTCGTCGTAGAAGCGGGTGCGCAGGATGCCGTGGACCACCAGGCCTTTGGCGAGGCCGCTCGCCGGCCCCGAGGTGGGCATCGGCATGCCGGAGGCGGTGACGAAGGCGGCGGCGTAGGGGTCGGTGAAGAGCGGTTCGGGGCGGGAGCTCTCGTAGGCGCGCACCAGCGCGACGGACAGGGCCGTACGGGAGACCGGGCTCAGCGGGTCGGTGATCGTCATGCCCGGGAATCTATCCCGACGCCGATTCTCCCGGGCCGGCACTCCCCTCGCCGGACCGGGCTGGTTCGGACGGGCACCCGGCAAGCGGGAACGGCGAGTTGACGTAGCGTCACGAGATCATGTCAAGAGGTGACGCCAGCGGTCGGCGGAATCCATCATGTCCCGGATGACGCGTTCCAGGAACGTCCCGCCCCTGGCCAGCCGCTGCCCCACGGGGCTGTCGGGCCCGAACTCCGCCGCGGCCGTCATCGCGATCCGCGCCGTCCCGAGCGTCTCGCGCGAGCCGATCATGATCGAGTGGTACCAGGCCTCGTCGTCGACCACGTAGATGTCGCGACGCCGCTGCGGATCGCGTTCGCGCCGGACGTACCCGTGCTGGACCAGGTAGTTCACGGCCACGGAGACGGAGGCCGCACTGACGTTCAGCCTGCGGGTCAGCTCGGCCGCGGTGCGCCGGCCGTCCTCGGACAGCAGCAGGTCGATGTGCACGCGCGCCGTCATCCTCGGCAGCCCCGTCCTGACCGCCATGTCGATGATCTCCGCTCCCGTCGGGCTGTCCGAGGGCCCGTCCGCGGGCGGCGGTGCCGGGGTGCCGCGCCGCGCGCGCTGGACCGTCGCCCGGTGCGCCTGTTCGGGCCGGTAGCCGCTGGGGCCGCCGTTGCGCCCGATCTCCCGGCTGATCGTCGAGGTCGGCCGGTCGAGCCGTCTGGCGATCTCGGCGTAGGAGAGCCCGTCGGCGAGTCCGGCCGCGATGCGCTGGCGTTCCTGCTGGGTCAGTCGTCCTCCTGGCATGCCGCCAGTATTGCCTTCGCATTCATTCATTGCAATGCGGCATTGCATTCGACTTCAGCGTCATTGCATCAATTTACCGCCGCTGAACAGGGAAAACTCCTACCACTCATTGCGACCATGGTGAATGCAACGTAGCTTTCGAAGAGTCCCGAAGACGCATTTCCGCGAGATGAGGAACGGTCATGGGTGAATCCGTCCACACCGTCACCACGTTGCCGACGGCGCGCCCGCCCGGCTGCCCCTTCGACCCGCCGGCCGAGCTGACCGACGCCCGACGGCACGGCCCCATCAGCCGCTACACCCACCCCACCGGGGCGGCCGGCTGGATGATCACCGGGTACGAGCTGGTCAGGTCGGTCCTGGCCGACCCGCGGTTCAGCTCGCGCAAGGAGCTCATCAACGTGGGCGACTTCGAGATTCCTCCGGCTCCGCCCGGCGAGTTCCTCCTCACGGACGACCCGCAGCACGGGCGCTACCGGAAGCCGCTGGTGGGCAGGTTCACCGTGCGGCGGATGCGGCTGCTCGCCGAGCGCATCGAGCAGATCACCGCCGAGTGCCTGGACGCCATGGAGGCGGCCGGCCCGTCGGCGGACCTGGTGACCGCGTTCGCCAAGCCCATCCCCGCCATCGTGATCTGCGAGCTGCTGGGGGTGCCGTACGAGGACCGCGGCTCCTTCCAGGAGCAGATCGACTCGTTCATGAACGGGGAGACGAGCGACGAGGAGCTGCTCGCGGCCTACACCGCGACCCAGCAGTACCTCGCGGAGCTGGTGGCCGCCAAGCGCGCGAACCCCACCGACGACGTGCTCAGCGACCTCATGGACAGCGACCTCACCGATGAGGAGCTGAGGGGCGTCAGCCTGATCCTGCTGGCGGCCGGGCTCGACACCACCACGAACATGCTGGCGCTGGGCACCTTCGCGCTGCTGCAGAACCCGGCGCAGCTGGCCGATCTGCGCTCCGACCCCACGCTCACCGGCCGGGCCGTCGAGGAACTGCTGCGGTACCTGAGCGTCGCCAAGTCGTTCATGAGGACGGCGCTGGAGGACGTCGAGCTGGGCGGCCAGACCATCAAGGCCGGCACGACGGTCATCCTGTCGTACCACACCGCCAACCGTGACCCCGAGCGCTTCGCCGATCCCCACGTGCTCGACTTCCGGCGGCAGTACGCCGGGCACCTGGCCTTCGGCCACGGCGTCCACCAGTGCCTGGGGCAGCAGCTGGCCCGCGTCGAGCTGAGCGTCGCGATCACCGCGCTGGTCAAGCGCTTCCCGACGCTGCGCCTGGCCGTAGCGGCGGAGGAGGTCGGCCTGCGGCCGGAGACCGCGGACATCTTCGGGGTGAAGAGCCTCCCGGTCACCTGGGACGTGTGACCGGGGACCGGCCCGGGAGAGGTCGGGGCCGGGGCCGGGGTCCGGACCGGGACCGGGGGACCCGCCGGACGGAGGGGCCCGACACACCGCGCGGCCCGGCACACCCACGGGGGGTGTGCCGGGCCGCCGGCGTCACCGGGTTCAGGGGGTGTAACTCACCCAGCCGCTCAGGGCGGTGGTGTTCGGCGGGCAGTAGACGCGCACGTTCAGGAAGGTGGTGTACGGGCCCACGGTGCGGGTGGAGTTGTCGGAACAGCTCACGTTGACCCACCACTTGGTGGTTCCGGTGCCCGAACAGGAGATGTTGAAGTACTGCTGGGTGCCGTCGGTCCCGAACGTGCCGGTGCTGCAGTTGATGCTCTGCAGCGCGTCCGGGGAGGCGGTCTGCGCCTGTGCGGCCGGCGCCGCGGCGAGGCCCAGCGCCGTGGCCGTGGCGAACGCCGCGAGGCCGCCCGCGATCCTGTTCCTGGTCCGGATGTTCACAGCTTCCCGTCCTCGGGGTCGGTGGTGCGCGTGGGGGCGCCGGGCGGCGGCTCGGGGAGCAGCCCGGCGCTCTGTCTGCGGTGACTTTAGGGAGCGGCCGGATCCGCGAGCATATGACGGCGGAAAATGCGCCTGCCCCGGCCTGGTCAGGCCTGTTGGCCCGTCGATCACGAATTCCTGCGACGGGGCACCGCCGATGGGGCCGCCGAGGTGACCCGCCCGCGCCCGGAACGGCCGAAAACACGCGGGCGCCGGCACACCTCCCGCACCTCCGGCATGGCACAAGTCCGTCACAGCGGTGTTGGCTTCCTCCCGCCCCGCACGCGTCCCTGGCATCATCCAAGTCCGTGCCGCCCCCGGAGCCGCCCACGGCCTGCCGGGTGTCGGCCCGCATGGCGACCGACGTCCAGACGAGGGGGAGTCCGATGACGCTGTTCGGCAAGCCGCCGGGCCCTAAGGACGCCCGGCCGCGCGGGCGGGCCGCCGCGCAGGCGCTGCGGGTCGTGCTGCGGGCCCTGCTCCTGCTGCTCGGCCTGTCCGCGGTCGGACTCGGGTTCGCGCGGTTCGTCGACACGTACCACGAGGGGTGGGCGTACCGCGGCGCCCCGGTCTGCGGCGCTCCGGCGATCGGGCCCGGGGTGGACTGCACGCTGCGGGAGAGCGGGCGGGTGACGAAGCGGGCGATGGAGCGGGACGGCGACTCGACCTCGTACACCCTGACCGTGGCCCGCGAGAAGGCTCCGACCGCCGACTACGACGTCGGGGAGGCGTTCTACGACGACGTGCGGACCGACACGGTCGTGAACCTGACGGTCTGGCGGGGCCAGGTGGTCGAGGTCGACTACCACGGGCACCGGGCCCGCAATCCGCACACCCTGTGGCTGGCCATCCTGAAGCTGGCGCTGCTGGTCGGCGCGGGCACGGCCCTGGTCACGGGCGGCCTGCTCGGGCCGAACCTGCGCTCCTGGTGGACCCCGGCCGGGATGTCCGTACCCATGGCGGTCACCACGCAGGTGGGCGCCGCCATGATCCTCCTGATGGGCTGGCCGCTGCCCGTGACCGTGACTCTGGCCGTCCTGGCCTGGCTGCTCGCGCTCTCCGTCATCAGCGGGATGTCCGCGGACTAGCGGCCCGGAGCGGATCCGGAATGCCCCTCACAGGTTGTCAGGTTCTCAACATGGGAAATAGGCTGCCACCTCCCGCTCACGCCACCACCGGGGAGGCCACCCATGCCCAGCAGTACCAGGAGCCGCAGGACCAGAACCGCCGCAACCCTCCTCACCACCGCCCTGGCCGCGGCCCTCCTCGGCGGCGCCCCCGCGCTCGCCGCACCCGGAGCCCCGCCCGGAACCACGACGGGCGCCGCCCCCACAGCCGCTCCGGCGGACGGCCGGCACCCCGTCGAGGTGTTCGACGAGGACGGCGGCATCTCCCGGGCCCTCGTCCCCGGCGGCTCCCCGTACACGGCCGGCTCCCGCGCCCAGGGCGTGGCCCCGATACAGGACGACGGCGACGTCACCGCGCTGGTGCGCAACGGTGATACGGCCACCAAGCTCGACGTGGTGGTCATCGGCGACGGCTACACGGCGCAGGAACAGGAGAAGTTCCGCAGCGACGCGGCCGAGAAGTGGCGCGAGATCACCGCCGTCGAGCCGTACGCCACCTACCGCAACCTGTTCAACGTCTGGGCGGTGTCGGCCGTTTCGCCCGAGTCGGGCGTCTCCGGGGATCCGGACCAGACGACCGTCCGGCACACCGCGCTGGGCTCGTACTTCTGGTGCGACGGGGTGGAGCGGCTGCTCTGCGTGGACGAGAAGGCGGTCGAGCGCTACGCGGCCAAGGCCCCGCAGGCGGACCTGGTGATCGTGGTGGCCAACAGCACCAAGTACGGCGGCGCGGGCTACAACGACGTGAAGTCCCCGCTCGGTTACGAGGGCATCGCCACCGTCGCGGGCGGCAACGCGAAGTCCGGGCAGATCGCGGTGCACGAGACCGGGCACTCGCTGGGCAAGCTCGCCGACGAGTACGCGTACGACGGCCAGGGCACCTACCAGGGCGCGGAGCCGACCGAGGCCAACATCAGTACGCTGACGGCCGACCGGATGCGGGCCCAGGGCACCAAGTGGTCCCGCTGGCTCGGCCGGACGTCACCCGACGGCGGGACGGTCGGCGCGTACGAGGGCGGCGGCTACTACCCGACGGGGCTCTACCGGCCGACCGAGAACTCGATCATGCGCTCGCTCGGGCGGGAGTTCAACCTGCCCGGACGGGAGGCGATGATCGCCGGCTTCTACCGCCACGCGACCCCGCTGACGAGCCCCGTCCCCACCAGCACCCGGCTCACCACCGCCAGCCGCCTCACCGTCGACCTGCCCGTCCCGGGCACCCTGCTGCGCTGGTTCCTGGACGGGCGCGAGCTGCCCGGGCAGCGCGGGCGCACCGCGCCCGACCTCGCCGCCCTCCACCCGGGCGGACCCCGCTCCCGGCCGCACCTGCTCACGGCCGTCGCCACCGACCCCACCCCGGCGGTGGCCGACCCGGCGCTGCGCGAGCACCTGACCGGGAGCCTGTCCTGGCTGGTGACGCGCTGACGCGCGTCCACCACGGCCAAGGCCCCGGGCCCGGCAGCACGGTGCTGCCG
>NZ_JBHVPH010000062.1:0-1291 GCF_042887425.1 Kitasatospora sp. NPDC057940
CTTTTATGGGGCCTTAGCTCAGCTGGGAGAGCGCCTGCTTTGCACGCAGGAGGTCAGCGGTTCGATCCCGCTAGGCTCCACCAACATGATCTTTGAAAACTAAACAAGACAAAACGTACCTGTTAATTCGAGTTTTTATAAAAAAATCCTATGATACATCATAGGTAGTCAGTCAAACGCTGACGAAAAACAAAACTTCGGTTTTGTACTTTTTCGGAGAGTTTGATCCTGGCTCAGGACGAACGCTGGCGGCGTGCCTAATACATGCAAGTCGAGCGGACAGATGGGAGCTTGCTCCCTGATGTTAGCGGCGGACGGGTGAGTAACACGTGGGTAACCTGCCTGTAAGACTGGGATAACTCCGGGAAACCGGGGCTAATACCGGATGGTTGTTTGAACCGCATGGTTCAGACATAAAAGGTGGCTTCGGCTACCACTTACAGATGGACCCGCGGCGCATTAGCTAGTTGGTGAGGTAACGGCTCACCAAGGCGACGATGCGTAGCCGACCTGAGAGGGTGATCGGCCACACTGGGACTGAGACACGGCCCAGACTCCTACGGGAGGCAGCAGTAGGGAATCTTCCGCAATGGACGAAAGTCTGACGGAGCAACGCCGCGTGAGTGATGAAGGTTTTCGGATCGTAAAGCTCTGTTGTTAGGGAAGAACAAGTGCCGTTCAAATAGGGCGGCACCTTGACGGTACCTAACCAGAAAGCCACGGCTAACTACGTGCCAGCAGCCGCGGTAATACGTAGGTGGCAAGCGTTGTCCGGAATTATTGGGCGTAAAGCGCGCGCAGGCGGTTTCTTAAGTCTGATGTGAAAGCCCCCGGCTCAACCGGGGAGGGTCATTGGAAACTGGGGAACTTGAGTGCAGAAGAGGAGAGTGGAATTCCACGTGTAGCGGTGAAATGCGTAGAGATGTGGAGGAACACCAGTGGCGAAGGCGACTCTCTGGTCTGTAACTGACGCTGAGGAGCGAAAGCGTGGGGAGCGAACAGGATTAGATACCCTGGTAGTCCACGCCGTAAACGATGAGTGCTAAGTGTTAGGGGGTTTCCGCCCCTTAGTGCTGCAGCTAACGCATTAAGCACTCCGCCTGGGGAGTACGGTCGCAAGACTGAAACTCAAAGGAATTGACGGGGGCCCGCACAAGCGGTGGAGCATGTGGTTTAATTCGAAGCAACGCGAAGAACCTTACCAGGTCTTGACATCCCAATGACCGCTCTAGAGATAGAGTTTTCCCTTCGGGGACATTGGTGACAGGTGGTGCATGGTTGTCGTCAGCTC
>NZ_JBHVPH010000062.1:1301-3801 GCF_042887425.1 Kitasatospora sp. NPDC057940
GAAGCAACGCGAAGAACCTTACCAGGTCTTGACATCCTCTGACAACCCTAGAGATAGAGCTTCTCCTTCGGGGGCAGAGTGACAGGTGGTGCATGGTTGTCGTCAGCTCGTGTCGTGAGATGTTGGGTTAAGTCCCGCAACGAGCGCAACCCTTGATCTTAGTTGCCAGCATTCAGTTGGGCACTCTAAGGTGACTGCCGGTGACAAACCGGAGGAAGGTGGGGATGACGTCAAATCATCATGCCCCTTATGACCTGGGCTACACACGTGCTACAATGGACAGAACAAAGGGCAGCGAAACCGCGAGGTTAAGCCAATCCCACAAATCTGTTCTCAGTTCGGATTGCAGGCTGCAACTCGCCTGCATGAAGCTGGAATCGCTAGTAATCGCGGATCAGCATGCCGCGGTGAATACGTTCCCGGGCCTTGTACACACCGCCCGTCACACCACGAGAGTTTGTAACACCCGAAGTCGGTGAGGTAACCTTTAAGGAGCCAGCCGCCGAAGGTGGGACAGATGATTGGGGTGAAGTCGTAACAAGGTAGCCGTATCGGAAGGTGCGGCTGGATCACCTCCTTTCTATGGAGAATTGATGAGGATTTTAACGGAATATAAGACCTTGGGTCTTATAAACAGAACGTTCCCTGTCTTGTTTAGTTTTGAAGGATCATTTGATTCTTCGAGATGTTGTTCTTTGAAAACTAGATAACAGAAGTAATTCACATTCAATTAGTAATGCAAGATATCACGTAGTGATTCTTTTTAACGGTTAAGTTAGAAAGGGCGCACGGTGGATGCCTTGGCACTAGGAGCCGATGAAGGACGGGACGAACACCGATATGCTTCGGGGAGCTGTAAGCAAGCTTTGATCCGGAGATTTCCGAATGGGGAAACCCACCACTCGTAATGGAGTGGTATCCATATCTGAATACATAGGATATGAGAAGGCAGACCCGGGGAACTGAAACATCTAAGTACCCGGAGGAAGAGAAAGCAAATGCGATTCCCTGAGTAGCGGCGAGCGAAACGGGATTAGCCCAAACCAAGAGGCTTGCCTCTTGGGGTTGTAGGACACTCTGTACGGAGTTACAAAGGAACGAGGTAGATGAAGAGGTCTGGAAAGGCCCGCCATAGGAGGTAACAGCCCTGTAGTCAAAACTTCGTTCTCTCCTGAGTGGATCCTGAGTACGGCGGAACACGTGAAATTCCGTCGGAATCCGGGAGGACCATCTCCCAAGGCTAAATACTCCCTAGTGACCGATAGTGAACCAGTACCGTGAGGGAAAGGTGAAAAGCACCCCGGAAGGGGAGTGAAAGAGATCCTGAAACCGTGTGCCTACAAGTAGTCAGAGCCCGTTAATGGGTGATGGCGTGCCTTTTGTAGAATGAACCGGCGAGTTACGATCCCGTGCAAGGTTAAGCAGAAGATGCGGAGCCGCAGCGAAAGCGAGTCTGAATAGGGCGAATTGAGTACGTGGTCGTAGACCCGAAACCAGGTGATCTACCCATGTCCAGGGTGAAGTTCAGGTAACACTGAATGGAGGCCCGAACCCACGCACGTTGAAAAGTGCGGGGATGAGGTGTGGGTAGGGGTGAAATTCCAATCGAACCTGGAGATAGCTGGTTCTCTCCGAAATAGCTTTAGGGCTAGCCTCAAGGTAAGAGTCTTGGAGGTAGAGCACTGATTGGACTAGGGGCCCCCAACGGGTTACCGAATTCAGTCAAACTCCGAATGCCAATGACTTATCCTTGGGAGTCAGACTGCGAGTGATAAGATCCGTAGTCGAAAGGGAAACAGCCCAGACCGCCAGCTAAGGTCCCAAAGTATACGTTAAGTGGAAAAGGATGTGGAGTTGCTTAGACAACCAGGATGTTGGCTTAGAAGCAGCCACCATTTAAAGAGTGCGTAATAGCTCACTGGTCGAGTGACTCTGCGCCGAAAATGTACCGGGGCTAAACGTATCACCGAAGCTGCGGACTGTTCTTCGAACAGTGGTAGGAGAGCGTTCTAAGGGCTGTGAAGCAAGACCGGAAGGACTGGTGGAGCGCTTAGAAGTGAGAATGCCGGTATGAGTAGCGAAAGACGGGTGAGAATCCCGTCCACCGAATGCCTAAGGTTTCCTGAGGAAGGCTCGTCCGCTCAGGGTTAGTCGGGACCTAAGCCGAGGCCGAAAGGCGTAGGCGATGGACAACAGGTTGATATTCCTGTACCACCTCCTCACCATTTGAGCAATGGGGGGACGCAGGAGGATAGGGTAAGCGCGGTATTGGATATCCGCGTCCAAGCAGTTAGGCTGGGAAATAGGCAAATCCGTTTCCCGTGAAGGCTGAGCTGTGATGGCGAGCGAATTATAGTAGCGAAGTTCCTGATTCCACACTGCCAAGAAAAGCCTCTAGCGAGGTGAGAGGTGCCCGTACCGCAAACCGACACAGGTAGGCGAGGAGAGAATCCTAAGGTGATCGAGAGAACTCTCGTTAAGGAACTCGGCAAAATGACCC
>NZ_JBHVPH010000063.1:0-5091 GCF_042887425.1 Kitasatospora sp. NPDC057940
GGCGGGGCCGGTGCGCGGGGGCGGCGCGGCGGGCGGGCCCGGGGTGCCCCGCCGCCGCAGCCGGTGGCGGTCGCGCTGGCGGCGGCCGCGGCCGACTTCGCCGGCCTCGCGCGGTACGGGCTGTTCGGCCGGCTCGCCCACCAGGAGTACCTGCGGCGCGCGGAGGAGCACCTCCAGGCCCTGCACGCGCAGGGCCTGGAGGTGCACCTGCGGGTCCTGGAGGCGGGTGACTACGAGGACTACTGCACGGCGCTCGGCCTCGACCCCCGGACGCCCGCCGCCCGGGTCGCGTACGCGGGCGATCCGGAGCTGGCCGGGGAGCCCTTCGTCTATGCGGGGGAGCGGCTGGCCGAACTGCTCCCGGTCCTGCTGGACGACCACCGGGCGCGGGTGCGGATGTCCGTCGCGGGCGTGGCCCTGCTGGAGGCGGTCGGCGACGACCCGGACGGGCAGCAGCGGCTGGCGGCGGTGATGCGGTACGTGACGTCGGCCTACCTCGCGCTGGCCGAGGGCGCGGGGGAGGGCTGTCACCTGCTGACGCTGCGCTGCCACGGCCCGGAGGACGGCGAGCAGCTCAGCTCGGCGGTGGAGGTCTGTGTGGAGGCGGGCGGCCTCTACCCCGCCGGGCGGGACACCGAGGCGTTCTGCGTCACGCTGGCGGCGGGGGTCGCCGGTGGTGGGGCGGGGGCGTTGCTGCTGCACGGCGATCCGGGCGTCCCGGCGCCCGGGGCCTCGGCGTCGGACGGGCCGTGGGTGCGCGGTTGGGCGCTGGCCGGCGGGCGGTTGCGGCCGATGACGGTGCACGAGGTGTTCGACGAGCTGGCCGACGACGCCGCGCGCGGGCTGCCGTTCCCGCCCGGGGTGGTCCCGCGACCGGGCTTCCCGCTGCCGGGCTTCCCGGAGCCCGGCCCGGCGGCGCCGGGGGAGGGGGGTGGGCCGCTGGGGTGATCAGGGGGTTTCCACCCCTCCCATCCACCATGCGGCGCTGGGGACTGTTCATCGACCGCCTGTTCGGGGAAGATTCGGAGAAGATCAACAGCAGGAGCGCGCGGTGCCCCACGCCGCCGCTCCGGCCGCTCCGCTCCGTACCGTGCTCCGCAGGTCCGTCCCGCGCACTGTCGGTCCGGCGAGCCCGACAGCGAGAGGGGGACGCATGAGCCGGATCGAGTACAGCGCGGAGATCGCCGAGCTGCTCGGCAGGGTGCGCCGGCGTCCCACGGCGGGGTGGCCGTGGCGGCCGGGCGAGCAGGTGCCCGAGGGGCTGCCGGTGAAGCAGTCCTGGGGGTGGCTGTTCGCTCCGGACGGGCGGGTGCTGACCCTGGTCAACCCCAGGGACGGGATCTGCTCGCTCCCCGGCGGATCGCTGGAGCCGGAGGACGCCGGGGATCCGGCCTCCGCGCTGGCCCGGGAGGCGGCCGAGGAGGCCCAGGCCGTGATCGGCCGACCGTACTACCTCGGTTACCTCTACGACCGGGTCGGCTCGGCCAACGGCGGGCACGAGTGCGCGCGGGTCCGGATGGCGGCGGCGCTGCGCGCGGTCGGCCCGAGCGTGGCCGACCCGGCCTCCGGCCGGCACTACCGACGGCTGCTGGTCGCGCCCGGACTCGCCGTCGAACTGCTCGGCTGGGGCGCGCCCGGGCTGCGCCAGGCCCGGGCGGCGGTCGCCGCCGCCGCCCGCCGGCTCGGCGTGCCGGTCGCCGCGAACGAGGCGATCGAGGAGCTGCCGGTGGAGGGCTGTGCGGTCTTCCCCGGCGCCGTCTACCCGGATGCGGTGTGTTCGGACGCCGTCCACCCGGACGCCGTCCACCCGGATGCGGTGCGCCCGGATGCGGTGCGCCCGAGCGAGCCGAACCCGGGCCTCGCGTAGCCCGAGGAGGGGCCGTCGGGTGCCGGCGTCGTCCGGCTGATCTGCGGTCAGGGATTTCGAGCCGGAGTCGCGTGCGTCGGAGTCCGCGTGCGCTGACGCCCTTGCGCGCGGGGTCGGTTCGTGCGGAGCCGGGTTGTGTCGTGCCGGTTCATGTCGTGCCGGTTCGCGTCGCGCTGTGCCGTGGCGAGCCCCGGCACCCCGCGACGCGCCTTACCGCGGGGTGGCCCGGCGGTGGCCGGGTCGTAACGGCGTCCTGGCCGTGCCCTGACTACCAACTGACCACTCGCTGACTTTTTCACCGACCACTGTCTACGCGCGATGACCGACGCCGGTCGGCGTACACCGGCGCTGACCAGCGCCAACTCACGCCCTGTGGCCGATGGTTCACTTCTACGTTGTCGGACAGTCCGTCAATGTCCTTGGCATGACAGCTTCCCGGTTCACCTACTGCCTGGTATCACTTCTGTGACCCATACCACACCAGGAGGTGCCATGCTCCGTCCGGCGCGCGCCATGTCCGTTGCCGCGATAGCGGCTCTGCTCACTCTGACCACCTTGTTCACCGCGTCATCCGCGAACGCGGCCAGCGTCAACTACGTCGCTCTCGGGGACTCCTACTCCGCCGGTGTCGGTGCCGGCAGCTACCTGAGCGACAGCGGCAACTGCAAGCGAAGCACCAACGCCTACCCGTACCTGTGGAAGAACGCGCACTCGCCGTCGTCCTTCTCGTTCGTCGCGTGTTCCGGTGCCAGAACCGGAGACGTCCTCAGCAACCAGATCTCCGCGCTGAGCTCCAGCACCACGCTGGTCAGCCTGTCGGTCGGCGGTAACGACGCCGGCTTCGCCGACACCATGAAGACCTGCGTGCTGGAGTCGGACAGCACCTGCCTCAGCGCTGTCAGCGCGGCCCAGAACTACGCCCGCAACACCCTGCCCGCCCAGCTGGACAAGGTGTACTCGACGATCCACAGCAAGGCGCCGAACGCCCACGTGGTGGTGCTGGGTTACCCGCACCTCTACAAGATCGGCGGCAGCTGCATCCTCGGCATCAGTGACACCAAGCGCGCCGCGATCAACGGCGCCGCCGACACGCTGGACGAGGTCATCGCCAAGCGGGTCGCCAACGCCGGCTTCAGCTTCGGCGACGTGCGCAGCATCTTCACCGAGCACGAGATCTGCGGCTCGCAGACCACCTGGCTGAACAGCGCCACCCTGCCGGTCGACGAGAGCTACCACCCGAAGGCCGCCGGCCAGTCCGGTGGCTACCTCCCGGTCTTCACCCAGTCGTAACGGCCTCACGCCGGTAGGCCATCACATCGGCAGGCCCGCCGTACGAGCGGGTCCGTCGCATCGGTAAGCCCGTCACGTACGCACGGCTGTGGCATCGGCAGGCCGCCGCTCCAGGGCGCCGCCGAACCGGCACACGGGCCGTCGGCCCCTCTCCCCGAGCGTGGGGAGAGGGGCCGACGGCGTTCGTGCGTCTCAGTCCCGGGCCGGACCGGGCCGTAGCGGCGGGAACGGGATCCCGGCGAGCGTCGGTAGCAGTTCCGCTTCCTCGTAGTCGAGGTGCGCCTCCAGCTCGGCCGACATCCGGTCCAGCTCGGCCCGGAGCCGGTCCGGTTCGGTGACCTCGATCCCGGCCAGCAGCGCCACCAGCTCCTCCTTGATCCGGCCGATCACCAGGTGCTGTTCGCCCAGCTGTTCCAGCACCCCGGCCAGTTCCGGGTGGTTGCGCGCGAGCGCGGGGAAGATCGCGGCGTCCTCGCCGGTGTGGTGGTGCGTCAGCCCCTCGCAGAAGGCGAGGCAGTGCTGGCGTAGTTGGAGCCCGAGGCCGGCCGGTCGGCCCGCGACGTGCGAGTGCGCCTCCTCCCGGACGTGGCGCAGCTGCGCACGCAGCCAGGTGTGCGCCTCCAGCAGCTTGTCGGCGAGGCTGCGCACCTCGCGCGCGGGTGTCTCGGGCCGCTCCAGGACGACCACCAGTAGCTCCCGGTCGGTGTTCGCCTGGTAGTCGCCGTACCCGGGAGCCTGCCGGACGACGGCTGCGAACAGCCGCTCCCGTCGGGCGCCTTCGGCGGGGACGGCGATCACGTCGAACGCCTCGGAGCCGAGTTCGACCCGGACCACAGGTCGGGCGAGCAGGTTGCGGTACCACTGCGGGTGGTCCGGCGCCCCGGCGGCGGAGGCGACGACCAGGAGCAGCCCCTCGGCCCGGACGTACCCGAGCGGCACGGTGTGCGGCTTGCCCGAGCCGGCCCCGGCCGTGGTGAGCAGCAGCAGATCACCGCCCTCGAACGGGCCGCCGACCCGCCCGCCGTTGGCGCGGAACTCCTCGATGACGCTCCGGTTGAACCGGCTGACATGGTTCGTGGACATGGGTGTGGGTGTGGACATGGGTGTGGGTGAAGTCTCCTACAGGGATGGGGAGTCACAGCCACACGCGGTGCATGGGCGCGCACGCGGACACCGCGGTGACCGCCTACGTCAGATCAGGGCAGCGGAGAAAGTACTCATCGCGCATCGTCCCTCGGATAAAGGTGCTCGCCCGGTCACCGGCCGGCCCACTACTCTGTGGCCGGCGCCACGCTGCACGCCCCCATTAGAGCCACGCCGCGGACACCCTGTCAACGAACAAGATCGCCGACGAGAGTTCCCCGACCGGGGTCGTCGACGAAAGGGGAGTGAACGCCGTCGTGGAGCGCATCGTCGACCTCGACCGCGCCGCCGAGCGGATCGCCGCCCGGGCCGTACGCTGGCGGGCCGCCGGTCTGACGGTCGGCGCGCTCACCTGGCGCGACGCCCTGGCCCCGTGGCCGCAGCCGCTGGAGACGGACCGCGCCCGCGTCACGGACCCGGACTCCGTCGGCGTTCAGGTCGTGGACCCGCTGTCCGGCGGCGAGCTGCACGTGGTGCTGTTCCGCGGCGGCTGGGCCGACGTCGAGTACCTCGCCGCCGGCTGGGAGGAACAGGAAGACGCCGAGGTCGGCGTGATCCCGGCCAACGACTTCACCGGCGCCGCCGACTTCGACGAGCGCCTGCGCGGCTGGATGGCGCACGTCTTCGGCTGAGCCCGGCCAGTGGTGGACTGGAGCCCCGTGAGCGGGTGCCCCCGTCGGCGGGCTCCCCGGGGAGCCCCCCGACGGGGACGCGCCGCCGCCGGCAAGGGGGGCGGCGAGGCGGCGGCCCGGGGCGCACCGGCAGGGGGGGGTGTGGGGCACGCCGGCCGG
>NZ_JBHVPH010000064.1:0-3231 GCF_042887425.1 Kitasatospora sp. NPDC057940
CAAGACGCTCGGCTGGGATACCCCAGCCGAGCGTCTACGTGATCTACTCACCGTCTGAAACCAAGCGGTGTTGCGACGACCCCTTGAACCCAAGCCGAGGCTCAGGCCTTCAGCTTGCGCCAGACCGCTTCCAGGGCCGCGATGTCGCCCTCGTCGAGCCGGTCGGTGAAGACCGGCGCGAGGACGGCCCGCCGGGTGGCGTCGGCCTCCGCGAAGGCCGCGCGGCCCTGCCCGGTCAGTTCGATCCGCACCGACCGGGCGTCCGAGGCGGACGGCGTGCGGGCCACCAGGCCGCGCGCGGCCAGGGCCTCGACCACCCGGGAGACCTGGCTGCGGCTGAGCATCGTCTTCGCGCCCAGGTCGGAGGCGGCGACCGGCTCCTGCTGCCCGTCGAGCCAGAGCATCACCTCGAACCAGGACAGCGACAGCCCGTGCACCCGGGTGAGCTCGCGGTCCACCTGGGCGGCGAGGGTGGTGCCGGCCCAGACCAGGCCGTAGAAGGCGTGGTCCCGCTCGGACAGCGGGCCCAGGGAGAGGTCGGCACGGTTCATGACGTTCATCGTACCGAGGTGCGTGCGCGTGCACGGACTCCGCGCACGCGCACGACCGGGGCGGCCTGGCAGGGCCTAGAACGCCTGGTGGTCCGGCTCGCAGACCGTGCCGGGCGGCGGGAGCTCACCGCTGACCAGGTACCGCTGCTCGCGGTCCCAGGCGCAGGCGCTCGGGTTGCCCAGCGCCGTGTGGCCGTAGCCGTGGACGGTCAGCAGGCGGCCGCGGGCGAGGGTGTCGGCCAGCGCGCGGGACCCCTCGTAGGGCCAGGCCGGGTCGCCGGTGAGGGCCACGACCAGGATCGGCGCGGAGGTCGGCCGGTTCCACGGGCCGGTGTAGCGGTCCCGGGCCGCCTCGGCCGGCCAGGCGGCGCAGCGCTGGTTCTGCCAGACCAGGTACGGGCCGGTGGCGCCCGCACGGGCCCGGGCGAGGGCGGACAGCGCCGGGTACGTGGTGTCGGCGGCCGGGTCGGCGCTGGAGGCGGGCGGGTTGACGGTGTCGGCGCAGAGCGCCCCGAGGGTCTGCGCCTGCTTGAGCTGGCCGCCGGTCGGCAGCGGCGCCGAGGCGTCCGGGGCGGCGGTCCACAGCTGCTGGAGCAGTCCGCCCAGCGCCGGCCAGCCGGTGCCGGGGGCGTTCGGCACCGGGGTGGCGGCGTAGAGCATCGGCAGGACGGTGGAGGCGGTGGAGGCCTGGTCGAAGGTGACCGCCGCCGGCGGGGTGCCGAGCGTCACCGGCGTCCGGCCGAGCCGGTCGAGCAGTTCGGCGAACTTGGCGCGGGTGGCGTCCCGGTCCGCCGCCGCGAAGGCGCAGGCGGTGGGGCCGGCGTCGGCGCACTGGTCGAGGAAGGCGTCGAGGGTGCGGGCGCCGGCGAGGTCGCTGCCGGTGCGCAGGAACGGCGGCAGGGCGCGCTGCTGCGGCGAGCGCCCGGTGGACCAGGCCACCGGGTCGGGGGCGCTGTCCAGCACCATCGCGCGCACCCGGGTCGGGAAGAGGTTGGCGTAGGTGGCGCCCAGGTAGCTGCCGTACGAGGTGCCGAGGTAGCTCAGCCGGCGGTCGCCGACGGCGGCGCGCAGCTGGTCCAGGTCGCGGGCCGTGTCGGCGGTGGACAGGTGGGCGAGCAGGCCGGTCCGCTCGTTGTCGGCGCACTGGCGGCCGAAGCGCGCGTACGTCGTCGCCCAGGCCGACTCCTGGGCGGCGCCGACCGGGTAGCCGGCCGGCTGGCCGGCGAGCAGGCCCTGCTCGGCCGCCGCGTCCGGGAAGCACTGCGGCAGGGTGGAGTCGCCGACGCCGCGCGGGTCGAAGCTGACCAGGTCGAACCGCTCCCGCACCTGCGCCGGGAGCATCCCGTACACGGCGGGCAGCGCCTGGGTACCGGGCACGCCCGGGCCGCCGGGGTTGAAGAACAGCGAGCCGATCCGGTGCGCCGGGTCGGTCGCGGGGTGCCGGATGACGGCCAGCTCGACGGTGCGCCCGGCCGGGTCGCGGTAGTCCATCGGCATCGTGGCACGGGCGCAGTCGAAGTCCGGCACGCAGGACCGCCAGTCCAGCCGGGGCACCGGCGCCGCGGGGGCGGCCGCCGCCGAGGCGGCCGGGGCGAGACCGGCCAGCAGCAGCCCGGCGGCCGCGGCGGCACCGGTTCTGAGGGCGGAGGTGAGGCGGGGTCGGGGCATGGGCAGGGCCTCCCGTTCGGTGAACTGACGTGCGATCACCAAGGTTCGGGGCAACCGCTGTCAGACCTCTCACACCCCACCGGCACCGCTGTCATGCCGCTGTCACCACCACCCCATGGGGCTCGGGCGACTCACGCGACTCAGGCGGGCTTGCGGGCCAGCAGGTAGGCCTGCGGGGTCGGCTGCACGCCCTCCTCCGGCTCGCGGAGCGTGCGGGAGGTGAGCCGCAGGCCGGCCGCGCGGACCAACTCCGCGATCCGGTCCGGCTGCTGGCGGCGGAAGTCCAGCGCCACCGGGTGGCCGAAGGGCTGGTCGATCCGCAGGGGCTCGTCACCGACCTGGAAGGCGAGCAGCAGGTGGCCGCCCGGGGCGAGCACCCGCGTGAACTCGGCGAACACCTCCGGCAGGCGCTCCGCCGGGGTGTGGATGATCGAGTACCAGGCGACCGCGCCGGTCAACTCGCCGTCCCGCAGCGGGAGGTCGAACAGCGAGCCCTCGGCGAAGTCCAGCCCGGGGTACGTCGCGCGGGCCAGCTCGACCATCCGCGGCGACAGGTCGATGCCGCGGACGTCGAGGCCGAGGCCGTGCAGGTGGTGCGTCACCCGGCCGGGGCCGCAGCCCAGTTCGGCCACCGGGCCGTCGGCGCGCCCGGTACGGACCGACTCGGCGCGGACCAGATCGGCGAAGGCCGCGAGCACCGCCCGGGACAGCGGCTCACCGGCCAGTTCGTCGCGGAAGCGGTCGGCGTAGTCGACGGCGACGGCGTCATAGAACGCCCTGGTCGTGGCGAGGAAGTCCGGCTCGGTCATGGTCCGGCACCCTACTCGTCACCGCCGGGCCCAGGGCGTGTCCAACTCCAGCTCCGCCACCGCCTGATCGCCGCTCGTCTCGCCGGTCGGGCGGAAGCCCAGCCCGGCTACGGCAGGTTGCGGGCCATGACGATGCGCTGGACCTGGTTGGTCCCCTCGTAGATCTGGGTGATCTTCGCGTCCCGCATCATCCGCTCCACCGG
>NZ_JBHVPH010000065.1:0-2414 GCF_042887425.1 Kitasatospora sp. NPDC057940
CTGGACGGTCGTAACGCTTCGTTGGGGGACGGGGTGCGGCGGGCGTTGGGGCGTGAGCCGCGGGACTTCGCCGACTTCGCCCGCGAGGCCGCCGCCTCGGGCGTGTGGAACGTGTGATCCGGCTCGTCGGTGGCGGCCCGAACAGGCCGCCACCGGGCGGGCGTTGGTCGTGTATCCGGACATAACAGTGGAGGTTTGGCCATGTCGGACGGCAAGCAGGTCTGGTCGAGTGAGCAGGGCGTCGGCGCGCTGCCCGGGCACATCCGGGGCTTCGGGCTGATGCACGTGGCGATGCGCCGGGACGCCGCGCGGCTGAGCGCGGCCGCCGCCCGGGGTTCGTCCGCGGGCGGCTGGGGCCCCGCGGCGGCCCTGGCGGACTGGTTCGGCCGGCTGCGGGCCGTCATCGACTGGCACCACCACAGCGAGGACGAGATCCTCTGGCCCTTCCTGCGCGAGCGGCTGGCCGGCTTCGACGGCGGCGGCATCCTGGAGCAGGACCACGAAGCGCTCGACCGGACGATGCGCCGGGTCGCGGACGTGCTCTCCGCCCGCCGGATCGCCGAACTGCCCGAGGCCGCGGCGGGGTTCGAGAACCTGATCCGCGAGCACCTGGGGCACGAGGAGCCGGTGGTGTTCCCGGCGATCGCGGGCCTGCCGGTGGACGAGTACCTGCGGGTGGAGCGGCGGATCATCCAGAGCGCGCCGGGGCAGGTCATGACGTACCTGCAGCCGTGGATGTTCGACGGCGCGGACGCGGCGTCCGTGCGGGCGGTGTCGGCCACCATCCCGGGTCCGGTGCGGCTGATCGGCCGCACGGTGCTGGAGCGCCGGTACCGGCGCACCCTGAACCCGGTTCTGTGACCGCCGGCCCCTTCCCGGCTCCCCCGGCACTCCTCCTGACACTCTCCGATGCCGCAAGTGCCGTGGCGCGTAGCGGTGTTCCGGTTGTCGCGGTTCCGTTGCGGGGGGCGCCGCACGGTGGGTGGTGTCGTTCGTTCCGCTGTTCGCCGGCACCGCGTCCTGCGGGGCCGGGAGAGTGAAAAGGGGTCCTGTGATGCGTTCGGATCAGAGGTCGGCACCGGTGTCGTACGCGGTCCCGTCGGCCATCGGCGGTGTGCGGCCGGGGAGTTCACCGCACGGCGGAACCGCCGGGCAGGGCCGCGCCGCCGGGCCCGTCCTGGCGGGCGCCACCATCGCGATGGGCCTGATGGCGGGCCTGTTCTTCGCCTTCGACGTGTCGGTGATGCCGGGCCTCGCGGCCGGGGACGACCGGACGTACGTGACGGCGATGCAGCACATCAACTCGTCGATCGAGAACGGGATGTTCGGCCTGGTCTTCGTCGGCGCCTTCGCCGCCACCGGCGTGGCGGCCTGGCTCCAGCACAAGGCCGGCCGGCGCCAGGCGGCGCTGTGGGCGGCCGGGGCGACGGTGCTGTACGTGGTGGCGCTGATGGTCACGATGGGCGTCAACATCCCGCTCAACAACGAGCTGGCGGCGGCCGGCGACCCGTCCCAGATCCACGACTTCGCGGGCGTGCGCGCCAAGTTCGAGGGCACCTGGGTGGCCGCGAACATGCTCCGCACGCTGCTCTGCACGGCGGGCCTGGCGGCCCTGAGCCGCTCGCTGGTCCTGCACGGCCGGTTCAGCCGCCTGGGCCGCTGAGCGGCCCGGCCGCGCGCCGCAGGGCCGCGCGGCCGCGGGGATGCCCGTCCGCCTCGTGCGGGCGGGCCTTCGTGCGTTTCGGGTGCGGTGGATCTGACGGCGGATCTGACAGCGGATCTGACGGAGGGCCTGATGGCGGGCCTGGTGGCGGGGCGCCCGAGTGCGCCGGGGCGTGCGCCGGTGCGCCGGGCCAGTGCTGTCGGTCAAGTCGCCTGGGACGTCCTGGACTTGGCGATCCGGGGGCTATGGGTGGAGCATGGGCGGGCCCGGTCGTTGCGGCGCGCTTGCGCCGCCGCCGGGCCGTACGGTGCTCGGCGTGTCCGGTGGGCTGGAGAGGGGGCGGGGTCTGTGGTGGCGGTGGTACGTCCGTACCTGATCCGGGGGAGAGCGGTTCCCCTGGCCAGATATCTGGCGGAGGAGGACATCGAGGGTCTGGTGGCGTGTTCGTGCATCGGGAACGAGGTCACGATCGACCTCGTGGACACCCGGATCCTGGTGACCCTGGCCGACGTGGCCGGGGCGGTGCGGCTGAACTTCGACATGGTCCAGGACGGTCCGGCCAAGGCGCGTTCCTGGTCCCGGCGCCTGCCGGGCGACGCGGGGCCGGGTGAACTCGCGGCGCGGATAGCCGTGGACGTGCGGACGCTGGCCCGCGAACTGGACCCGCTGCGGCGCAACCCCCCGCGCAGGCCTGGAGAGGGCGGGCGGTAGGCGCGGACGACAGGCCCCGGGCCCGGCAGCACCGTGCTGC
>NZ_JBHVPH010000067.1:0-1483 GCF_042887425.1 Kitasatospora sp. NPDC057940
CTTGGGTTCAAGGGGTCGTCGCAACACCGCTTGGTTTCAGACGGTGAGTAGATCACGTAGACGCTCGGCTGGGGTATCCCAGCCGAGCGTCTTGCGTGGGCGGCCGTTGAGCTCCTGGGCGACGTGTTCGAGGTCTTCGGGATCGTGCAGGCTCAGGTCGGCGCCTTTCGGGAAGTACTGCCGCAGCAGCCCGTTGGTGTTCTCGTTCGAGCCGCGCTGCCAGGGCGAGGCCGGGTCGCAGAAGTAGACGGGCATGTCGGTGGCCATGCTGAACTGCCGGTGGCGTGCCATCTCGGCGCCCTGGTCCCAGGTGAGCGAGCCGCGCAGGTGGGCGGGCAGGGTTCGGACGGTCCGGACGAGCCCGTCGCGGACGGTCTCGGCGTCGTGGGCTCCGCCCGGCAGGTGGACAAGCATGGTGTAGCGGGTGCTGCGTTCGACCAGGGTGGCGATCGCGGAGCGTCCGCCCGCGCCGAGGATCAGGTCGCCTTCCCAGTGGCCGGGCACGGCCCGGTCGTCGATGTCGGCGGGACGGTCGCTGATCATCACCATCGGGTCGATGAACCGGGAAGTGCGCCGCTCGGGGTTCCGGCGTGGTTTGCGGCGGGTCCGCCCGGAGCGGACGGCTGCCTGCACCTCCCGCTTCAGGCCGCCGCGGGCCTGGAAATACAGGGTCTGGTAGATCGTTTCCACGCTCACTCGCATGCTCTCGTCGCCGGGATGTTCCCTCCGCAGAGCGTGGCAGATCTGTTCCGGCGACCACCGCCTGCGCAGCCTGTCCTGGACGAAGCGGCGCAGTCGCCCCTCGCTCAGCAGCTTGCGGTCCTTGGGCCGGGGCCTGCGCGCGGCCGCCGCCCGGTGGGCTTGGTAGGGCCGGTAGCCGTCGCTGCCGGAGTTTGCGTCGATCTCACGCTTGATCGTGCTCGCGGGCCGTCCCAGGGTCCGTCCGATCGCCCGCAGCGACTGGCCCGCCGAGCGAAGATCGCGGATCTGTTCGCGCTCGGCCAGGGTCAGGAACCGTGGGTGGAGCTGCTTCTCCAGGGCCCTCAAGCCGACGGGTGCTTTTGTCACACCGGACATGGTGGCGGTTCCCGCCGGATAGTCGACGCGGTACCCCTCGGGGTAGGTGCGCGAATGGCGGGTCTTCCTGACGCCCCGGTCCCAGTCCCTGGCCGTGCGCTCGTTCACGCCGACCTGCCGGGCAGCCACCCGGGGGGCGACACCGCCGGCCCGGAGCCGCTCGTACTCGTCCCGTCCGGAATGCCGGCGCGGCGGGCCTGCCGACCTCCGCCCTGCCTTCCGGGCCCAGGTGAAGGCGGTGTTCCGGTTAATCCCCAGCTCACGCGCCGCCACGGTCACGCTGCCTACTACATCCAGCCGCCCAAGGAAGCGCTCCCGCAACTCAGCAAGATCATCACGCCTAACGCCCACGGTCCTCGCAACTCCCACAGATCGCGGGTGTTGCGAGGACCGTTAGAACCCAAGC
>NZ_JBHVPH010000068.1:0-1323 GCF_042887425.1 Kitasatospora sp. NPDC057940
TGCTGCAATGACACGACTTCGGTGATGTGCTTGAGCCCCGCTACATTGTCGGCGCGGAATCACTTGACCAGTGAGCTATTACGCACTCTTTCAAGGGTGGCTGCTTCTAAGCCAACCTCCTGGTTGTCTCTGCGACTCCACATCCTTTCCCACTTAGCACACGCTTAGGGACCTTAGTCGGTGTTCTGGGCTGTTTCCCTCTCGACCATGGAGCTTATCCCCCACAGTCTCACTGCCACGCTCTCACTTACCGGCATTCGGAGTTTGGCTAAGGTCAGTAACCCGGTAAGGCCCATCGCCTATCCAGTGCTCTACCTCCGGCAAGAAACACGTGACGCTGCACCTAAATGCATTTCGGGGAGAACCAGCTATAACGGAGTTTGATTGGCCTTTCACCCCTAACCACAGGTCATCCCCCAGGTTTTCAACCCTGGTGGGTTCGGTCCTCCACACGGTCTTACCCGCGCTTCAACCTGCCCATGGCTAGATCACTCCGCTTCGGGTCTTGGGCATGCAACTCAACCGCCCTATTCGGACTCGCTTTCGCTACGGCTACCCCACACGGGTTAACCTCGCTACACACCGCAAACTCGCAGGCTCATTCTTCAAAAGGCACGCAGTCACGGCCCACCAGCAAGCTGATGAACGACGCTCCCACGGCTTGTAGGCACACGGTTTCAGGTACTATTTCACTCCGCTCCCGCGGTACTTTTCACCATTCCCTCACGGTACTATCCGCTATCGGTCACCAGGGAATATTTAGGCTTAGCGGGTGGTCCCGCCAGATTCACACGGGATTTCTCGGGCCCCGTGCTACTTGGGAGTTTCTCAAACGAGCCGTACAGATTTCGTCTACGGGGGTCTTACCCTCTACGCCGGACCTTTCGCATGTCCTTCGACTACCCATACGGTTTCTGACTCGCCGACCGGCCGGCAGACCGATCAAGAAAAATCCCACGACCCCGTGATGGCAACCCCTGCCGGGTCTCACACCATCACGGTTTAGCCTCATCCGGTTTCGCTCGCCACTACTCCCGGAATCACGGTTGTTTTCTCTTCCTGCGGGTACTGAGATGTTTCACTTCCCCGCGTTCCCTCCACACTGCCTATGTGTTCAGCAGCGGGTGACAGCCCATGACGACTGCCGGGTTTCCCCATTCGGAAACCCCCGGATCAAAGCCTGGTTGACGGCTCCCCGGGGACTATCGTGGCCTCCCACGTCCTTCATCGGTTCCTGGTGCCAAGGCATCCACCGTGCGCCCTTAAAAACTTGGCCACAGATGCTCGCGTCCACTGTGCAGTTCTCAAACAACGACCAGTCAC
>NZ_JBHVPH010000069.1:0-1082 GCF_042887425.1 Kitasatospora sp. NPDC057940
CCGACTGCGGTCAGTTCCGTCGCATCCACCGACTTCACGATGGTGAGCGCGGGGTTGGAGGTCGCGGTGACGGTCGCGTTGGACGGCGGTGAGGTGACCGGCGGGCCGGTGGGCGGTGTGCCGGTGGCTGTCGCGGTGTTGGTGATGCTGCCCGCGTTGATGTCGGCCTGCGTCACCGTGTAGTGGGCGGTGCAGGTCACCGACGTGTTGGGTGCCAGCGAGGCGGCTCCGGCCGGGCAGGTGATCGCGGGCGGGGTGCCGGTGCCGGAGAACGCGGTCTCGTTCACCGTCACGTTGGTGAGGGTGACGTCGCCGGTGTTGGTGACCAGGAAGCTGTAGTCGACGACCTGTCCGACGGTCGAAACCGTGGTGGGGGAGGCGGTCTTGGCGATGGTGAGCGCCGGGTTGGACGTCGCGGTGACGGTCGCGTTGGACGGCGGTGAGGTCACGGGCGGGCCGGTGGGCGGAGTGCCGGTCGCGGTCGCGGTGTTGGTGATGCTGCCTGCGTTGATGTCGGCCTGCGTCACCGTGTAGTGGGCGGTGCAGGTCACCGACGTGTTGGGCGCGAGCGAGGCAGCGCCTGCCGGGCAGGTGATCGCGGGCGGGGTGCCGGTGCCGGAGAACGCGGTCTCGTTGACCGTCACGTCGGTCAGCGTCACGTTCCCGCTGTTCGTCACCAGGAAGCTGTAGTCCACGACCTGCCCGACGGCCGTGACCGTGGTCGGCGAGGCGGTCTTCATGATGGTGATCGCCGGAGAGGGTGTCGCGGTGACGGTTGCGTTGGACGGCGGGGACGTGACCGGCGGGCCGGTGGGCGGAGTACCGGTCGCCGTAGCCGTGTTGGTGATCGAGCCTGCGTTGATGTCGGCCTGGGTGACGGTGTAGTGGGCGGTGCAGGTCACCGACGTGTTGGGTGCCAGCGAGGCGGCGCCGGCCGGGCAGGTGATCGCGGGCGGGGTGCCGGTGCCGGAGAACGCGGTCTCGTTCACCGTCACGTCGGTCAGCGTCACGTTCCCGCTGTTCGTCACCAGGAAGCTGTAGTCGACGACCTGCCCGACGGCCGTGACCGTGGTGGGGGAGGC
>NZ_JBHVPH010000070.1:0-1030 GCF_042887425.1 Kitasatospora sp. NPDC057940
GGCGAAGCTGAGAACTTAAGCGCCAGTAAACGGCGGTGGTAACTATAACCATCCTAAGGTAGCGAAATTCCTTGTCGGGTAAGTTCCGACCTGCACGAATGGCGTAACGACTTCTCGACTGTCTCAACCATAGGCCCGGTGAAATTGCATTACGAGTAAAGATGCTCGTTTCGCGCAGCAGGACGGAAAGACCCCGGGACCTTTACTATAGCTTGATATTGGTGTTCGGTTCGGCTTGTGTAGGATAGGTGGGAGACTTTGAAGCAGCAACGCCAGTTGTTGTGGAGTCGTCGTTGAAATACCACTCTGGTCGTGCTGGATGTCTAACCTGGGTCCGTGATCCGGATCAGGGACAGTGTCTGGTGGGTAGTTTAACTGGGGCGGTTGCCTCCTAAAGAGTAACGGAGGCGCCCAAAGGTTCCCTCAGCCTGGTTGGCAATCAGGTGTTGAGTGTAAGTGCACAAGGGAGCTTGACTGTGAGACTGACGGGTCGAGCAGGTACGAAAGTAGGGACTAGTGATCCGGCGGTGGCTTGTGGAAGCGCCGTCGCTCAACGGATAAAAGGTACCCCGGGGATAACAGGCTGATCTTCCCCAAGAGTCCATATCGACGGGATGGTTTGGCACCTCGATGTCGGCTCGTCGCATCCTGGGGCTGGAGTAGGTCCCAAGGGTTGGGCTGTTCGCCCATTAAAGCGGTACGCGAGCTGGGTTTAGAACGTCGTGAGACAGTTCGGTCCCTATCCGCTGTGCGCGTAGGAGTGTTGAGAAGGGCTGTCCCTAGTACGAGAGGACCGGGACGGACGAACCTCTGGTGTGCCAGTTGTCCTGCCAAGGGCATGGCTGGTTGGCTACGTTCGGGAGGGATAACCGCTGAAAGCATCTAAGCGGGAAGCCTGCTTCGAGATGAGCACTCCCACCTCCTTGAGAGGGTAAGGCTCCCAGTAGACGACTGGGTTGATAGGCCGGATATGGAAGCCCTGTGAGGGGTGGAGTTGACCGGTACTAATAGGCCGAGGGCTTGTCCTCAG
>NZ_JBHVPH010000071.1:0-725 GCF_042887425.1 Kitasatospora sp. NPDC057940
TCATTAGCCTCACAAGAGCAAGAAGATGATAATTAAGGAGGTGATCCAAACAATTAACTGCAAGTCCAAACTAAATAAAATGAAAAAGGGCACTTTCCCGGCTAGGAAAGCACCCCATGTAAAAAACTTGTAAGGACTTTTATTATAACATGGGTTGCCCTCAAAAAATAGGAGGGTCTTATCATGGATCAAAGCGAAAAACTATTAATGGGTATTGAAAATATCTTAAGTGTAGCTTCTGATTTAGTTGATGAAGTTGCTCGACTGAAGAGTGTAGAAGAAGAATGTAAAATCCTTAAAGAGAAGGTATTCATGAACCAATTCACACAAGCAGAACAAGAAGTCTTTGCTCTTGCTATTGATGGTCATTCTCTTTCAGAAATACAAGAAATTCTCCATAAAGAAGAAAGTACCATTAAGAATCAAAGAAAAGGCATCTTAAAGAAATTGAACACAGCATCCATGACAGAAGCTGTTCAACAATTTCAAAATCTACATCAAAGATCTTTACAAAACCTAATACGTATTTCTTAACGATATAGTAGCCTTTAAGGCTATAGAAGCAGGCTTAAGCCTGCTTTTTCTTTTAGGAAGATACCAAAAATCACTCACCTTACATGTTTTTTTCTTTTAATCTCCAAAAATATCTTTAAACTATTACCGAAAAAATGTAATATGTAATTTATTAAGTAAACATAATAATATTTTTCCAAATATTATTAATA
>NZ_JBHVPH010000071.1:735-1010 GCF_042887425.1 Kitasatospora sp. NPDC057940
TCTTACATATTCATTAAGAGGACTGATTTATATGGATTCTGAAAAAGAAGTAGGAATGCTAGAGCTTTTATTATCGTTTGGCAGCTTAGCAGCTGTTTTGATTATTTGGGTATTATTAAAGCACTATCATGTACCAATGAGGGGATTACCTTTCTTTACGATAAATAAATAAAAAAAGCTTTTGAGAGTATATTCTCAAAAGCTTTTTGGTTAACATAATACCTTTTATAGGAAGTAGACACAATAATAATAGAAATCCTAATTAATATCAGCGC
>NZ_JBHVPH010000072.1:0-1006 GCF_042887425.1 Kitasatospora sp. NPDC057940
TGCAGGTCGGAACTTACCCGACAAGGAATTTCGCTACCTTAGGATGGTTATAGTTACCACCGCCGTTTACTGGCGCTTAAGTTCTCAGCTTCGCCCCACCGAAGTGGAGCTAACCGGTCCCCTTAACGTTCCAGCACCGGGCAGGCGTCAGTCCGTATACATCGCCTTACGGCTTCGCACGGACCTGTGTTTTTAGTAAACAGTCGCTTCTCGCTGGTCTCTGCGGCCACCCCCAGCTCTGGCAGCAAGTGCCGTCACCAGGAATGGCCCCCCTTCTCCCGAAGTTACGGGGGCATTTTGCCGAGTTCCTTAACCATAGTTCACCCGAACGCCTCGGTATTCTCTACCTGACCACCTGAGTCGGTTTGGGGTACGGGCCGCCATGAAACTCGCTAGAGGCTTTTCTCGACAGCATAGGATCATCCACTTCACCACAATCGGCTCGGCATCAGGTCTCAGACTATGTGAACGGCGGATTTGCCTACCGTTCGTCCTACACCCTTACCCCGGGACAACCACCGCCCGGGCTGGACTACCTTCCTGCGTCACCCCATCGCTCACCTACTACCCTCTTGGGTCACCGGCTCCACCACGTCCCATTGTCCGAAGACTCCGGGCCGGCTTCACGGGCTTAGCATCAAGAGGTTCAGCGTTGGCGCTTCAAAGCGGGTACGGGAATATCAACCCGTTGTCCATCGACTACGCCTGTCGGCCTCGCCTTAGGTCCCGACTTACCCTGGGCAGATCAGCTTGACCCAGGAACCCTTGGTCAATCGGCGCAAGAGTTTCCCACTCTTGTATCGCTACTCATGCCTGCATTCTCACTCGTATACCGTCCACGACTGGTTTCCACCGCCGCTTCACCCGGCACACGACGCTCCCCTACCCATCACAGCAGGCGTTGGCCCTATTGCTGCAATGACACGACTTCGGTGATGTGCTTGAGCCCCGCTACATTGTCGGCGCGGAATCACTTGACCAGTGAGCTATTACGCACTCTTTCAAG